>CAMXQE010000022.1 GCA_947246015.1 uncultured Lachnospiraceae bacterium | reverse complement strand
TCTTACGATGCCGACTCTCTGGCACTCACCGCCCGAAAGCTGGTTCGGGTATTTAACCCACAGCTTTTCACCTATACCGACCTTTTTGAGAAGCTCCCCGGTCTTTTTCACAAGCTCAGGGCTGTTCTTCTGTATCACAAGTGCACCTGTCATGATATTATCGAATACGGTCATGTTTTCGAGCAGATAAATACTCTGAAAGACAAATCCACAGTTTTCACGTCTGAACAAAGCAAGCTGATCGTTGGTATATTTCGATATATCCTTGTCACCGAAGAAGACGCTGCCGAGGGTTGGAGTATCCATTCCCGAAAGCGCATAAAGCAGGGTGGATTTGCCCGAACCCGATGCACCCATTATAATAGTAAAGTCCTTTTCCCTGATCTCAAGATCAAGATTCTTGATGATATGCTGCTGCAAGCCACCGTTTGAGAATGATTTGCACAATTTATCGGTATGAAGAATTGTACTCATGTATATCCCTCCATAGTGATTGATAAGAAGTTTGTGTTTCTGTGGTATTACTATACATCATATTTCGAAAAATATCTTTATCTGTTTACTATTTGTTTCTTATCTGTTTATTAAATGGACAGTAAGGAACAAATCGAGTAGGGAAGTTTTCTCTCCCTGCCCGCCGCGCTGGGCATCCGTCAGCTCTGCTGACATACTTCCTTTGGATGCCCCTGTGCATAAAAAAGCATTGCCATCCGTTATGGAAAGCAATGCTCATATCGTGTTTCTATTCCCGGACCTCTCTCATCAGAGCCACGCTGTCCTTGAATCCTGCCTTGTATGCAGCTCTCATCTCGGCGGCAGCAGTTTCACTTACGATGTCAAGGAGTTCCTCCTTTTGGACACAAAAAAGGCGCATGGTTTACATTTTACTGTTTCCATGCGCCTTTACGCTGTTATTTAAATATTAAATTGTTTTAACGATTATGCCAACTGCATAATTTCGGCTTCAAGTTCTCTCAATTCATCAAAAGACAATGACGGAACGCACTCCGCAATATCCTCAATAACCATTGAAAGAAAAAGACCTTGCACAAACTGTTGCAAATGCCCATTCCTAAATTGTTATTCGAAAACACAGGTATTGAGTAATAAAAAGCGACAGCAACAACTATTCGCAAAAGGCTTGTTTAACGAATAATTGTTATATATGTTATATTATAAGTATAACAAAAAGATAAAATTCTTTATAAAGCAGGATTCTAAAATACATGAACCCTGCTTTATTACAATTAAATACATGATTAATCTGATACGACCTTGCAGCGTTTTTTATAACATGCAATCCCATACCTGTAAATGGTTTTCATGCCATCATCAATCAGTTTTTCTTCGTAGTTCCTGTCTTTAATCTGTTTCATGGCTTCCTGACATGCAGTATCAAATGTTGCATTTTCAGCATACTTTAGTTCAATGACAATGCCGATTTCTTCGTCTTCAATCTCTATGTTGATGTCACTGTAGCCATCACCGGATTCAGCATTGGACTTTATTTTCCAGCCCTCCATGCCTGCAAATAACCCCAGCAAAATTCCGTGATAGAAATTTTCCTTCATTTTCTTTTTGATACCGGTGTCACGGACACTGATCGTTTTCCGTAGATATGATGTAAAGTCCTTTTCAATTGCTTCTGTATCATTTTCCTTAAATGCTCTGCAGAAAGCTTCAAGTCTGCGGATATCTTTTTTAGTTTCATCCTTAAACCAGCTGCGTATTTGCTGTGCATAGATCCAGTGGATTTCCTTATTGGGAATGGTCAGTGTCGATATCCCGTCCTCATCATTTCCATCCTGTGTCAGATATCCTGTTGTGAAGAGCATGCTCCAGATATTATCAATGTCGGAATCCAAATCCCGGTAGGTTAATTCCTGATGGATTAGCTTCTTAACATGTCCGCCATTAATCAACTGTTCGATTTCATCTTTCGTGGTGGCATCCGCCCTGTCGATAAACTGCCGGATGATATCATTGCTGCTTGTATTTACCCAGTAATTCTGCGGTTCTGTCACACTTCCGTCGCGCAGGTCGCCACAATAATTGATTCCATCCCACGGACAGTATATTCCAAGATTGCCAAACAGATAACCATCATACCATTCCTTTACAGCATCATACTGGCCGGAAAGCCCATAATATTCCAACATCTGTCGCACTTCTGTATCTGTAAAGCCAAAATACTCTTTGTAGCGCACATCCTTTATAGTATACACTTTAAAATTATTCAGTCCGGTAAAAAAGCCATCTCCTTGAGATGGCTTTGAAAAACGCTTTACGCGTTTTTCTGATGTCTCGGCATCTGCCGAGACATTACTTTCCATTGATATCCTAAGACACCCTGTCAATACCGCAAATTCCAGACTGTCATTCGTTTTTAACGCGGCACCAAACAAAGTCCTGACCAGTCCTACCATCGAATCATAATATCCGTATCGATACGCATAATCAAGGGGAACGTCGTACTCGTCAATCAGCAAGATTGTTTTCTTCCCGTAATGTCTGTGTAAGAGTCTTGTCAGTATCAAAAGACTGTTTTCCAAAAGTTCATTTGACATTGCAAACTCCCCGCTGTCGTTTAGTTCGGTTATTTTTTCGTACCGTTTATGCTCTATCTCTGACAGCCTGTCACTCTGCGCAAGAAACAGAAACCGTGATGCCTCATCACTGATGATGGAACACATTTTTTTCTTAGCCGTCTCAAAGTTGTTACTGGCAGTGTTTTTCAGGCTGATAGAAATAACTGGAAACTTTCCCATGTATTTGTCGCAGAGTTCCTTTTCCCCTGAAATTTTCAAGCCCTCGAAGAGTGCTTTTCTGTCGAACAAGGTATTATCATTGCCAATTTCAAAAAAGTATTTTAACATACTCATGTTCAAAGTCTTGCCGAAACGTCTCGGACGTGTGAACAGGTTTACAAGCGCCATATTTTCCAAAAGATCCTCAATCATTCTTGTCTTATCCACATAATAAAATCCATCCCTGCGAATCCGTTCAAAATTTTCAATTCCCATAGGAAGCTTCTGCTTTTTTCCATACAATTCCTCATTTCATAAATCATTGCTCTGATATGGCTTAGTTTTCCTTTATCAAAAGTATAACACACCTCCGTTGACGGCTGCCACTCTTTCTTTGCCTTGCCTAAAACATTTAATTGACTTTCATTCCAAACAAAATTTTTAGGTTAAAACAGGTTATCTTTGCTCTTGCGTCCAATCTTCCACTGTTAAACCAGCCACACGGTTAAATTCTCTTGTGTTGTTTGTCACAAGAATAAGCCCTTTTGACTTGGCATGGCCTGCTATCAACGTGTCCATCGGACCAATTGGCGTTCCCTTCTTTTCAAGCTCTGTCCTAATTTTTCCATACTCTTCAGCCGCCCGTCCGTCAAATTCCAAAATTGTAATCGGTGAGAGAAACAAAGACATTGCAATACGATTCCTCTCCACCGCCATACTTTTCTCGACACCATGCATCAGTTCTGCGTATGTGATTACAGAAATGCACAGTTCTGCCGGATCATATGAAATAATTTTTTTAATCACAGTATCTGGTCTATGTTTAATAGCATAAATGCAGATGTTTGTGTCTAACATATACCTCATAATGCCTCGCGTTCCTGCGCTGCAAATGTCTCATGCCCGTCACTCATAAAATCCTCTGAAAAAAGATTCAGGCTGTTTAAAAAACCGGACCATTTGTTTTCCTTTGGCATCAAAATAACAACATCACCGATTTTATTTACAGCCACTTCTTCATCGCTAAATCGATACTCTTTTGGCAGTCTGACAGCCTGACTTCTGCCATTTTCAAATACTTTTGCCATCATCATCTTCATGCACCTCCCTATATCACAGTATATATCATGATATATATCACGTCAAGCCCATCGAAATCAAATTTTATTTGGTTTCTGCTTGTACATCATATCTTTTCCTTATTAATTAAAATATAATAGCCAGTAGGACTTATTTCATACGATTCAGGACTCCATCATCAAAAAACAGGAAAATAATCTGAGTGTCAGTTATTTTCCTGTTTTAAGCTGAAATCCAGCAAGCTACAGTTTTTGTGCTTCGCAGTCTGCAATTCTTATGCATTTGTATATAAAATATTTTCCGCTTCTGTCAACTCTTCTTGAGTATAACCCAAAGAAACAATTTGGTCTTTTGTGGCACCGGCTCGAATCATCCTTTCAATGGCATTAAGTCGTTCCGTTTTAATACTTTGCTCTTTGATATTTTCAGATAAATTGCACATACTCTGCATCCTCCCTTCCAGTTCGGTTGTCATTATCATTCCATATTTTTCTGTAAGTATACGTTTCTTCTCCTCTACATCCATCTCGGAAAGCAGCTTTTCCAGCATGGAGATTAGTACGTTTTGGGAATCCTTTAAGTTTTCTCCATTTCTTATATTGATAATAATGCCCCGCATCAAGTCTATGTCATACGAATTTCTCTTATTTCCATAAACGGTATTTCTGTCAAGGCTGATTTCCTCAATGGAGTCACCATCCTCGCTGTCCTCCAAACATAGCCATATGCTTCTTACCCGCTTCAAACTGTCGTAATCACTATGAAAAAATTCAGTCTGCTTCTGAGCAGAAATCATTCTGGCAAGATAAAATATGATCCTGTTCTCTAAATGATACCCTAATTTACCGGGATCTGAAGAACGCTGTGCCTCCAAATTAATCAGAAATTTCATTTCCGCTTCTTTATGATATGCAGTAAAACGGATATCATAAAAAATTTTTCCCTCTCCCGGAATATTGTCTTCCGTATTGGATATGTTTACACGTCCCATGTTTGAAAGCCCTGCATCCAACGGTCTTGTGCCGATTTCAATATCCGCGCCGATGCTGTCCATAATATCTTCAATGGACATATCCTTAAATTCCTGAACAGCATATTTTAAAATCCGCGCCAATATCTGCTTGTCTGCGAGCAGGAATTTTACATTTGTATCATAAGAGCTGGCGTCGTTTGTTGCCTCGACCGCCTGTGCTAAATTTGTATCTGCCATAGTTACCCTTCTTTCGTATATGTTTAGCAAAATTTCCCTAAATCATGAAAATTCCCGTTGCATTACCCTTATTATACTTGACTTGCATAATAATATCAATGATTCCGTTTTATAAAAAATGAACATCAATTCAACCATCAATTCAAATACAATAACTCGTTTCTTCCCTTGTTGCATTGTCCCGGATAACCACGCATGGATATTTTTTCAGAAGTTCCGCTTTCTTTTCCAAAGCACTTTCCATATTTGTGCATGAATATCCCCATCCGAGCTTCTTTCCATTTTCGTCAATGGCATGAACACTTGCTCCCTCCCATGTAAAATCATCAAGGTTGGCGTTGACATAAGCTCTTTCTTCGACAATGAAATCCGCCAAAAGCTGTCCTATGATGCGCATGGCCTCATGGCTGTCCTCCAGCGTCTTGAAAGTCCCCAATTTCTTGTTCTGTGTCCCGCTGTCAGTATACGTCACCATTCACAGATCTAAATATATCCCTTCACTGCCTCCATAATCCAGATTATTTTTCAGACTGAACTCGTAAGTAGTTATAGGTATTGGTGTGGATTCTGCAAGCGCATAATCCAAAATCTCCGGGAATGTTCCTTTTTCTTTTAAAATGTCACAGATTTTGTTAAATAAATCTGCTGTTGTCATTGGCTTATCCAATTTTTGTCCTCCTCTTATAAAATTATCAAATTGTGTTTTTCTAAGTATTACTATCCTTTACCCCTGCCACACGATTTTCAAATGTGTGTAATCAACCGGCGAATCCTTCAGGCTTTCCACTACCCTGTCATAGCGAAAGAACCAATTCATGTTTTTTACATTGATATGCTCTGCAATCTTATCAAGCGGTGCGCCGTCTTTAATCATCAGCGCCTGGCTTAAGATGCGGAGGTCGTTGTAGGTAAACGGCTTTACGCCACAGGCTGTGCATGCCACATGGAGCCGGTTCTGCAGTGCCCTTGCGCTGACAGCTTTTCCTTTTTTATTCAGGAAAAAATATGGCTGGCTGTCGGTACGCTGCATGGAATACCGGTTGACCAGCTCCACGATATCTTCCGGCAGTTTTACAAAGCGGTAAGCATGTCCTGTCAGTTTCAGACGTATTCCAAAATTACCGTTTGCATCCTGCAGGAGCATATCCCGTTTTAAAGATACCAGTTCGTTCGTGGTAAGCGTTGACCGCAGTACCATAGAACAGGATAAAAAACCTGTCATGTCGCCCTCGGACTTAAAATAGGCAAGAACTTTGTCAATGCTGTCCAGTTCGGGCAGATCCTCTATACGAAACTGCATATCCGGAAAGATAACATCGACTACGGAAAAAAGGGTTAGGTATCCTGCCCGAATCTCCAAAATATCCGCATTCTCATCCATATAGCGCGCCACCGCACGCAATACGCTTAAATTGTAATCCGTGGATTTCATCACACTGCCTTTTTGTCCAAAATACGACTTGACTATTTCCTGCGTGATTTCAAGGAAATCGCACTCTGCGTATTCACATAGGGCGTTAAAAACATAGGTATACTGCTGTTTTGTCCGTTCCTCTTTCAGCTTTTCAGCGTAATACTTTCTCAGGATAGCAATAAACTTCGGGCTTAGATACGGCGAAAATGCAATTGTTTCTGTTTCCTCCATAACTTCCTCCTACCTCATGTATTATTTGTGCCGCCATAGGCGGCATGACGGGAAAGCGGAAAAGCACACCAAACTACGCACTATGGGAATGAAGAATCCTTTTATTTTCCGTTACCATATTCGTAAGACAGGCGATGTCTGTGTTGGAATCCGAACCTATGGAGAGCACTTCATGCACAGAACTGGGCAACAGGTACAGGCTGCTGTCAAGCTGGTCTGCCAGCTTTTCCAGTTCAGGAATATTTAACCGCATTGCCGCGCCAAAATAAGTTAATTTGTTCGTAAGAACCATCATGACCTTATCTGTACTATCCATCCCGTCCTGCGCTTCATATACTGCTTCTTGCGGCAAAAAATTCATTATGGATGTCACGAGTGTATTGTTTTCGCAGTATGTATTTTCCTGCGTCGTCTGAAAGATTTCCTTAATATCCTTGTTCCACATAAGGATCTGCTCCTTACTTATATAGCAGCCGTCAAATCCCCATTTCCTGCAGTCACAATAGAACAGGATTGCAAGATCCAGGAACTTTATATATATTGTTTCTTCTATGACTTCTTTGTTCCTCTCATAATTTACCAAACGCAGAAATATATTTTTCCTTACGCTCTCCCGATTGGTGAAGCTGCTTGTTTTATTCATGATCTCCTTGTCCTCCTTTAAAAAATTCCGCAAAAAAACCACCCCTTTCCGGAGTGGTTTTCTGCATACTTACCCTATTTAATTTTATGAAAATGTAAACTTTAAAACCCCGTAAATGGGGATTGTGATGATATTGCCTGCTTTTCCGCCATTAGTATTTCCTTTGGCGTACAGCAGATAATCCGCCTTTTTGTTTTCCAGGGCGGTGGCTGCCGTTATGCCCGCATTCTTTCCTGCCTTTACTTCTATGGCATATGTCTTCTGCGATGGAACTGCCTGGGCATAAAAATCAATCTCACCATTTCCAAGCGTGGCAAATGCCGGTGTTTCCAGCGCAATCTCGCTTGGATGGGTAATACGCCGTTTCAGATCCAGATACACGAAATTCTCATTGATGATTCCGGCGGCCGTATCTTTCGGGCATCCGATTTTTGTAAGGAAATAATTTGCCAGACCCATATCCAGAAAATAGCATCTTGCTTTCGCCTTAAAATCCATAATGCTGCATTCCGGAAGTTTCCCCGCGAAACCGATAATGCCGGAGCTGTAAAGCCAGTTGATTGCCCGGTTTACGGATGCCTTGGAAATATTGCCGGAATAATCCTTTACGACGATGCCCTGCAGCTCCTCGCTGAAGCTGTCCTTGTCAAACCCTTTCTTTTCTTTTGCAAGAATCCTTGCGACACCGGAGAACATATTGTCATAAACGGCGTCGTCCAAAATATCTTCAAAATAACGTTTGCTCTCACTTGTAAAAAGCCGGATGATTTTCAGCAGTTCTGCCTGACAGTCCTCTAAGGACGCGTTTTCCAGATATTGCAGTACAACACCCGGATATCCGCCTATCTTACAGTAATTCTCATAATGTCCCTGCAGTTCCTGATATACAGACGCATCACTGCCGCCGTATAGATCCACTTCCTCATACAGACTGTGCCTGCCGAGTGCGGTCAGAAATTCCTCAAAGTCCAGCGTATGGATTTCGAGGGAGTCAAGGTCACCTGCCGAATACCTGAACTCTTTATTTAAAATCCGGCCAAGATAGCTTCCCGTTACAATAAAATCGCTCTCCAGTTTCCTTGTAAACTCCCGGATGCGGTTATAAATCTCCGCCGATTCCTGAATCTCATCAATAATGACGACCGTATCTTTGGAATCCTCAAACTCCGGACAATAACGCCTGATCAGTTCATGTACAGGATTTTCACATACTAATCCGCCGCTGATCTGCCGGCGTAGTTCGTGGTATTTTTCTAAAAACAGTTCCCCGGAAAATTCCAGCAGGTTAATATATATCTTCTGCCTGTATTCTTCATCGGCAAATTTGTTTACAAGGTACGTTTTTCCCACCTGCCTTGCGCCGGATATCTCCAGCGTGGAATGGTGTACGGATTCTTTCCACGCCTTCAGCCTGCCATATGCCTTGCGTTCCAAATATCTCTGCATGGCTGCTCCTTTCTTATAAATCACAGGGTAAACTCAAACTTCTGGAACAGAAATATAGGAATGGTAAGCACCTTCCCTGCCTGTCCTCCCTGCGTGCCGCCTTTTAGGAGAAGCAGGTAATCCACTTTCCCGTCCTCCAATGCCTTCTGCCTTGTAGGGGCGGTATTTTTTCCGCTTTTAACCTCCAATGCATAGAGATGCTCCTCCCCAAGAAGGCTTTTTACAAGGAAATCTATCTCTCCGCCTTTATAGGTTGCAAAAGCCGGTGTTTCCAGTGCGATTTCCTTTAGACGTTCCGCCCTGCGCCGAAGTTCCAAAAATACAAAGTTTTCATGCTGCATCCCCTGCACTTCGGAAGATGGGGCGCCAATCTTGCGGAAGAAATAATATGCCAGCCCTAAATCTGTAAAGTAACAGCGGCATCTTCCCTTAAAATCCATAATCTTACATTCTGTAATTTTCCCGGCGAAGTCAAGTATGCCGGCACTCTGCATCCACATGATGGCGCGGTTGCACACGGCTTTGCTGATGTTGCTGTTATAATCATGAACCACCAGCTTCTGCAGGCTTTCGCTGAAATTGTCCTTCTCAAGACCTTTTTTCTCCCTGATCAGGATACGGGAAACGCTGCAGAAGATATTGTCATATACTGCCGTATCAAGGATATCGTCAAAATACCTTGTGGACTCTGTACAGAACAGATGGATAATGTCTTCCAGTTTTTCACGGCATTTCTCCTTCGACTCTGTTTCAAGGTATTCCGTCACTACCGCCGGATAACCGCCAATTTCCGCATATAACCGGAAAAGTTCTGAAAGTCTGCCAAATTCCTCCGGTTGTGCCGCTTCGTAAAGTTCCATCCTTTCATATGTCTCATGCAGTCTGAATGCTTCGGTAAATTCCTCAAAGTCCAGCGTTTCTATCCGCAAGGATTTTAAATCGCCGGCTGACAGTTTAAATTCCGTGTTCAACGTCCTTCCAAGGTAGCTTCCTGTCACGATGAAGCGGCATTTGAAGTTTCTTGTAAACTCACGTATCAGGTTATAAACGGTCGGGGATTCCTGTATCTCGTCAATAATAATGACGGTTTCCTCCGTGTCCCTGAATGCCGGATCATAAAGTGATAATGCCTTGTGGAGCGGCTGCGCCGGTCTTTCTGTCCCGGGCTTCCACTCTTTTGCTGTTTGGATGCAGTCCAGAAATTCCTGGCCGGAAGCTTCCAGCATATTGACATATATGGCGCCTGCAAAGTTTTCACTGGCAAATTTCCTTATGATGTAGGTTTTACCCACCTGCCTTGCCCCCGTTACTTCTAATGTCAGGTTACTTTCCTCTTTCCATGAAAGAAGTTTTTTATATATTTTGCGTTTCAGATACATAAATATTTCTTCTTCTCCTATCGCCATAAAATAAGCCTACAATTGAATTCTTTCCATTAGTAAATCCATTATAGCAAAAAGGAATCCTTTTTCATAGAGTGAAATCGGCTTCCGCTTCCTGAACCTTTTCAGGGTCAACCCAGTCTGCCTCACAAAAAGATGCAGGCTCTCCTGTCGTGTAATTTGGTACTAAGTCCTCTGCATTCAGGACAATCTTCTGTGCCTGGTATGCTTCCTTCACACATTCGATGGCATTTTCCAGACTGTCTGCACCGGATTCTTTTGTGTCAACAATAACAGTTCTTATTAATACCTCTGTGACTGCTATACAGTGCTTCATAATCTATGCCCTCCTGAGTTTGTAACCGGTTGATCTGTCTTACACAGACCAAACCGTATCAACCGGTACAAAAGACTTTGAAAACAATCCGTAAGCTCGCTATTTTGACTTTTCTTTAATTTAAATAGGCATAAAAATGTGATTACTGTTCCCTAAAACAAGAATAATTCTGTGATATGGGTTGTATTTTTTATGCGCTTTGCATATAATAAAAATGTGATTACAATACACAATAACTCTTATAAAAGTGTGAAGGAGTGTATCTATGGAGCGATTGATTTTGAATAAGCTGCTGGATTGGAAGAATTCACCTTACCGCAAACCGCTAATCTTAAAGGGGGTGCGTCAGGTAGGGAAGACTTGGGTTCTCAAAGAATTCGGTAGACGTTATTATGAAAATACAGCCTACTTTAACTTTGATGAAAACGAGGAATACAAGCAGTTTTTTGAGACCACCAAAGATGTAGATCGCATTCTACAGAATCTAATGCTGGCCAGTGGCCAGAAAGTTGTGCCAGAAAAGACGCTCATTATCTTTGACGAGGTACAAGACTGCCCCAAAGTTATCAACTCCATGAAGTATTTCTGTGAGAATGCTCCGCAGTATCACATTGCCTGTGCCGGTTCTTTGCTGGGGATTGCCTTGGCGAAGCCATCCTCCTTTCCGGTGGGCAAAGTCAACTTCATGCAGATCAATCCTATGACTTTCATGGAATTTCTGCTCGCCAACGGCGACGAAAATCTGGCCAAGTATCTGGAGAGCGTGGATATCATTGAGCCGATTCCTGATGCCTTTTTCAATCCGCTCTATGAGAAATTGAAGATGTACTATGTTACAGGTGGTATGCCGGAACCAGTGCTCATGTGGACGGAAGCACGAGATGTTTCTGCTATGCAGGAAGCCTTGTCCGGAATCATCGGCGCTTATGAGCGTGACTTTGCCAAGCACCCCAATATCAGCGAGTTCCCGAAGATCTCTATGATATGGAAGTCCATACCGTCCCAACTGGCAAGGGAGAATAAGAAATTTATCTACAAGGTGGTTAAAGAGGGGGCACGAGCCCGGGAATATGAGGATGCTTTGCAGTGGCTGGTAGATGCCAGGCTGGTGCATAAAATTTACCGCAGCACCGCTCCCGGTCTGCCGGTAGCTGCCTATGATGACCTGTCTGCATTTAAGATCTATCTGGTGGATGTGGGGCTACTCCGCCGCCTGGCTCAGCTGGCTCCTACGGCTTTCGGAGAAGGAAATCGTTTGTTCACCGAGTTCAAAGGCGCACTGACTGAGAACTTTGTGCTACAGACCTTAATCACGCAGTTTGAAGTGGCTCCCCGGTACTGGAGCCGGAATAATCCTCCCTATGAGGTAGATTTCCTTATCCAGCGGGATAATGATATTTTCCCTATAGAGGTCAAGTCCGAGGCCAACACCACCAGCAAGAGCCTAAAGAAATTCAAGGAGCTGTTCCAGAATCAAGTCAAGCTCCGTGTGCGGTTCTCGCTGGACAATTTGAAGTTGGACGATGATGTGTTGAACATTCCACTGTTTATGGCTGACAAAACGGATCGGTTGATTGGACTGGCATTGGAACAACGACAAGTTGACACATAATTAACTCCACGGAGAATCGTAGATATCCAATGCCCATAGACAATATATTTACCTAAATTGAACGAATTATTGAGGCAAATAAAATGAATCAGCATAATGAAATTTCAACACTTCAATATATGGGGAGCAAGGCACGTATTATTTCTCATATATGTAAACCTATAATCAAAAACGAGCATATTAAAACAGTTGTTGACTTGTTTGCAGGGACAGGTTCTGTTGGTTATGCTCTCAAGCCATATAAGAATGTCATTAGTAATGACATTGAGTACTATGCATATATTATCAACCAAGCAATCTTAAACGGATGTGCTTTCGCTATTTCGGACGAGGTCTCTTTTTGGATAGCGGTAGATCAACAGTATGCGTTTTTACAAACAAAAGTCTCCTCGGCGTTGTTCGCTGAAAAGGAGTTTTTGATTGATAACATAGATTATAAACAATATCAGGTTTTCTGCGAAAATACACCTTCTGTATTTAGTCCCAAAAGCGACGATTCTCGCATGAGGGAAATTTCAGACTTAGTATCTCAGGTAACCCCCGGTAAGGCTCCGGCATTGGATTTTCCATGTTTGTTTTTGACTTACTTTGCTAATGCTTATTTCGGCATTGCACAATGCTGTCAAATTGATGCGATACGCAGTGTTATTGAACAAATTGATGATAAGCAAACCAAAAATATTTTGTTGACCGTTCTAATGTCTGCTATAAGTGCAAATGCTTCTACAACGACACATTTTGCACAGTTCTTAAAAGTAAAAAGCAAAGCAACGTGCAACAATTTGATTTCTAAAAGAATCCCCTTTGGGAACATGATTTCCATAACATACATTTTCAACTCTCCTTGCCCTGTGAATATTGATACTGTCTATAATCCACAATCTGTCATTCATCTTATTAGGCAGACTCTCCAACATCCTTTTTGAATCTTCAATTCCGACCACGTAATCGTTATCATATACGCCAATATGCAAAATGCTGCCTTCCGTATTAGCATATCCGCACAGCATTTTCATCAATATACATTCTTCTGTCACGCAATTGCAAATAGATGTGCGCCAACTCCTTCCCATCTTCCTGTATGGCTGTAATTATGCAGTGCAGTTTCTACAATATCCACATCTGCACCCCCACCATCAACCTTTACAGGAATCCTGCCCTGAACTGTATCATCACCCGTTAAGAACAGCTCATATATATCATATCCGTTTTTCTCTGTGATACTCCAGTTGCATTTCCACCCTCAATAATCTTTCGGTTAATCGGTGTTTCACGCATCCGGTATTCTGTTTCTACTTCCTCACCAGTTCCCGTGTCTATCAGACAATCTGTAAGCTTGTATTCCAATCGCAGTGCTCATTGTATTAGACTAATTAAACCGGATTATCTCATTCATTTTCTGCAAACCATTCCATTCCTTTCGCTCCCGCACAAGCACAGATGGGGTACTGTCTAAAACAGCTTATCACTTAAAACAACCATAATTTCTTCTTCTGATTTGAAATGATGATAAATCGCTCCTTTTGTTATTCCTCCCAAAGCGTGTTTAAAAATTGTTTTCTGCCAGCTGTACGCCACAATTCGTAGGAGATTTGTGCTAAATGAGGGAGACGTAGTGGGCTGCATTGACTGAATTTGGCACAAATATACCGTGAAGTGGTGAAGTGATAATCGCTACAGATAGTAAGAATGAATTTTCAAACACGCTCCAGAGCATCTGCTATATCCTGTATCATTGTATTATCACTACCCTTTCCAAAACAGACGTTGTGCTGTTGCTAAAATTTTTTCGACTATAATCTCAGGATACTTATCTCTCTCCATAGCACCTCTCAAATACATTCTGTTGGTATGTGCATTATCATTAAATCCCTCGCTGCCTCTTGGCTCGTTGCTTACGAAATTAAACATCCAATTTCTATATTCTCTACAGCTACCACTGATATTTCTGACTTCTATTTTCTATTATAATATAAAACCCCACAGACAAGTCCATTTCTGACTGTCTGTGGGGAATATTTACTTATTATTGCATATCGTATAACCACTTTTAACTCTTATAACATATAAAAATTTGAACTCATCATTCCCGAATTTATCCCTTATACATCCGGCTCTATAAATCCTTCTCCAACAAATTCCCAATCACCAATCCAACATTGCTCAGTATAATTATATAAACGACGATACAATTTTGTACCATCTACTATCTTATACCTATATTTAATAATATCAGAATAAGGCATTGTACTATAATCTTCACTATTCATGTCTTCAATTTCTACTGCTGAACTATCACTTGCATATGTAACCATATTACAAGGAGCTACCAACATAAACGACATCATAACTGCTGAAAGTCCCACTAAAAAACTTCTTTTAATCATTTTATTTTTTCTCCTTAACTTCTAAATAAATAGGTATATTTTCATCTAAAATTATATCTGATGTCATTGCATATTTTCCATCAATATATAATTTGTACATACCTCTCTCGTCCTTTAAATAATACATATTCTCATCATCTACATCAAAACTTCCATCCGCATCAGCTTCCGGAATACCATACGGTTCAAAACTAATTACGTTCGGACAGACAACAATCAAACCCACCATCACCACGGAAAGCAAAACGCTCATTATCGTTTTCTTTTTACTGATTTCCAAGTTATCAATCATCAGATGAATCCTCTTTTTAAGCAAATCAGATTCTTCTTTCTTAAAGGACATCAGCCATCTCTCTACATCTTTACCTCCGTCTACTGAAAGCTTCAATAAACATGCAGGGTAATCATAGGTTTCCGTCTTATCCAATTTTCTCAGCACACCGAAGTCCACGTTAATTTCCTGTGCCTGTGCAATTAAATCATTCAGCATATATGCAAACGGATTCCACCAATATACCGCATTGAAAACTTCACGCAAAATCACAATCAGCAAATCACCGCGGTAATAATGTCCCATCTCATGAGAGAAAATATATTCCAAATCTTTCTCTGTCACAACGATATCCGTCAGCACAATATACGGTTTAAATATACCGAATACGCAAGGCGTGCTTCCTTCTTCTGAACTGACCAGCCGGAACTTCACCGGATGTTTATGCTGCCGGTTCACGCGTTCCATAATTTCAAGCATACCGGGATTTTTAATTTCCGTGCATTCCCGTATCCCTCTGCTGATTTTTATATAAGAATACGTTATCTGAATCAGACGGACAACTGCCCCGATAAACCAAATAAGCTGTAAAATTCCGATAATGCTTACCCCGACAACAATTGGTTCCTTCAGAACCTTATAAACCTTCGGATACACCTTACTGACTGCAATGTTATTAGCGATTGGCGATTCTATCGGTATCAGCATCCGACACACCATCGCCACCATGCAAATCAACAAAAACCGTGTGTCCAACTGTAAAATTACCTTGTTGTCCTTAAAGATATATTTCAGCAATAATACTGCAGCGCTGCTGAATATAAACAGGTTCACTACCATCGAAAAATCTACCATTACTCCTCTTCCCCTTAATCATCCCCCTTCTTCATTTCCTCCCGCTTCTCCTGAATCAGCTTCTCCAGCATGTCCAGTTCTTCCTGAACCTTCCTGTCATCCTGACCTTTTAATAATGCCGCTACTAAATTCGAAGCGGTGATATCCATGCATTTTTTGTTCTTGTACTCATTAGAAATTTTTCCCAATTCAAACTCCTGCAGACTAATAGTCGGCCGATAGCATCTTCCGAATACATTGCCGCTTTTCGCAAAATCCACTACTTCAATCAGGTTCTTTTTCAGCATTCTTTTCAAAGTAGTATGTACGGTTGCCAGTTTCAGTTCTTCATCTGCCTCTGTAATCTCCGATGCCATTAGTGGTCTGCCTGCATTCCACATAACATAGAGAATATCGATTTCCCTTTCGGGCAGCTGATACGGTTTTATTATGTTTTCCATTATTCTACTCTCCATTTTGCAAATAAAAAAGCTCTATCAAAAGGATTTCAGAACCTTTTCACAGAACTTACATTCGTTGCAAAAATCCCCTTTGATAGATACTATCATATTTTGTCGAAAAATGAAACCATTATTTTCAATTTTTTTCATTTTTTGTATTTAACCCAAACAGGAACAGCATAAATGCTGTTCCTGCCTGCCATGTGAACTCTTCCGTCAATAATTCACATGAGCCATCCTGCATAATTACAGTAACATATTTTTCTCTATTTGTAAAGATTATTTTTCAAAAAATTATGCCTTTAACCGACTCTTAAGATGTTAAGTTTTCAGTCTGTTATATTTTCTGCAATCTTCCAGCTTCAATTTCTCTCTGAAAAGCTCTGCCGCGTTCTGTATAATAATTCCGTCTTTCCTGTGTTGTCATATCCTTTGTAATGTGATAATTATATTCTCTCAATTTATGAATATCTTCAATAGTAAAATCCGGACTTAAAACAGGTTTTTCCATAATCATTCCTCACTTTCCAATAATACAGACGGACTAAGGATATCAATCGTCTTATATCCCGTCAGGTTAGCAATCGCTCTTACACCGTGAATCGTTTTGATATTCACTATATGCTTAAAATTCCATGATATAATACAGTCACATTCTTCAACAACTGCTGCTGCAATATGCTGACAATCATCATAGCTTTTCTTTGTCAGGATTTCCATTTCAATAATCTTTTGTGCCACTGATTCCAATTCGTCTGTAATATCTATGACAGAATAGCTTATCTGCTCCAAAAATTTCTTTAATTCACTTCTTTTCGGCTCTGGACAATTACTAACTTCTTCCAATGTAACAATCGATAAATACACATCATACTTTCCAACCTTAAACATTTCCCATAGTTTTCTTGTATCTGCCATCTTCTCAGGTACATCCTCCTGCAATAAATGACTGATAACCGATGTATCTAAATATACTTTTAATTTCCGCATACAGCACCACTCCTTAAACCTAGTCTCATATACTGATTTCGGTTTTAAATCTGCTTTTTATACCTGCACCTGCCTGTAAAGATTATTTTCGAAAAAATTATGGCAAAATTATGCCTTTATAATCTTATCTGTTTGACCTTACCAGTTTGACACCGCCCCGTTCTTACTATATATTATAATTTATGATAAATGATACGGAACGTATTTTCAACTACTTTATATACCAAAATATATACCAACAGAACAGGGAGAATCCAAATGAAAAACAGCAATCATCCGAAACACATTTTCCATACAGCAGTCAGGAAACGCCTGCTGCCCGCCGCGGCGGCATTGTCCATCCTCCTTTGCGCCCTTTTCCAATCTTTTCCCGTCCAGGCCGCAAAGACCGACACTATACAAATAAATGCCGCACAGACGGACACTGTACAGACCGACACTTTACAAATAAATACCCCGCAGACAGAGGAGTTCGAAAAGAAAACGGATGCCCTTCCGGAAGAATCATCCGCTGGGACATCCGTTCAGCCGGAAGAGGAAACATCGGACATCATTCCGTCCATCACTTCCATTGAACCGCTTCCGGATGAAGAGACCTTCTTCTCTATTGACCAAAAACTTTCCATGGAAGAAGTCACTGCCCTTTTTCCGGATTCCCTGTCTGTACATATGAATAACAGCGACGAATCTGTCCCGCTTTCAGTCACCTGGGAATGCAGCGACGACTACGAGAACACGCAATTCGATTTATATGAATTTACCCCTGTATGGGACCATACCGCCTATCCGGCATCCGACAGCCTGAAATCATGGGATATTCCCAGCATAGTCATCAGCATCGAACAGGCCATGGCGGATTATTTCCTGACCGATTCCGAAGATGCGGGCCGCAAATTAGAAACCCTTGCTAAAGGCAAGGATATCCTTGCGCTCGTATACCTGTGTGATTCCTACGAGGTAAAAAAAGCGCCCGGAGAAGATGAAGCGGCCGTCATTACCGTATCTACCGGCCAGTCCGTACAGATTACCGGCGTTGGGGAAGACTCCCTGCACGGTATCTGGTATCAGGTCCGGATAAACATTAACGATACCGACTATACAGGCTATGTGGAACGCGGCTATCTGGCATACGCGGATGAAGATTTCCTTTCATGGGAAAATGAGTTCGTCACTGCAAACAAAGCCCGTGCCGCTGCTCCCGCGCTCATGTCCGCAGGAAAAAACTCTGTTCCGGAGGATATCAAGGCTTTTCCGGCTTCCTACCAAAGTGCACTTATGAAGCTGAAAGAGCAGCATCCTGACTGGATTTTCGTCAACATGAAGACCGAAATCGACTGGAACACCGCCATACAGCAGGAAAACAGCCGTGACCGAAGCCTGATTTCTTCCAAAGTCAATGCAGCATGGAAGACCGCCTCCTATGACAATGCCTGGTCCTATCCTTCGGACGGCATTCTCGCCTATTATATGGACCCGCGGAATTTTTTAACCGAAAATTATATTTTCCAGTTTGAACTTCTAAGCTACAACCCTACCTATCATACGGAAGCTGCCGTGCAGGATATCCTGAAAAATACGTTCATGTCCGGCGCCATTCCGAACGATGAACAGGGCCGGACTTACGCTCAGGCTTTTTATTCCATTGCCAAAAATCTCGTGGTAAGCCCTTTCCATCTCGCTTCCAGGGTCCGGCAGGAACAGGGGGACGGCAAATCCGCGCTGATATCAGGCTCCCATCCGCAATATCCCGGCGTATATAACTATTTTAACATAGGCGCTACCGGAAAAGGCAGCGCACAGATTATAGAAAACGGACTGCGCAAGGCAAAAGAACTCGGTTGGACAAGCCGCTATCTATCCCTTGCCGGCGGCGCCGACATCATCACCAAAAATTACATACGGAAAGGACAGGATACACTTTACCTGCAGAAATTCAACGTAAACAAAACCTCTGCCTCAGGACTTTATAACCACCAATACATGCAGAATATTGCCGCGCCTTCTTCGGAATCCATATCCGTCCGGAATGCCTATGCGTCCGCAGGCTCCATAAACAATCCATTCGTATTCCGGATACCTGTGTATGAAAATATGCCGGCAACCCCCTGCGCACAGCCCTCCGGCTTAAAAAGCGTGACATTGAACACAGATAAACTGACTTTAAAAACAGACGAAACCGCCGTCCTTACCGCCTCCGTTGACGGAAAAGCGGCTGCCGCTTCCTCTGTCTCTTTCAGCAGTTCCAATGCAAAAGTGGCCGCTGTAGCCGCAGACGGCACAGTCACAGCCATCTCTTCCGGCACTGCCGAAATCAGCTGTACCACATCGGGCGGCTCTACTGCCGTCTGTACTGTTACCGTGCAGAAAAATACACCTGCCTATACAGTACCTGCCTTAAATCCTGTCTCCTATGACCCGAAGCAGACATTGCAGAAAATTACTCTTCCGGCAGGCTGGGCTTGGGAAAATCCGTCCATTGTCCCGACGGTAGGCAACTCCGGATATCCGGCAGTCTATACCCCTGCCGACACAGGCAAATATCTTACGGTGAAGGAGACACTTGCCCTTTCCGTTACAAAAGGAACACCTGCCTATACGGTTCCCACGGGTCTTCAGACCATTACCGGCGCTACTCTGGCCTCTTTAAAACTGCCAGCGGGCTGGACATGGGATAATCCGTCCACTGCACTCACGAAAGCCGGCACCTTTTCCTATCCGGCCTCCTACAATCCGGACGCCGCTAACTACCAGACTGTCACCGGAATTTCCGTTTCCGTAACAGTAACCGAAAAAGCAGAATCCTGCACGACTCACAACTACGGCGCATGGGTCATTACTACTCCTGCCTCCTGCACAAAGGCCGGCACACAGACACGTTCCTGCCAGCAGTGCGGCACAACAGAGAATACTGCCCTCCCTGCAATCGGCCATAACTACACCTCTGCCGTTACCAGGCCGGCGACCGAATCTGTGGCAGGCATCCGTACCTATACATGCAGCCGGTGCGGCGATACTTATACCGAAGAAATCGCCAAACTCCCTGCCGCCCACAAACACAGTTACACAGCAGCCATTACAACGGCTGCGGCCTGTGACAAAGCAGGTGTACAAACCTACACCTGCTCCTGCGGTGATACCTATACCGAAACGGTTCCTGCATCCGGCCACAGCTACACTGCCAAAGTCACAAAAGAAGCAACCGAAACGGAAAACGGCATCCGCACATATACATGCAGCAAATGTCAGGATACTTATACGGAAAACATTGACAAACTTCCGTCTTCCCATAAGCACAGCTATGTTTCTTCCGTGACCAAACAGCCTGCCTGTACGGAAAATGGTGTAAAATCCTACTTATGCTCCTGCGGCGACAATTACACAGAAAACATCGCTGCACTCGGCCATGATATGTCATCCGGTAAATGCCGCCGCTGCGGTTATACCCAGCAAGTACAGAATACCGGAGGAAATACAGATAATACCAGCGGCAACAGCAGTTCGGGCAACAGCAGTTCAGGTAATAGCTCAGACGATAACCACTCCGGCAGTAACGATTCGGATAACAGCGGCTCCGGCAGTAACGATTCAGATGACAACAGCTCCGACAACAGTGATTCGGATGACAACAGCTCCGACGACAACGATTCGGATAATAACAGCTCCGGCGGTAACGATTCGGATGATAACAGCTCAAGCGGCAACGATTCGGATAGCAACAGCTCCGACAGCAGCGGTTCCGGCGGTTCTAATACCGGAAGCAACGGTTCCAACAGCAGTAGTTCCGGCAGTGCCGGCACTGGCAGCGGCAATCAGGCGGGCAGTAATCCGGGCGCCGCTTCAGGCAGTGCTCCAGGCAACGGCACTTCAGGCAGCAATATGTCCGCCAGCAATGCAGGAAACAGTTCCACCGCCGCTTCCCCTGCGGGCAGCGCTACATCCGGCAGCCAGACTCAGACCACTCATACCGGCAATGATTCCGCCGATAACAACAATAAAGACGGCGTATCTATTGATATGCAGAAAACATCGGTTTTATATGAAGAAACCATTTCTTCTATCCGCGGGCAGGACATAGACGTCACGCTCAACATGGGAAACGGTATCTGCTGGACGATTAACGGAAGGAATATCATTGCAGATGAAGCAAACGGAATTGACATGGGCATCGAAACCGATGCATCAGACATTCCGGAAGCCATTTTAACGCAGGCCGCCCTGCTTAGCGAAACAGGCACTGTAATCAAACTTGCCCTCGCCCACGACGGTCCTTTTGACTTCCAGCCAATACTGACCTTCCAGACAGATGCCGCCTTTGCCGGATGCACTGCCACGCTCTTTTATTACCGTACAGACGCTGGTAAACTGGAATATATAAACGAAACTACCGTTACCGAAGCCGGAGAAATCGTTTTTCCCTTCTCCCATGCCTCGGATTATGTCATTATCATCAGCAATAACGGCTTATCAGACATAGCAGCTATTACGGAGGACGGCACAGAGGGCCCTGCAAGTAACGATGGTGCACAGCAGGGCGAACAGCCGGAAGATGGGGATGCGATAGCTGTCAGCGCAGTCCCTGCACAAGATGAAGAAAACACCGAATCCGGCGGTTTCAACCCGATGATTCTGCTCATTGTACTGTTGATTGTACTGATTCTTATCATAATCGGCTGTACTGCTTTTCTCATGTTCCGCCCTAAAGATGCCCCGGCGGAAGAAGAACTGCCCGATGATAAGTCGGAAGAGGATTTTTACGAAGCAGAGGAAGATGAAAAGATTGAAATAGAATACTTAGATGCGGATGAGGAAATTTTTGACGAAGAACCGGCAGGAAAGGAGTATTTGGGCGAAAAACCAGCAGGAAAGAAGTATTTGGGCGAAGGACCTGACAGAAAAGAGTATCTGGACGAAGAAGATGACGGGGAAGAGTATCTGGACGAAACAGATGTTGATGAACCCGCTTCCGATGAAGAACCCCTGGATGAATATTCAGAAGAAGATGACTACTATGAACCGGAAAGCAGACCTGCAAAAAAACCCGGTACATCCAGCCCCGAATTTGATGATGGTTTTGATGGATTTGAATGATTTATAATTTGAACGATTCGTATGATTGCCCGTGGATAACTGAGCAGGAAAGGTTTCTCTTCCTACTCTCCGCGCGAGGCATCCGTCAGCTCTGCTGACGGATGCCCCTGTGCATAAAAAACGGACACAGAATTCCACTGTGTCCGTTTTTTATGTAATTTTTCTTTTTACACAATATATTTCTTTTAAAATGCTTCCTATCCTTCCGGATAAGTGATGACGGATTTCCGCTCATTCCGTACCTGGCACGATGTCCGTCAGCGGCCACTGCAACCGCCGCCGCCACCGCCGCCGCCACCGCCGCCGCCACCGCCGCCGCCGCCGCATGCCATCAACGAACTTTCCTTTATTTTATTGTTCAAAGGCTGTAAAACATTATGTTGATTTTTCCGCGAAAAACGAAATATTGCAACGCCTTCATCCTGCATGCTAAATTCCCCTGTCCGCACAGCCATATCATCTATATTTTTTTTCATACCAACATTCCAATCATTTTTCTTATTCTCAAATTATAGCATTGAATTACTCTTTTTACAAGATTATTATGTTAAAAATCCACAATCAAAAATCCACGTTCCAGCATCTGACGAATGAAATCCTGCACACCTGCAGCTGTATAACCAACCAAAAAATCCTTCAGACATCTAACCGCCTCATCTATGGATATTGGTTCCTCAAAAACCTGCTTTACCTTCGTCATATCAATCGTTGCTACAATTTTTTGATGTTCTCTGACGTTGTAACACAGTTGTGAACATACAATTACGGACGGATTCCATTTCATCCTTAAGTCCGGCCCTGTTTCTGCTCTCCTATCCTCACCTTTATCCTTCACAATTAAAGTATTTCTTACTGTTTCCATTAAACGATAAAAAATATGGGGAGAAATCAAAGCGTCTTCCGGCATCCATGGATAAAGCGTCTCCCTCATAAAGTCATCCCGCTCCATCTTCAGCCGTTCTTCCTGAAATGGAACTTCGGCACAATCCCAGGCTACCAAATTCCCTAAAAAGTAGTGTGGATTGCATGGAAAACTGATTTGGGTTATTCCATAATGCTGCCAGTTCTTAAACAATAAACTGCTGACATCTAAACCAAGCACGTTTACATTAAAAGTAAAACTTTCATATTTATTTTTCAGGTAAACCAGAAACTGATACGTCTGTTCACGTTCCATATCTGTTTCCCCCGGGAATCCGGTAATCACAGGAAAATGTACAGAAATCCCTGCTTCGTGAAACAGTTTTACTATCTGTTCTACAAGTTCCAGTGAAAAATCATCATCCACTTTATTCATTAACTTAAGAATTCTATAAGATGCCGATTCCAAACCAAACCGAATTTCCCTCAGTCCGGCAGCAAATAGTAACTTACACAAATCCCTGTCAGCAAAGCCCTTCGCTATCCTTGCCCTAATCTGCCACCTTATTTGCAGATGTTCAGCCAGCAAAGCCTGTGCAAATATTTTCATACATTCTGCCGATATTTCCTCATCAACAAACCAAAAATACCTGCAGCCAGCCTTTTGTAATTCTGATATCCCCTTTATCTTCTCTCCCAGCTCTCCTTCCTCTCCCAGCACCCTATACTTTTTATTTATTCCGCAAAAAGTGCATTTATTCCATGAACATATCTTTTGTGGAAACAATTTAATATTCACAACCTGCCACGGCGCTATTTTATAATTATACCCCGAACGCTTCTCCCTTCTGGAAATCTCCATCACCGCCGGAGACTTATCTTCATATTTTTCATAATGACCGCCATATATTTTTATATTTCCTTCCGCATCTTTTTCGGAATACATCAGATTATTTACTTCCCCTAATCCTCCTTCATCTTCCAAGACCTGTATAATACGGGCCCTCGTATTTTCAAAATCATCCAGCACAACCCCGTCTATTACCGAGAAGAGCGGCGTATTATACTGCAAATATTCTTCAATCTTATTTGCAGCATAGTATTCGCTTCCGGGCATTGCCCAAAAAATCTTAACACCGGCCATCCTTCTTTTCAGAAATTTAGCAATAGCCATATTGGCAATTGTCATCCTGCCGTTTATCCAAACACAATCTGGTTGAAAATCCAGCAGCTCTTTCCATACATACTTCTTTAAAAACCAGTAATAAGGATTTCTCGCCGGTATCAGACAATCGTTCAGCATCTCAAGAGAAGAATATGATTCCAGAAGAAATCCTTCATGAACCGTCAGCTCAAAGTTTTCACAATACAACCTGTTGTATATCCGGCAGACAATGGCCAGAGTTTCCAGGTATCCAAAATACTCCCTTTCGGAAAGACCCTGCTCACATAATTGTATTTTTGCTTCCTGCACTGTACTCTTAAATAATTCCGGTGCACTGCGTATCATCTGTTCATATGGCTCGGACTCCGCCGTTCCAATACCGCTTTCCAAAAAATCATCTATTACCTTCCCTACATTCTCCCCGGACAGCAGCTTCGACCAAAACAATCCATTCAGATTCAAAAAATCCGGCTTTTCCTCAAAATGCTCCAATATCTGCCCGATGTTCAGATTCCGGGGATCCGGTTCATACATTTCATAATGGATACCGCCAATGCTGCCAATATTTATTTCTTTTACTGTCATGCATCTACCCTCTCTTATTCACCAAAAAAACTCATCATATATTTCACCTATATCTACAAATGCATTATACTGAGCCATAAATGCTGACTCATAGCCCGAATTTACATAATTTCTGATTTCTCTGAGGGAAACGAAATTACCAATACCATTCACTACATAATATATGTAAATCTCCGGCCTCCATAACGGGAAATTCCAAGGGTCCTGCAATATATCCAGTAATTTTAACAGCCTCTCCTTCAGGCTCCTTACCGCTGCCGTCCTTGCCCTCCCTGCCGCATTACCTGTCAAAATATAAAATATCATTTTTCCGGGATTCCCTGTTATCATTTTGGCGGCAAGATATCCCCTCTGCTTTCCTTTAGTATCTTTTACTTCGAAAATAAGGCAGCCCTTATACCGCTGTACCTGTCCCACCGCCTTCCAGTGCTTTAACAGTACAACAGAAATCTTTGAAACCATCTGCTCTGTCAATATCGGATAAGATGCCTGATACATGATCAGTTCAGAATCCTGCATTTCTTTATGAATTGGCGAAGCCGCCGGCATATATGGAAGCGCCAACATATTATAATACCTGTTTCCATCCCTGAATACAACCCCTATTTCTTCTAAAATACCCATAAGATAGCCCAGTGATTCCGAATCCTGAAAGAAATCCAGATAATCTATATTTTCCGTCTGCAGATAAGTACGAAGTTCTTTCATCGCAAAAGGGTCTTCCAAATTACCCTTCCTCAAAACACGGAGCAATGCAAACAAGGCACTGATAACCCACTCCGTCTTAAAATAATAATTTTCCTCTCCGGAATACCGAATATGAAACAGGCTCTTGCTCTCTATCAGATAATTCACCAAAGCATTTTTTCCATAATCCTCATCAAAAGAAAGCAATGAATCAAATCTCTCCTGGTTAATAATCCTGCGCAGGGCTAAATATGATACAATCTGTCCCCGCAGACTTTTCCATTCAGGAAGAATCTTCATCTCATAATTGCTCTTTTCCCTTATTCCCTCAACCAGCCAGTCTGTCAGCTTTACATGCGCTTCCATATCCTGCAGGCACAGATTGTGCACCTCTTTCAGGAAACGAAAATATTTTCTCCCGCACTCCTGCCGTACTTCCTTTAAACTTAATATGACAGGATTATCTTCCTTTTCACTTACCACGGCAAACGCAATGGTTGCATACCGGACACACTGCTCAATTTCTTTTAGCCAGTACAATGCACGCTCATAATAATTTACCCCATCCCGCTCCCTTAATATCACAACAAAGAAATCATGGTCGCTAAATACAATGCGGTGCATAAACTGTTCATCCATTCCGTTTTCCATGGTCCATATACTGATATCCACGTCAGAATCCAGCTTCTGGCGTAAATAATCCAGTTCACCGCCCGCCGTATCCAAAACCTTTAACCCTCCATATTCTTCATAGAATATCTGGGGATGCTCCGGAAACAGTTTATGCACGAACAGATTGCCTGCTCCCGGCTCATCTCCCAACACCATAATTTTTGTCTCATGTTTCGGACGCAGTTCTCCTTTTTTATCCATCTCGATATAATAGTGCAGGAATTTCAAATCATTATCCGCCAGATATCGAAAGTCCATCTGCCGGAAAAATGTTCCCTCTATATAAACCCCCTTCATGTCTTCTGTTATTTTGGAAAGAGTACCATGGTCTAAATTTAATTCTTTCAATCCCTTTGCATTTTCCTGCTTAAAATGAATTTTTTTCTCTATACAGTGTTCCAGTAAATTCAGCGGCAAAGAATCAAAAAAGTCTCCGCAGACCGCTGCCACATCCAATTTGCTGTAATCTCCTTCCGCAGGAAGATTTCTTAATTCCGCACAATGGCTTACGTCCAGCACGCGCAGCCGGTCAAGCCTCAGTCCCGTAAGATTTTTCAGATATGCATTGTCAGAGCAGCGGAACACTTCCAGATTTTTCGCTTCCTTAAAGTTCTTAAGCGAACTTATCCTTGTGCTGCTGCAGTCCAAAAGCCGGAGTTCCTCTGTAAAATAACAGGACGGAATCCCTTCCAGTCCTGTATTTGCCACACGGAGTTCCCTCAGCTTCTCCAGCTTTCCCTCCTTAAAATCCGGAAGATTTTCTATTGCCGTATACGAAATATCCAGCTTCCTCCATCTTTTATACCCCGTGTACTGGCTATAATCAGGAAATCCTCCAATCCTCGTATTCGAAATATTCAGATTCTGCAGATTTTTTATTGAAAGTATCCATGACGGCAGTGTTGTGTTAGATGCGGAAGCAATTACCACTTCTCTAAGCCTTTTCAAATGCTTTACTTCAAGATCCAAAATAAAAGAACCGACCGACTCTAAAACAAGCTTCTCCAGATTCGTTAACTGAGAGATAATTCGATATGATTCCTCTTCTAACTCATTCTTCCGGATGGCCAGAACTTTTATATGCTCTTTTTCCAGCAGGATATTCTCGTCCAGCTGTCTGTTAAAACACCGGCATATCTCCAGCCTTCCCTCCTTCGGATAAAATCCGCTTTCCTCCCCAATCCTGTCAAGTCTGTCAAAACTCTCCCAAAAACGCTGTATTCCTTCCGGCCACGATTTATCAATTTTTTCCATATCCCATTTCCCCTTTTGTCCCTTCCGAAAGTTTAAAACTCTGTTCCAATCCCATACGTCTGATATGGTCGGCCCAGCGGTAAATTTCCTCTACCGGAAATCTTTCCCGCCCCTGCTCATCCGTTTCCTGCTGTAATGCACATACCATTAAAGCATATTCATTTTCCAAATTAGTATCAAATACCCCTAAATCATCTGTATTGATGGAAACAAACATCTCAGGTATCCCATCCTCTTCAAAACCACTCAGATTATAATGGTTAAAGCGCAGAATCGGATGCCTGATATACTCTTTTGCCATGCCAATCAGAATATTTGAGGACGGATTACACTCGATACCAATACCAAGCCTGGCGACTTTATTGCAGATAATCTTCTGTACCTGAGATACTGCCTCTGCATACTCTTCCGTAATTTCCTGCTCAACCGGCTTTTCTCCTTCATATTTGGCGCGCTGGTCATAATGATACTTATAAAATAACTTCACCGCATCCGGATGGTTTACAGCCTCCCTGGTCCGGTGGTTATTAAGCCGCTTCCATCCTTCCTCCAATTCTCCGCCTTCCAAAATCCGCTCCCAGTGCATATATGCTCCCGGCTCATCCCCTCTTAACTGCATGGAAAGAATATAATCATCTATCGATACCCCCTGCATATCAGAGTATATCATCTTAAAGTTTCTGTAAAATTCGGTTTCCAGCTTTTGCTGCAGAATGGGGAAATCCAGTTGATACTCCATAATCATATAATAAAGAAAAGCAGTATTATCCAAAATATCCTGCCGGTTCAGATATACCCTCATTTTTTTCAGACTATACCAGTTCCGTACATCCACTCCCAATGCTAAGGCATGTCCGAGCCGGTCTCCACTTCCCAAATTCATAAAAGTAACCGCCTCCTCGACTGCCCTCAATCCATCCAAAACATCCAAAAAATCTTCACCTACATGATAAGTGATTTTAAGCCGGGGCAGTTTCCGTTCCCCAAATAAATCGTTCTCCATATAGGAATCCTGCTCCCTTGCAAATCTGAAGTATGGCGCAAATACTTCCGGACGGCAGCCAATCTCCTGATTACACGCATCCAAACCATATACATTATCAAAGATTCTCTCTTCTTTTCTTAACCTGGTAAATTTCCATATAACCGGCCAGATATTTCTCCTCCTGAGTTCATAATGCCTGTATTTTATATCCTCTATACCTATTCCCGCATCCGGAATTTCTTTCACCCTGTCCGGCACTTTCACAAAATGATATACAAAAAACAGACGCTCATAGACCTTGCACTGCTGCCTGCTGCACTGTCCCAAAAGTCCATCATAATATTCGCAGCCGGAACAACGTGAATCCCCACACCCAAAAATCTTATCCGAAAATAACTTCTGCTGTGCAACCAGCGCTCCTTTAGCCGGCTTCGGTGTAATCCTCACCTCCAGACTGACGAGACACTCCTGTGCTAACGCCATCTCCAATGCCATTTTTTTTACATAGTAGGAATAACGCGGATATGCATCAAGAAATATTTCTTTTCTGTCCTGATAGCGCATAAAATTATAAAACCCTACGGTCTGATTGCTTTGCATCATCTCGCTGTAAAAGCGGCAATATATAAGCAGGTAGGCATACATAATACCTATCCACTTCTGCGTATATGCGTCCGCATTCCATGCGTTCAAAAACATATTTATCAAAAATTCTCTTTCTCCTGCCAATGGATAAAACAATGAGTTCCTTTGCACAGAAAAACGGACATAATCCAGCGCATCCTTTTGCAAAAAAATCCGCTCACCATCAATCAGCAGCTGGAGTTCTTTCACACTTTCTATCCCTGTGTGATATAACTTCAGCCAGTTCTGCACCGTCTCGGTATCCTCCTGCCTTCCCTCCATAACATAATTCAGCATCAGTCTGAGCGCCGCTGCAGTTATAACCTGTTCCTGTAGTGTCTTTCCCCGGTCTTCTTCGGCAGAAGGGAAAAAATTTCTCC
Source organism: uncultured Lachnospiraceae bacterium (assembly GCA_947246015.1). GTDB lineage: Bacteria > Bacillota > Clostridia > Lachnospirales > Lachnospiraceae > Kineothrix. The sequence goes on along the minus strand of CAMXQE010000022.1, from coordinate 36,637 downwards.
GTTCATCAAAAACGCGAAATTCCCTGTCACGCCCAGATGGATGATTCATCAGGCATATCCATGACAGCATCGCCGTGGGCGCCGAGCCATTCAAATGAAAGTGGTTCTCTGCAATCCCATTATTCAGGATATGTTTTAACCGCAAATCATCCGACTTTATAATTGGCGCGTCATATAGCATGAGAGCCGCCATCCCTGACCGTTTCTTTCTCGCCGCCTCAAATGCCCCCGTAAACAGATGCTGGCCGATTCCCATGGATATTTTACGGAATTCCAGCATCTTATCCTGATGACAGCAGATGTTTTCACCATTCATATATAAGTATTCTTCCGCGATTTCTTTCAGCAGCTGAAATATGACCGATGGCAGTGATTCTCCATGTTCCATAATTAAATCATATATATAATTTGCTTCATTCTCTGAATACATGTGGTACTGCCTCAGGAATTCCCTGATAAAGATGTCTTTTCCCGTCCTTTCATCCGCTTCGGTACCGATATAACCCAATCCGTAAGAAACAGGAATCCGTTTCAGCAGAATATTTAATCCTTCCAGTATTGCCTTTTTCATCTATTCCCCTACTCATTCAGCCACTTAAGCTCTTCCTCAATGCTTTCCAAATCCTTTTCCGCCGGGAAAAGGACAGGACATTTACTAAGCCGTTCTTCCACTTCTTCCGTACTTTCTATATAAGTCCGCTCTATTACGGATTTTAACGACTCCTTTAAAGAATCCATGAAACAAATATATCCGTGAAGCCTCTTATCCTTTGCCGTCCCATCATCATATTCAAACCTTTTTTCATGCATATCACAAATAAGCTCATTCAAAATATCCATACTATATATGGGAACAGCGCATACGTTTTCCTCTCTCCACTCCTCAATTTCTTTTATAAGTTCTCCGTACTCTTCCACCTGGTCCAGGTTGGAATTAAGACAGTGAAGCATTGCCTCTGCCGTCCCCCTTGGATTTAAGCTGCGGGAAACAAAACTCATCCAATGAAATGCCAGCAACGCCGAATTAATATCTTCAGCTGCGCTTCTTCTGTACTTCACCAGCGGATAATCCCCCTGTTCATATACATGCGGGTCAATCTGCCGTAATTTCTCCGACCTTTTCATCCTGTGATATCCTAATACAAAAAAGCTCATTCTGACTATCGTAGGTACCGAAAGGATATTCCATTCCTGTTCATCAGCAGGCGCCCCTTCCTCATCTGCTTCTATTTTCTCCCCATCTAAAGAATACAATTCACCTTTAATCTTTACTCCTATCTTTTCTCCCCTGACACGCGGCATCCATTCATATGACTGGTTCCCCTTGCTTACCGGCAGAAGCTGGATGGCCGGATTGCATATCGTACTGCCAAGAAGCTGTGAAGCCGCCAGATACTGCGGCTCTGTCCCCTGCGCAAATAGCAGCCGTATCATGATAATGGAATAAACCATCTTAACAACCATGACAAACTGGCGTATTCCTGCTTCTGCACCAGCCTGCTCTATCTCATTCAGAAGATATAACACATCTCCGACAGTAATTAAATGCGGATGCACATTCAATGAAATGAAATTTGTAATCACCGGATTCTCACGAATATATTCCCCAACAACAGAATTGCCCAACGCACTGCACAGATTGCGTACCAAAAAAGCATTCATGGTATCAATCGGCTGTTGTCCCAGTTTTCGGAGTATTTCAACCAATTCTTTGGCCATACTTCCATTTGTTGCGTTATCTAACAAAAAATTATGTACTTTTTCCAAATTTGCCAAAAGAATCTGCTGCTTTACAAAAAGTTCCTCCTCCTTTTTCTCCTTACGCAGATATATTATATTCTGCAGCGATACATCCTCCTGCGCCTCCAGTGTCTGTATCAGCTGGTGCAATGTTCTTAGGTTACAGGGAATAAACTCATGTACGCTCTGTCCGTTAACCACGAGTATAATCCCTGTCTTTTGATATAACACGCTTAAAATATACTGAACCAGGGGTTCCTCTTTTTCCTGCTGTTCATTTTGTCCGCTCTTCCGGACTTCTTTTGATAATATGCATCCCCTGTACTTTCCTTTTTCATCCGGCCTTGTCGTAATTGTATAATCATTCAGGCTTTGGAATGTCAGGGATGGCATCGCAATTCTCCTGTCATAAGCAATCAATTTTTCAAGATATTTTGTTGCCATGGTTTCAGCACCGGAATCCATTCTCTGGCCTCCCAAAGACAGATTTTTAAAGTCCTCGCAAAATTTCAGCTGCATTACATCGTTCAACTGTTCCAGCTTGACTGCCATCATGATAATTACCTTTGAAACCATGAAGCAGCTTCTTAAATCCTCCGCCAGAGTATATGCATTTTTGATATTTGTATCCAAATCATCAATTGGTATAATTAAAATACTTTTCCTGCTATCGTTTTCATCGTTCAATATATTAAGATACGTATCAACAAGTTCCTGTATCAATTCCCTGACCTTGGTCGCCTTTGCAATTTCACTGAAGGTTTCAACCGTATCAGGATTCTGCTCTATGTTCTTACTGAAAGGAGTATATTTTACACATACCACATTATATATTTCCTGACATTTACGTACACCCTCTTTCAGCTTCTCCATAAAACTACCGGCATTTTTTCTTCTATACACCACTTCCGTATGCGCAATTTCCTTTATGCTTTCATATATGTATGCGACTACAAGTGTAATCATATTTTCATCGGAGGTCAGTTTGGAAGGGTCAATAAGCGGAACGCATTTAAAATTATATTCTTTTGCAATCGAATCCGGTTTCCACACATTATCTTCCCTAATATCCTTCTGCAGATAATTGACAAAAGATACCATTGCCGTAGTTTTTCCTGTACCCCGTTCTCCGGTAAAAGCAATGATATTATTAACTTCCTTTTTACTGTCTTCGTCTCCTTCCCTAATATGCCCGATGATTTCCTCCACACCAAAAAGAGCACTCTCAAAGACATCCTTGAAAATAGATTTATCAAATCTTTTATATGATTGTATCTTCACTTCCTTTGTGTCAAATTTTCCAAAATCCAAATTACTATTCTTCATTCTCATTCCCCTTTTATTCTTTATTCACCTGCACTGCATACCAATCATTCTGCCATATGAGCCATTATGTTTAGATAAACTGATTTTGTTCCAAATATATTCAGCTATATTCTAGCATAATCAAACAGGTGTTTCAATATTTTTACATTTTTCGGCACAAAACTCCCTATTGACTGTCGGATTTTTACATGGATAATTTCCTTGCCATCATGCAGCCGGGGGATATACGGAAATATCCCCCGGGCCGTCATGAAACGCTCAGTTTTTACCCGTCACTCCGAGTTCTGCAAAAAAGTCAGATATTTCAGCAGCTGCTCTCTTCCTTTTCCGTCCAGCCGCAGTAAAGCGCCTAAAAGCTTCTCATAAGAAACATCACCGACGAACTCAGAATCCGGGAACAGGGATTCAACACCCAGCCCTTTTCCTAAAATGTAATCTGTGCTGACATGATATAATTCTGCAAGTTCTATAATCTGCCTGACAGAAAGTTCCAGCCTGTTTTTTTCATAACTTAAATAGGCCTGAGGAGAAATGCCCAGTCTCTCTCCGACATACTCCTGCGTATAACCGCTTTTTTCTCTCAAATCCCTGATTCTCATATGAATGCTATCCATGTCCATGTCTCGCCTCCTTTCTGATTCATAATTTGCCTTACATAACCAGACCTTCTGCTTCTGTACATTCAGCCAGGGAAAAATGAGTGAACAACGAGTCAGGAAAAGTCTTCCCTGACCGCCGCGCAGGGTACATGCTGCGCAGAAGCTAATTTCCTTACGCATCCCTGTGCATCAAAAACGGGGACTGCCGTACGATTCCATACACATCCCCGTTTACATTCTATTCCATCATTTTTCATTACCTGCCTATTACAGCCGCTTTCACATCCTGTTATGCATTGACAAGCTTTCGTGGTAATTATATCACACTTACCAACAATTGTCAGTAGAAAATTTCATAATTCTATAATTTATTGTAATAGCTCAGCCTGGAGTGTGTTTGAAAGTTCATTCCTGCCATCTGTAGCGAACCCGCACAATAAAAGCAGGCGCATCACACAGATGCGCCCGCCATGCATAAGAATCCTCTTCTTTCAGTTCCTCATTTTATCCACTGGGACCATTTCATCCGGTATTCTTCTGCCGACATACCTTCACCATCCTTAAATAACTTACGGAATAAATCCTCATTCCGGATTCCGGATTCCTCTATAATCTGTTTCACCGGCATAACTGAAAAACGGAGCAGTTCCTTTGCCGCAGTAAATCTTCGGTTTACGATATAATCCCGCAGGCTTATTCCATAAGCTTTTTGGAAACATCCATCCAGCTCTTCTTCATCCATTGCAAATTTATCCGCAAACTCTCCGACTAATCCTTCCTTCCGATAATTTTTATTCACATCCTCCCTGATTTTGTTACAAATTTTATGGTACTTCTCCTGATTGGCCAGCCCCTTCCTCATTACTGAAAAAAGGCACTCGTTCATTAACTTTAATAAAATTTCCCCACTTATCAGTTCGGATTCCAAATCCTTTTCTTTCTGCAGTTCCATCAGTCTGAGAATCAGAGCCTGAAGCGCTTTTATCTGTTCCTGCCAAAAAATATTCTTCCGGTTATTTTGCTCCATAAATAAGTCATAATACGCCTGTGCAGTATTCCCGCTGAAATGAACCCACATAAGTTCCCATGGTTCTTCCCTGCTGCTTTCATGGGCATAATACTGCATGCAGTTAATGAATGCACAGTTTCCTCTTTTTACAGAGTACTCATTTTCTTCTATTGTTACTGTCCCTGCTCCGCTTAAAACACCAAGGAATAAAAAAGAATTTAATTTCTCACGTTGAGACTTATGCGGCTGGAGACTTTTCAACTGCCCAACCTCCTGTACATAGAGCAGGTTCTTTTTGGCGAATTCTCCGGGCGTGTGCAGCATCCTTTCCGAATCCGTGACTCCCGTGGTTGTAAACAATGTACTTATTTCCATTATACCGTCCCCCTCTTTATATTTTCCCTCCAATAATCCAATGTCTCCTGAATGGTCTGTTCCAATGTTATCCGTGGTTCCCACCCTGTCAGTTCCCGAACCTTCGTGATGTCAGCTTCAATAATCGGAACATCAACCGGTCTGAATTTATTTTCATCCCTCTTTACCGTAATATCACTCTCTGACAATGAAATGATTCGGTTCAGTATATCCCGAATCGCTATCGCATGGCCGCTTCCCACATTATAGGTCTCACCAGCTGCCCCCTTTTCAATCAACAGCGTATAGGCCCTGACTACATCCCTTACATCAGTAAAATCTCTCTTTGCCTCCAGATTGCCCACATAGATAACCGGTTCCCTCATTCCCTGCTCGATTTCCGCTACCTGCCTGCAGAAATCCGCCACCACGAATATCGGAGCCTGCGTGGGACCTATGTGGTTAAATGCACGCACCATCATCAGCTGCATATCATAAGCCTGCGCATATATGTTCCCTATCATATTCTGACATGCCTTGGTCGCCGCATAGATATTTCCCGGCCGCACTCTGTTGTCCTCCCCGATGGGAGTCTCGTTTTCCTTGATATGGCCATATTCTTCCCCTGACCCAATCAACAAAACCCTCGGCCTGTAAAACAGTTCCCTGACGGCATCCATTACATTCACACTGCCCTTAATATTCACATCAATAGTCAAACATGGATTTTTCCATGCAATCCCGACCGAACTCTGCGCGGCAAGATGGAAAATATAATCCGGACGTATCTCAAACAACAAAGAAACTATCGCTTCTTTATCCAAAATATCCAAATCATAAATATGTGCATTACGGTTCTCTATTTTCTCATGGGGAAGTTTCGTAGCTGATACCTCCATCCCGCACTCCTCACTTAAATATTGGATAAGGTAATTGCCTACAAAACCTGCTGCCCCTATAATCATCGCTTTTTTCATATCATTACCACCCAACGCCGGTTTGTCCAAACCGCCCTATTGGACTGAAAGGGAACTCCACACGGAATTCCCTTTACCTCTGCTTTCATAAATTATTATATGCCACTTCTTTTCTTACAAGTTCCATATCATTTCTCACCATACGTTCCACTAATTCATCAAACGAAATGCTCCGCTTCCAGCCAAGCGTTTTTTCTGCTTTTCCCGGATTCCCAAGCAGGATGTCCACTTCGGCAGGGCGGAAAAACTCTCTGCTTACCCTTACGATTATTTTTCCTGTCGCTTTATCCCTTCCTGTCTCTTCCACTCCGGTGCCTGTCCACTCTACCGTGATGCCAACCTTGGAAAATGCAGTCTCCACAAACTCCCTTACGGTTCTCGTCTCACTCGTTGCGATTACATAATCATCCGCAGCATCCTGCTGGAGCATCAGCCACATTGCATATACATAATCTTTGGAATGTCCCCAGTCCCTCTTGGAATCCAGATTTCCAAGTTCCATACAATCCTGAACCCCCAGTTTTATTCTGGCAACCGCATCCGTAATCTTACGGGTCACAAATTCCTTGCCCCTTCTCTCACTCTCATGATTAAAAAGAATCCCACTGCATGCATACATCCCGTAACTTTCACGATAATTCTTCGTAATCCAGTGTCCGTACACTTTGGCAACACCATACGGACTCCGCGGATAAAACGGCGTCGTCTCACATTGCGGAATCTCCTGCACCATACCGAACATTTCTGATGTGGATGCCTGATAAAACCTGCAGGAAGGTTTCACCGCACGGATTGCTTCCAGCATATTGGCAACCCCAAGCGCATCAATCTGCGCTGTAGCCAGCGGCTGTTCCCACGAAGTAGCCACAAACGACTGCGCGGCAAGGTTATATACCTCGTCCGCCTGCGATACCTGCATCGCATTTATTAAGGACACTAAGTCTACCATATCCGCATAAATGAAATGAATCTTATCTTTGATATGCTCTACGTTGCCATAATCCACAACAGCCTTTCTCCGTATCACTCCATATACATTATATCCTTTTTCCAGTAAAAGTTCTGCTAAATACGAACCGTCCTGCCCTGCAATTCCTGTAATCAGTGCATTTTTCATTCCATGAACCTCATTTTTCTTTTTTCTATGCCTCATGGGATATTGTAATATATTTTGCAGAAGCGTGCAAGATGTAAAATGTTTTGAGCATCCCGCCGGGTTTCCGTCTTAGCCAGCTGACTTTTCCCCGCCGTCATTCGATATACCAATACGGTGCAAATGTCACATCTTCTCCATTAAAACTTACCGTTACAACATTATCAGACCACTCTATTCTGACTCCGTAATCCGGCATCAGAATATTCCATACCGCCCGGTTCCCTTCCTGCCGGACTAATCCCGCATAGTTTTTAACATATGCAATATATGCTTCCACCTCATCCCTATCCACCTCTTCTATCTGCATATACACTCCATAATCGGCATCTTCTAACTTATCTCCCATTTCCGGATAAACCATACTGCCATCCTCTTCCAGTATAAAACTCAGATATCCCGTAGTTTCCGGCGCATACCATAAGGGCATTGGAAGCAGGGCCGGCATATCCGACATCCTGTAAGCGGAAGCCTTTAATTTTTCTATTTCCCCATTTTTCACAATACTCATCATTTTGCTTAACTCAGCATTTAATTCCGAAATCAAATCCGCCTGTCTTAAAAGAAGTTCCTCCTCTTCGTCCATGTATGCCGTTGCTTCCGCTTTTATTTTTGCCTCCGTTCCGGGCCATTTGCCGCATCCCGTTGATAACACAGGGTACTTTTCCTCCATGGAATACCAGTACTTCCTCGCCATTGCGTCATTCCCTAATGTAAGAAGCAGATAATTCGTTTCACAGCAGTTATACCGGCAGTCGCAGGAAATATACTCTCTCTGCAGCGCAACTTCTTTCTTTAGGGTTTCCACCGATTTCCGGAAAAATACACTGCCCTCCAAATCCCCCAGCATTCTGCCCCTGATGAATAAATGTGCGTCCTCCAGACTGTCTGCAAGAAGAGAAATGCTTTCCGACTGATATCCTGCATCTATTCCCGCCTTTGTCAGAATCCGGTACTCTTCCCTGGACAAATCCTCTTCTGTCATGGAAAGTTCTGACAGATAACGGGCGGACGCAATACACGCCGTCCTGGCTTTGGAAAGGTCCGACCAGTCTCCGCTCTCCAGATAAGCGTCCACATAATCCAAAGCCCACAGCTCACTGGCATACATCCGGTCCAGCACGCTCAGATAATCCGACCAGACCGCCAGCAGATGCTGCACTGCCGCATCTGTCTCCTTTTGGCCAGCCTCCTGTCCCGTCCCTGTTTTCAATGCCAATGTGTGGATTCCCATACCGTATACGGAACCCTGCGGTAAACCGCAGCCTGTAAGCTGTAATGACAGCATTGCCAATAACACTGTCATTATCATTATCGACCGGATATTCTTTCTTATTCTCTTCCTGTTCATAACCATACCCCTTTCCATTCTTCTCTTTGCTGCAATCGTTTCAAAATAACGGAACCATCTATTTAAAAAAATGTACCGGAACTTTAAAATGCATGCATCATCGCATTTTCCCGCAGTTCTCCCAAAGCTGCTTTCTGCGCTTCCCTATATTCCTCCATGTCCCGGACTGCATCCTTCGTTATTTCGTTCTGCCCGGCGGCAAACTTATAAGTATCCATATAAATTTTATAATTTTGCTGTTCCTTTTCCGAATCACTCTGTTCCATGGCAGTCAGTTCCGGAGCAATGATATCATTATAATATTTCCCCAGAATCCGGGCATCCGCCTCTAAAAAATCTCTCAGCCTCTCCACGAAATCCTCTCCTCCGTAAACTTCCCACGCACCGTCTTCTTCCACCGCCTGTACCAAAATCTCCAGATAATCTGCGTATTCTTTCGCACGCTCTTCCGGCAGGACAATCAGCTCCAGGTATTCCTCTTCCGGAAACGGATTTCCTGACCATGGCATGACTTCTCCAGCCTCATAAAGGTCCTCTAAATATCCTTCCGCCTGAAATATCCCTACCATGCTCCCTTTTTCCAATATTTCCCTGCCGTTTTTGACCGCCAGATTAAATTCCGTCTTTTCATTCCCTTCCTGACTGTTCCATTCCAGACTGGCTCCTCCCCCATCCGGAAGGCAGTCGATAACCCGCTTTAAACATCCATACTGGTTCGCACCGGCTATGTATGCCGCAAACGCCGAATCCAGCACATTCTCCGAAGCAGTCCTGTCATAATGTACCCTTTCCGCTTCCAGCTCCCGTTCCTCCTGCCAGGGCAGATAGAGCCACCTGTATATGCTCCCGGCACAAAGCAGGCACAGCATGGTAACAAGGACAGCGCTGCCCCGTTCATAACGGAGAAACCTTCTGTCATAATCCCTTTGGATGCGAATCAGATATTCTTCCGCCAGCTGATGAAAAATACGGTATCTTCCCTGCTCATCCCGGACTATCATCCCCAGCTTTCTCCAAAGAAGCCGGTGCACCATCAATCCATACCAGGCTTCCGCTTCCGCAGCTTCCCCCCGGATATCCGCTATATGGCCAATCCACTGTGGAAATATCCGCAGCATCCTCCGCTTTCCCATCCGACGGTAACATTTTTCCAGGGCCGGAAGCATGTCCCGGTCGGATAAAGCACGCCCCTTTGTCTTCATAAGCCGTGCAATTTCCGGCAGTACATAAAAGAGAGCTGCCTCTGTCTGCCATCGTTCTCCGGATTCTTCCGGAAGCTCCTTCCCCGCTTTTTCAAGCATGGCCTTAAAAAAACTGTCCAAAAGCTGTTCCTGCGACTGAATTATAAACTGTTTCCCCTGATTCCATACGGTCCGGATGTAAATCGAAAGCATCATGGGAGAACGGAGCAGTTCCGCCAGTTCTTCCCGCTCCGGCATCCATACCCCATTTTCTCCAAGAATCCTTCGGACTTCCGCTTTCTCCAGCGGCCGCAGATTTATTTTCCGGAAGGAAGTTTCTTCCGTATCGCTCCGGCTTGTCAGAAGAATCCTTACTCCTTTCATTTTATCCAGCTCAGCTATTTCCTGTAAAAGCCCTTGTATATCTCCTGAAATTTCATTCAATCCATCCAAAAGAATAATCAACCGCGGACGCTCCCCCAGTCTGGTATGCATCGGCACGGACAGCAGCTGAAGCAGTTCATGCCTTGCCATTTCCAGGCTTTCCGTACCCGGCTTGAATTTCAGACTTTCCAAAATCCTGTCTTTAATATAGGATGTCCGATTTTCTGACCACCCGTACAGCGAAAGATAAGTATACGCCGGGTCCATCCCGCTGTACCGGGATGGCTGTAAGTATGCCGCCCGCATCAGGGCTGTCGTTTTTCCCACCCCGCCGCTTCCGAGAAGCAGGATGGAACTGCCTCCCGGAGCAGCCATTTCTTTTATCATACGGTCAAGGGTAACCACTTCTCCCTGTTCCGTTTCACCCATGATGGGATATAGTTCCCCGTCTTCTTTAATATATCCCAAAGAAGGATTGGAACTGATTGCCCGCAGGATATTAGCCCGTCCCGTCTCCCACAGAACCGGCTGCGTGATTCCCTTTCCTTCAATGCGGTCATGCAGTTCCAGCAAATCCTGCCGCATCTGTTCTGTTGTCTGGTACCGTCTGGCCGCCAGGGACACCAGCCCGCGCTTTAATATCTTTCGTACCATATTACGGACCGTATCCGGCGCTTCCGCCAGGCAGGGTATATTCCCGATATCCGGAATCTGCCCCCACACCGTCTGTAAAACCGACAGATTCCTGCCGGACAGCATCCTGTAAAATACAGCCGTAAGCGCATACAAATCCGCCGGATATCCGATTGCATCTGTTTTTCCCAAACGTACTTCCGGCGCGGTGAACCCTTCTTTCACACTGTAATAGGCCGCCTCTCCCTTCCTGATTTCTTCCAGCGTATGCACGCTGTTATAATCAATAATGGAAATACGTTCCGTTTTTCCATCACCTATCAGAAGAATATTGTCCGGACTGATATCCAAGTGCAGGAAACCGGAATGATGAAAGGCCTCCAGCACATCCAGCATTCCCATCATCCGGTGTATGGAAACAGGCAGGGAAATATCCAAAGCCTTTCTGGCTTCCAACTCCTTATCCAGACTTCTGCCGCCGGAAAATCCGAGCACGGAATATAAAGTGCCATGCAGTGAAAAGGTATTGATATTAGCTTCCATACTTTCCGGATGCTCACCAAGCAGTCCGATATGGATTTCCGTTCCACGCTGAAAACTGAGCCTGTGGAGTTCCATCAGAGGCTCCGCCTCTTCCGTCCGGCAGATATCTCCTTCCGGACTGCGGAAAATCTGTCCCTGCGGATGGATGGGAAACAGCTCCTTAATCAGAATCCGGTGTCTGAAACCGGGAAACTGCCCGTCCGGGTAAGACCCCGTGTATACGATGGCATTCGCTCCTTTTCCAAGAAACGAATCAATTCTGCACTCCAGCCCCGGAAATAAAAGCACGCTCCCGGTTTCCAAAATTATACGGTTATCCTTCTGCATCATACTCTCTCTCTAAACATTTCCTTAAAAACCGCTTTCATACGGACATCCACATCGAACATATCTTCCACACAGATGCAGTAAAGAATCAGCCAGTCAAACGGGGAACGGGGGTCCAGCTCCATAAAGCTACACTGAAACAGCATATCATTCAGACGCTGGTACAAGTCTTCAAAGACCTCTTCTTTCGACCATACGGATTCCATATCCTCCTCATCTTCCTCCCGCATGCCCTCATCTGTGGCAAGAAACAGGAGAATAAGCGCTTTCCTTGTTACATCCGTTTTCCTCGCTTTCATTTGAGCCAGTGTCTTTTCATTCGGCCAGTTATTGCTTATCTGCTTCTGCACCGTCGTAAGGATAAACCCATCTTCTACGGAAAGCGTCCTGCCCCTCCTGCGTTTGGAATAACTTTTTTCCCGCGCATACAGCACATGGTTCTCATAAAAATATTCCCTTATAATATCGCCGATGGTCAGTTTCTCCGGTTCAAAAAGTTCCGCGCTTGCTTCTGTTTCATATAGCTTCGGATGTTCCAGCGCTTCCATCATATCCATGAAAAGCCGGTATGCACAGTTATGCTCTCTCCCCAGTCTGGACACAACCCCTGTCAGATAGTCCGTCAATTCCTCCTTTGTAGAAAGCTCCGCCACTTCCGGCCGGATGACGGATGTAAAACTGTCTTCCGCCAGGCTCTTTGTTTTGTTTCCCCCCGAGAGAATCCGCTTCATTTCTCTGTTTAATTCTTCTGCCCCGGCATACGTCATTCCCTGTTTCAAAGCAAAGATATATACTATTTCTTCCGGATTTCTCCAGTGCAGTCCCTCCTCGCAGACGCCGGTAATAAAAGCGTCTGCTTCCTCTGCTGACAACCCCAGGATAAAGCTCAGCTCTATGGCGTCCTTTTTTTCAATCGTTTGATAATTTGGATTATTCAGCCAGCCGTCTACACGCTTTTCCACGAACTCCCTGCTCCTACCCGGATGATTCCGCAGCAGTCCACGCACCAGCGTTTCCTTCAGATTCTCTCCACGGAAAAATTTTTCAAATTTCTCCCGTATCGTACGCACCCGCATTTCTTTTTCCAAAAACTCTACCGCTCCGCGGATAGTCAACTGTCCCGATGTTGCCCGGTCAAACATTTTCTGTGAGAGTCCTGTCATATTGTTTCCCATACTGTCCCATTCTCCTTCTGCTCCGCTCCCTGCGCCGGTGTTTCAGCGCATGTCGTATGGAATACCCAGTGCAGTTTGAAAATTACGATTGTCACTGTATTCCGTCCCTTCCGCTTCCACTCCGGACATATCGCACCGTTCAAAATCATTTTCCCTTAAAAACGCCCGCAATAACCTTACGTCCGCCATATAACAGTTGCTGAAATTACATTCCACAATTTTACCGTATGCGAAATCCGCATACTCCAACGATTGTCCGGAAAAATCAACCCCTTTTAGATAGGCCTTTTGGAAATTAGCCCCTCTGAAATTGCAGTTCGTGAACTGAACATCCCGTATCACCGCCTCGTAGAAGACCACTCCTGCAAAATCCACCCCGGTAATTACCGCATTTTCAATAAGAGCATGACCAAAATCGCTATTAACATAAGAAGAGCCATTCACTATATCAAATGCCATGTTATAATGCATCTTGGACAACAGTGTAACCGCATTCTGTCTGACCCTCTCAATCCTGCTGCCAGCCAGGTTCTCTACTTCCTTTCTGATATCCCGATATGTCTCTTCCTCATCACACAGCAAATCAACGATAAACAAAGCAACCTCTGTAGAAATATCCCCGTCCGCTAATACAGCCTCCACTTTTTCCGGATTTTTTTTACCCCTCCGAAGCATTTCCACAATATAGTACGCCACGAAATACTCCATGAACGATTTATGTATAAATTTAAAATTCCCGTTTCCATCGGAATTCATAAAAGAACAGCTCTGTATGTCATGACTGAAATAATCAATCTCATCCATTTGATGCAGATTCGGAAAATACGTCCTGATTTCATCCGGCAGTTTGGAAAAATGAATGGCAAGGATATCATCCTGATACATCTTGTATGCCATATGCATACAGAAATGCAGTTTATCTTCCTTCCGAATCAGTGTCTTTCCTTTGGAATTTTCCCTGTCCAGCCATACGTCCGTGTAGTTCTGGTACAGGAAAGCCGCATTTATCTTACCTTTCTTTTCCTTATCATCCAAATCCGAAATGATTTTCGGCAGTGTCTGCACGATGATATTTAATAAGAACGGCCTGCGCGACAAATCCGTCAGGTCATGGGTATTGCCGATGATGTCCTCGATTTCTTCCGCATCCAGCCCCTCTTTTCCCAATACGTCACTGTAAGACAAAATATACTCATGCACCTGCTCCGGCTCCAAATCCGCAATGTAGGTCTCTGTAAACAAAGCGTTGTTTACCATATTGGGTTCAAATTGTAAATAAGCGTTTTGCATTAACTTTCTGTATTCGCCGCTTTCCTGAAAATAATTCGGCCTGCATGTCACAATGATTTTCGTATTTTCGCTGCAGTACTGGCATATCTGCTGAAAAATCTCAAACTTCACATCATAATTCACACGCTTCGCCACCTCGTCAAAACCATCAAACAACAGCACAAATTTCATATACTTTAACATCAGTTTAAAAGCTTCTATACTTACATTGGGCATATGGCATTTATTCACGAAAATATCCAAAAAAAGATTCTCCATATGAATGGCTTTTGCATAGTCTCTTAACGGAATAAAGATAGGAATATATTCATTCTCCCAGCAAAAATATTCCTCTGATAACTGGCAGGCCAGGTTCAGCAGAAAAGAAGTTTTGCCGCAGCCGTAATCTCCCAGAATCAAAAATGCGTTATACTCTGTTTCCTGCAGAAAATCCCTTACGCTGTATTCCAACGGCTCACCGGTATTCTTGTCCAGAATATCAATATAATGATCCGATAAACTGCTGTCATTGTACTGACGGATATGACTCTTTAAATAACCTGTAAAATCCATGATTTCCCGGATAATGTCCTGTTCATGAAATACCTTTAACCTCTCCCGGTATACCCAAAGATACTTCTCACATTTTTCTCCCAGTTCGCCGTTCGCCACCAGGTGGATATACTGCCAGGTATCCGCACCCTCGCTGATGATGATTTCCGGTATTTTTACGATGTCTTCCAGCGTTAATTCATCCGTTTCCGTATATACCGGAAATACAAGTGCATTGGCCCTGATAATCCCCGAATTCTGTTCCGCGATAAAATATCCGTTTTTACTTTTAATGGAATAATGCTGTATCCGGTACAGGTTTTCTATCTTATCCGCATATTCCGCCGCCATGCAGTCTTTACAGTAAACCGCATCCTTAGCCAGAACAGGATTTTCACATTTTCCTTTCCTCCAACCGTATCCCGTACATCTCTTTCCCGCAGCCGCCATCCCCTCTTTGTCCGCACCATTCTTAGTTTCCCGGACAGCATCCAGTATTTCCCGTATTCCGGCATTTAAATGTTCGACAATCTCCCTTTTATTGCTCTCCCCCGCATTTTTCAGGGACACCATCGTAAGTTTGCTGTCGCTGCTTAAAATTCCGTCCGCCCATTTGTTTATTGCATCCACACATCCCGCTATAACCATTTCCGTATTCTGACTATGCACATAACGAAGTTCCGGATGTCCGGCAAAAAAACCATCGATAAGTTCCTGCCGGTCCTCCGGACTAAAAAGATGCCCCTTCTGTTCCATCTGATATTCCTGCAGGGCCAGCCACTCCTTTACACTGTCCTGTTCCAATTGTTCCTTAAGCTTCTCTTCTAAATTCTCTATCGTCTTCTGCTCCAGCCTTTTCTTTTTCCCGTTTTCCACCGCCTGCCCTGCTGCATCCAGCACTTCATTCTCAAAAACAGTACTCAGTATCTCCGTAAAAAATGATATCATTCCAACCGCCATTGCCGTACTCCCTCATGAAATCAAAGACCTCGCGGTAGTCGCCAAATGTTGCAGACACTTGGCCCGTTGCACCGCGGGAATAAAAAAATCCTGTTTAAAGGGATATACTGCCTTTAAACAGAACTTACAATTAAACGCTTCAAATTCATGTAACTTTCCCCTTTCCCATATCATACCATAATTCGACGGAATAGGAAATCAATTTTACAAAATGCATATGTTTAAACTACCTGTGTCCGCTGTGAAGCTGACGGCTATTTGTTTGACCAGCTGGCATTGCTGGAGGACATTGAAAGAATTGCAAAAAAGACCATTCGGTTCCAGCTTGCATTCCGGCCCTGTTAATTTTCCACAATCAGATACCCCGCTGCAGAACAGCAGGGTATCTGACCCTCGCAGCAGCTGCCAAATGTCTACGGATGCTCTGCTTTAAAAGCTTTCAGACACGCTTCAGGAACTCCTCAATCTGCCGTTCCATGCACGCAGCAACATCGCCGCCATTCAGATATATCACCGACCATTCCACTATTTTTTCCATCGTAGTCTCCACATTCCAGCGCGGCTTCCAGCCAAATGTATTCTTTAGCTTTGAACAATCCAGTTTTAAGAAATTGGCTTCATGCGGTCCGCCGTCATACTCATTTTTCCATGTCACATTCTTTCCGGTTGTCTCATTCCATTTCTTACAGAACAATGTCACTAAATCCCCGGTTGTCCAGCAGTCCGTTTCATCCGGCCCAACATTATAACTGCCCTCATATTTCTCCCTGTCCTTATATTGCGCTTCAGCAATCATAAGATATGCAGCAACCGGCTCCAGCACATGTTCGTAAGGTCTTGTGGAAAAGGGATTTCTGACTATAATTTCTTTGTCTTCCGCAACTGACCGGATACAGTCAGGAATGATTCTGTCATTGGCAAAATCTCCCCCGCCAATCACATTCCCGGCACGCGCCGTGGATATCGCCACATCCCTGTCCGCAAAAAATGATTTCCTGTAACTGCTTGTCACTAATTCGGAACAGGATTTTGAATTGGAATATGGGTCATATCCATTGAGTTCCTCATTTTCCCGGTACCCCCACAGCCATTCCCTGTTTAAATATACCTTGTCCGTGGTTACGTTCAGAAAAGATTTTACGGAATCCGAAAGCCTGATACATTCCAGTATATTTACTGTCCCCATCACATTTGTTTCATAAGTATACACAGGATCTTTATAGGAATCACGGACAATCGGCTGCGCCGCCATATGAATGACGATTTCCGGCTGTGTCTCTTCAAATATCTGTTTTAAATGGCTTAAGTCACGGATATCGCCTATTACAGAATTCATTTGGGAACCCAGATTGCACAACCGGAACAGACCAGGGTCAGTCGGTGCTTCCAATGCATATCCTGTCACCTCCGCCCCTGCGCCAATCAGCAGCTTACACATCCAAGAACCCTTGAATCCGGTATGTCCTGTGATTAATACTTTTTTATTCTTATAAAATTCCATATTGAGAGCCATTGGTCTAATCTTCCTTTCGCTTTTTAAAATTATGCTTGTCAAATAATCATCTTTCTGTTATACTACATTTTATAAAGTCTTTTTCCGACTTTATCCTCATCTTTCGGCTTTGTTAGTTCCCCAAACTTCAGGCCGAAAGATTTTTTTGCCCTTTCATCCCAAACAGGGCAAACATAAACTTATAATTCCAGTATTTCTACCTTGCAGCAATGTTTTTTCGTTTGTTTTCTATAACTAATGCCAACCGCCAATATCCTCCCGGTGTACCGCGGTACTTCACCCAGCCTTCCCTTAAAACGGAGCGCATAGTTTTTCTCCTTAATCTGTGCAATCGCTTTTTCCGGCGTACTGTCTACCTTCAATTCCAGGATGATGCAATCCTCATTTTTACGTTCCGGATAAAAAATGAAATCCACAAACCCTTTTCCAGCCCGGTCTTCTCTCTCTATCCGGTATTGATTGCGGGCCGAAAGATAACACAGATTCACCACAGCTGACAGTTCAGCCTCGCTGTTATATGCCAGAATCGGCGCTTCTGTATCATGTGCTGACTGAAGAATTTCCTCCATTACTCCGGTATCGCCTGCCAGTGTCGCCCGAAGCATTTGCTCCGACTTCCGCGCAAGATTGTATACATATCCCAAAGAATCCCTGGACATCAGCAGTTCGTTGAATTGAGCCATCAGCTCCTTATTCGGTATCAAAACCTTTCCATCCTTGTAAGTCAGAAGGCCATACACTACCATTGCCGAATAAATCTGCTCCCGGGATTTGATTTCCATGGAAACAGCTGCAAATTGCCCAATATCAGCTGCAATCCGCTCCCCTGATACCATAAAGACTAAATCATCCCTTACCGCCTCGATATTATTCCGGACATAATAAAACAATTCATCATACGGCCCTGAACTGGTCCAATAATTCCGCAGCTGGTTATCCGTCAGCGCCAATACAACCGAACGCGGATTATAAAGCTTTATCCCCGTTGCTGTATAATAGCCGTCATACCAGATACGGAGTTCTTCCCTGCTGAATTTAGAGATTGTCCCTTCTCTTTGATAAATTTCATAAAGCCTGTCTACTTCCGCATCTGAAAAGCCAAAATACCCGCTAAACCTCTCCGATGTCGCCATATCATATTCCACAAACATATTTAACTCAGAACCGCTGGAATATTTCGTAATCGGAAGGACTCCCGTCATATATGCAAATTCTACATAAGACTGATCCTTGAGGAGCCATTTTAAAAACAGAAGGTATTCCTTCTGCTCCTGTGCAGAAATAAACGGCATATGAAAAACTGCATCCCATTCATCTAACACAAACAAAAATTTATTATCTGTCTGCTCATAGATTTTCTGTAAAGCATCCCATACAGCCTCATCTCTGTTTATACCACAGTCGGTATAAACTGCCATCAGATCTTCCATCATCCCGTCTTCAATACGTTTTATATACTGCGCATAACTTTTACAGCCTTTCGGCGCCCTGCTGAAATCTATATAGATAATATCATGACGGTTTAAGTGGGCTTCATATTCCTCTTTTTCAGAAACAGCCAGATTATCAAATATTCTGTCTTTTCTGTCCGTTCTGCCAAAAAAAGCCCCTATCATATTTGCCATCACGGTTTTGCCGAAACGACGCGGACGAGTAATGCAGCAATAACAGTTTATACTGTCAAAAGAAGGTATCAGTTCCGCCAAAAGCAAAGATTTATCAACAAAATATGGGCTTTTCCTTATTACACTGTATATCTCATATGGCGCTTTACTGTTTAAAAACATTCCCATATATATTCCTTCCTGTCTTATTCCGTTTGTTATCATTATATGTAATTTTTATTGCTATAGCAAGCGATGTATCCAAAATTATTCTAAATACAATTTTCAAAAAACAGGATATAGTGGTTCTTGTTCTGAAGAAGCGCAATATTTGGAAAGTGAGGGATGGCAGAACTGTGCACAAAAAACAGGGGCTGCCAGCCCCCGTTTAGTCAGACCATACATTGAAACCTTCCGTCCGAATCCATGGTAATAAGTTCATGCCTGTCTCCAAGCAAATTCTCAAAATCACCTAAATTCCTGACCGCTTCCTCCATCTGCCATTCCTCCAGTCCTGTGAACTCATCCGCCTTTTTTATTTCATCCAATGTCGGATAAATGCCGCGCCGGTTCTTTTCCCTGATATACATAAGCACATCCCATTGCAGCATATCTTTTATCCAATAACAGCCGCTTGTCAGACTGATGAACAGATTAGCCGCAGGGAGCAGATATAAACTGTAAACCTGCTCAAACGGCACCCCGCTTGCTTTGGAAAATATAGCCGGCACGATGGTTTCCAAAAAGAAAACCAATAAATCCTTTCTTTGAACATCCAGTGTGGAAGCAATCTTAAAAGGCCCCACGGAAACAGCGCTTACTGCCGCATCATCTGAAATCAGAAAGCCTGCTCCTTCTAATACTCTGCAGACATCCCAAAAGTTTTCTTCCAACCTCTTTTCAGATATATTCGTTTTATTCCACACTTCACTAAGATAGCTGTCAATGTAATTCATTTTTATACCCCTTCTCCGCCCTGGCGGACTTAAATCCAATAGTTGAAAGTGCTTTTCTTTCGACCTTTTCTCCTGCTTTAAAAATTGATTTTGACATCCTCTATATCCACATCATAAATTTTTATATGATTGCCATATGCAATCATATAAAGTTCATTCATTTCATTCACAACCCGTTCCCAGGGCAGTCTGCCTAAATCCATTTCATACAGTGAAACCTTGCTGAAAAATCTATCATCCATCTGTGTCCGGTACGCCAGCTCCACAACCGCGTAATATGAAATATATTTTTCCTTCAAAATAAAAAGCAATTGTTTCACACCTTCATGGCTTAATTGTATTTTTTCATGAATCATAAGCTTTACGCTTAATAACAGCATCTTTAACGCCTGCACTTTCTCGTTGTTCAAAATACACACAATTGCATGCGCTATCATACTCTGGATATAGAATATGCCGTTTTTTCTCTTTTTACTTTGGGAAAATCCATCCCGCACTGCCATGCTCAGACTCTGTAAATCAAACTCGTGATTCAGCTGCCAGAAACCTATATACCACTGCAGGGATGTATTCACCACATCCTGCTTACATAGTTTTACAGGATTGCTTTCCAATAACTGCTTATGCTCCATATAAATCTTAAAAACTTCTTCTTTTTCCCAGCGTGAATAATCCACATCTATTGAAAACAGATTCGTAAGACCTCTTCCATACATGGACGCCAGCTCATAAGCTATGTAAATATCAGAACTGCCCCTCAGATTCGCCACCCTGTCACCTGCATACCGAATCGCTTTAAGCGTTTCATCCGGTGTTACTATTTCTTTTTCAATTGCCCTCCGGCAATTGATGAGCGCCCCCAGCTTATTTCCCGTACCTGCACTGACCTTACCGGCCATCCCTGAAATATCTGAAAAAACTGCAAAAGCACGCTCCCTGTTATTACGTTTCAATAACAATCTTGCATAAAAATACATAAGAGCGCACTGCATTTCCGAGTTATATTTCATAAAGGTATCACTTTTAATGATATCTCTCAGCAGAATATCCACCGGTATTCCTTTGTAAAACAAATCTGACAGTTTATTCCACGCCTGCTGCTCCAGTTCTTCTTCGGAAAAGAGGAAGTTCTCCGTATCCCCGATTACCAGTTCAACCAGCGCTTCCTCATGAAATACAAGACTGTCTTTTTCTTTTGCATCGAACACCCTGTACCTGATATGCAGCTGTTCCAGGCAATCCCGCATAATCGTTTTCATAGGAACAGCGTATTGGGCCGAGCCCCTGAGGTCCCTCTCCAAATTCCCCAGCACACCTACACAGACAGTCTCTCCTCCGGCCTCCACAAGCACCGGGGCACCGGATAAACCACGCAGAATCTTTTGTTCAGGAATAAATTCATTTTGCTCATCAAAAATCAGGCTGGTGTTTAGCCGCAATTGCAGTACTTTTTTTTGACCAAATATCTTTTCCTCACCCAAAATTTTCCCGTCAATATTTGTAAATATTGTGCTATAATGCGGAGCCGCTCCCCGTACCAAACAATCCGACGGCCTGTTTCTGACTGCCATTTCATACTCCTGATATCCTATATCGGAGTATATCTCAAGCAGGGCATAATCCTGACCAAACTCCCTGTATTCTTTAGACAGCTCTTTCGGAAATATTTTCACAGCGCTATGGGAAATACCATCTTCATCTTCTACAATTATCATGTGCCCTTTTGCTTCCAGCTCAGAGATTACATGGTATGCGGTCAGCAAATAATATGTATTCTTGTCCTCAAATAGTGTCTTTATTGCAAAGGCAGTTCCCAAAACCGTTCTTTCCTGATTCTGTTCTGTTATTACCCGAAAAATACCGATATTTTCTTCCATTTTATTTCTTTAATAACGCATCGATTTTTTCGGCCACTGCTTCTGCCTCTTCACACTCCAGCACAATATCAAATAAAGATTCTCTGGCCAGTTCTTCATCATGCTGCAAAGAAATAATCAGTTTCCCCAAAGAAACCGCATAACCTAATTCCAAGGTACTCCCTACGCCCAAATATCCTTTTGGATTTACCATAATACAGACATTTGCCGTCTTTATTCTGTTCAGATGCGCAAATGTTGCACCTTTCCACAATAACGTCTCTCCTTCCAAATCCATCCCGTCTGTATATTTTCCGATATTATGTAACGGAGGAGTCAGTACGATATGTCCCTTTTCCTCTAATTTCTTACATACGGAATGAATCAACTCTTTGTTTTTCCCACTGCCACATGCTGTAATAATCGCCATAATACATGAATCTCCTTTATTTTATTTTTTATACTATTTATTTTTTTATATCGTTTATATTTTCATTTTTATAAGCGCTGCCTAAAATCTTTTCCCTGTTATTCCTCACATTGAACTTCCAGAAACCATTTGAATCCAAACTCATTTTTGCCAGTTCCAACAGACAAACCAGCAGAGAATGCGGAGCATTCCGCAGCAGTTCCTGTTGAACCAGTTCCCTTGGCGTCAATTTACTTTTGTCCCTGAAATGAGTTACAAAACATTCACTTTCATTAAATGTATTCACACCCTGTTCTTTAAAGTATCCAATAATTTCATTTTCGGTCACCCCGAAAAGCGGCCTGCACAGCTTGATGGATGTAGTGCCCAAATATTGTACAACCGGTTCATCCGTTCCGACATTCTGCGCATCTATCTGTTTCTTCAATGCCTCATACAACGGCAGCTTCCGAAATTCATCGCCCTCATACAGATAAAACTCCTTCTGCGATAAAATCAGGCTCTTAAAGTTCTCATACCGGAATTCTTCATGATGGTACTCCCAACGGTCCAAATACATATAAAAAGATTTCAGCAATGACGACACGGCATCAATGGCATGATGTCCGTTTACTACAGTCTGCATCCCGTTAATTTCTGCCCATCTTCGTATAACAACCATCTTTGAGTTATGGCAGGGCGTGCATATCGTCGCTTTTTTAAAGCAGCCCTCCCTTATCTTATTGATATTTTCTAAATTTTCATCTAATTCTGCTTTTATCTCAGGCATTATCTGTTTTATCTTTTCCGTTCCGATTAATATACCATCCTCTATATCAAACTGCCTGAGGTTCTTAAATGCAATGCTCCAATCCGAATTATAGCCGATATCAATTATAACCGGATAAACATGATAACCCAATTCTTTTAAAGCCAGACACACAAAAAGGGAGTCCTTTCCGCCGGAATATGCTACACATATCCTCCTGTCCTCAGGCCGCGAATATCTCTCGATTACCGACCTTACATTTTCCAGTATCCCTTTCGGTATTTTCTCCATATGAATCCCCTTTTACAATGAATGTACATTTAAAACTCTCTTTGTCCGTGCCATATTGTCTTATATAATCTGATTATAGCACTTTCTTCTTTTTTTTCAATAGATTTTGTATGTTTTTCTTTTTATTCCCACTATATATTGTATTTATTTCTATATTACCGAACTTCTATTTCATTTAACCGGACTTCCAATAGAAATTGCAAAAAGTTTATTTAACGTATAAATCCCCCCATAACAATCTTTGTTTTCCCCTTGTTAACTCCTTAAAGAAACTTGCATTTTTATATTATCTATTGTTATAATATACTTATATAATTCCATTCTAAATATGTAACTATAACCTTATAATCTTGCAGGAGATGAGAGAATATGGAGGTGCTTTTATGGCTATCGTAAGCAATGAACAGGTCATCAAAGTTTTGCGGCAGTATAATCCGTGGTGGCGCAGCCCATCTGCAATCAAAGAAGAAAGCAAGCCGCAGAAAAGGCTTGCCTATTATGAAGCGCTTAAAATGATAAAGCATAAGACGCTCAGACGGTTTGCAGTGCTGTCTGGTGCAAGGCGTGTCGGCAAGACAACGATAATGTACCAAATGATAGAGCATCTGATAGACGCGGGCATAAATCCGAAAAATATCCTTTATGTATCCTTTGATAACCCGATTGTGAAACTCATCAATGCAGAGAGCGTGCTTTCAATCTATGAATCGCTGTACCCAATCGAAGGAACACGCTATCTTTTCCTTGACGAAATCCAATATACGGATCATTGGGAGCTATGGATGAAAGTTATCTACGACAGCAGAAAGAACATTCGGCTGACCGCCACAGGATCTGCAAGCCCGATACTGGAGAAAGGTGCAACGGACAGCGGCACAGGCAGGTGGAGCATCTTAAAGATACCCACTATGTCCTTTTATGAGTATTGCCGACTGCTTGAGCTTGACGAACCGATTCTGCCAAACAATTTGAAGCTGACAAAACTCGCGAAACTGACAAATGCGGAACTTGGTGATTTAATGGATAAGTTTGCGCCGCTGGAAGGACACTTTAACCGCTATCTTATGATTGGCGGTTTCCCAGAACTTGTATTGTCCGATGATGACATTTACGCCCAAAGGATGCTGCGTGAAGATGTAGTGGACAAGGTTATCAAACGGGATGTTCTGACCCTGTTCAATATCCGCAGCCCGCTTCTGATGGAAAAGCTGTTCCTATATCTCTGTATGAACTCTACGGAGATTTTCAGCATTACCACAGCTGCAAAAGAATTAGAAAACACCTCTGTCAGTACCATTGACAGCTATATCGAAGCGCTGGAAATGTCAAATCTTATTTATCTCGCAAAACCGATGGATGTCGGCAGCAAGGGGGCTTTAAAAGGCAAACCAAAAATCTTTATTGCCGATGCTGCCATCCGTAATGCAGTACTGATGATTGACGATGTCCTTTCGGACGAAAAAGAGCTTGGCGCAATGGTTGAAACAACAGTTTACAAGCATATCGTGTCATTCTATCAGGGCAGTACGGCGCAGCTCGGATATTTCAGAAAGGCAAAAGACAACCAAAAAGAGGTCGATGTAGTAATAGAACTGCCTCGCGAAAAAATCCTGTGTGAAGTTAAATACCGCAACAACTCCCACCTCCCTGCTTCGGACGCTATCGTGGAACTATGCAGGGATGAGAATTCAAAAGTGACAAATGCGTTTCTCATTACGAAGCAGCTGGCGGACTTTGGACTGTCAAAACATGAAACGAAAATTCCCATTTTACGGATACCAGCCATTGCTTTTCTGTATGTATTGGGAAAGGCAGAGGCGGATGGGCAAAACGGGAAAATGTAACCCGGCGATTAACGGAACACTGCGGACACAACATAAATCTTCTAATAATACGATTGAACGTACTCGACTACCTAAGAGAACCTTGATATACAAATTTTTCTCAGCTGGCATTTTGTAGCTGGAAATAGACTGGTAATACAGTCAATGGTGGTTTCATAATTGAACCAATCCGGCTTCGCCACATAAAGTTCACAGGTTTCCGGAACTATAAAGTGGCGGACATCCATTACAGACATAAGGCGGCTTGGCCAAGTGGTTACAGTGCTCTTCCTGAAAATCGGGGCATATGTTATTGCAGAGACTGTAGGACTAGCAGAAACGGTTTTTGAACAGTGCCTGCATAGAGGGGTGGAATTTAATATGGCGAATAACACCGTACAGTTTGGGGATTCTTCTAAGAAATTTAATATTGAAACCGAAACCTGCATATGCTATAATGTCAACTAGACAGAAAGTGATGATAAGTCCATATGGACAAAGAAACGAATCCCCGAACCGTATTGCCGTACAGTTTGGGGATTCTTCTTTTCTTTTATACTGGCCAAGCACCCAGTAGGTTATTTGTTGTCCTTATGACCGCCATCTAACCATTTGATGATGTAGTGACAAGCTACACCAGCCGCAACAGCAACCAAAAATGTGATGATAACTTCCATATGAACACCTCCTTCCGCTGCCGGATATCGGTAGGACAACATGAACATTATATCTTATTTTCAGTGTGTCAGCAATAATCGACATTCTTTTTACAGGGAATACATATGAATATGGCTTTTTTATATTAAACTTTTCAAAAAACAACAAGATATAGTGGTTTTCATTCCGATGTAATACAATATATAATTGACAAATACTATTTCTACGCCTTATAATAAATTAGATATAATAAATATTTTTAACTGCTTAATTCAGTGTTTAGGGGAATTTTTTAATTCATAATTATATTTCTGTATATTTCCAATATCTGAAAATATTATTTTACAGCTGCCGATACAAATTCCCCCATGATGCTTTACGATTCAGCACCTATTATATCGATACCTGTATATCCGCCCAAAACAGTGGAAAATCACATTCCACGCTGATTCATATATACAACATTACAGATTATAGCCGGAAGGTTGGAGCACCATGAAAAACAAAGGAGAAATAAGATGGCTGCAATTATCTGATTTGCATATGTTTGATTCAACTACCATGAGACGTCAGAAGGAAAAACTCTTTGAACGTTTTAAGGAAACCATTGACTTTATTATTATTACAGGTGACTTACACCAATATGGGAAAAGCTATTCGCTGACACTCAGCTTTCTGAATGAATTAGTCTCAGAAATGGGAATCGGCAAAAAAGATATTATAATTGTTCCAGGCAACCATGATGTTTCCGCTTCAGACAGAAGAGCAGAAAATCTAAAATACATCGAAAAAGAAATTGAATCCAATGAAGATGCCTATTATGATGTCTTAAGCGAACTGCATTCAGATTTTGCAAAATATGTAAAATTTCTCTCTGCGTTTTATGGCAGTGACACTGATTTTGATTTTCTAAACAATTATATCTATATTTGGGACAATAAAATTGCTTTGCTTTGTCTGAACACTGCACTGGCAAGTGATGGAAATCATGATAAAAAGCAAATTGTTGATATCCGGGGATTAAATGAGCTTAAAAACAATCACTATCCCTGCATCGCCCTTATGCACCACAATTACTATGCCATTACAGACGCGCAAAGACCTTTTGTAAATACTAAATTTGAAGAGCTGGGTGTCAGCGCCGTGTTAAGCGGACACGAACATAAATCTTCCAAAAATACGATTGAACTGGAAAACAGCGTATTCATTCCAAACTATTGCAGCGGAAAATCCTTCTCTGAACCGGGAGACTTATGGTCTGACATTGAAATTATAGAATACCGCTGGAAACTGACAGAGAAAGAAACAAAAATCATAACATATAGTTGGAACCAGCGCAATCTGAGCTTTATGCCATCCACGAAATTTGAAAATCATGGTCATATCCTTGATGGAAAAATTCTCCTGGAACAAGGCTTTACATGGAGGAAATTTTTTCCGGAAATCCTGCCGCTGGCGGACTCCGATACACCCTCAAAAGTTCTGCCCGCTACGGAACCTCCGCTTTCCTCTGCAAAAACAAAATCGTTTTTTATAAAATTTAAAAATCAATTACAGCTGCTTGCAGTATCTACCATATTGTCCCTGATACTGGCAGCTATTGCATGGTATGCGGATTATTCCGCAGGCAGCAGCATACAGCAGCTTCAGCTCAGCTATGCAGAAACGCTTGATGGCAATCTTATTGTTTTTGAGAATAAAAAAACCATGCATGAAGCACAGCTTCAGGCTGTCGGGCAGGTAATCGTTACGGTAAAAGATAAACCTGTCGAGACATACATCATCGATGGAATGTACCGGGAGACCACCAGCATAAATAACAGCAAAAAAATTATTTTAAAGGAATATGATTGCCCTTTGGCAGATTCATGCGTAAAAAAACTGGAAGAAGAATTAAAATCCGGTCTGCCTGCCCATGCAGAAGAAGATATCCGTGTGAAAGAAGTCGCTTTTATGTATGTTTCAGCCTGTACCGAAAGTCCGGGAGAACGGATATCCGGTTACTATATTTTTGAAGACGGTGCTCTTATATATTTAGACAACGAAGCTGCCGAGTCCAAAATGCACGGTGTAATCATAACCAGCGAAAACTGGAATCTTCCTGAACACCAGGAAAAAATACTGGCAGATACAAAAAATCACGTACTCGACTACCTAAGAGAACCTCCATCTGACTACTGAAGAAAGGGGAAACGGTATGGTTAGCCATTTAACTGTTTTGCTAATTGTACTGTTTTGCATTGCCTTGTTTTTCTTTTCCATAACGAAAAAAGGCATTGCGAACACAAACTTACCAAAAGACTGTTGCAGAAAATTAGCAAGAATTTTCCAAAAGATTGTTTTGCTCCTGCTCCCTCCCATGATTATATTCCTTGCCCTCACCACATTTACTGCCGCCCAAAAAAAGTTTCTGAGTGTATTTCATCAAAAGCAGCCGGAAACCTACACCGCTGAAAGTATTTGTGTATGGGAAGATGACATTTACAGTGGAAAAGTAGACCCCGCTTCACTTGAACAAATGACTAAGAATGAGGAACCGGATACCCGGATTCTTTCACAGCAGGAATCAAAAGACCTTCCGGAACAGGAAATTCTTCCGGCTCCGGAATTAAATGCAGAAGACCCGGAAATAATGCAAGCCACAAAAGTCCCCATGGCTTCTTATGACTACTCCATATTGGAGTTTTTTGGCAGCTGTTCCTTTACGGAAACCATTACTCCGGATAATCTCGACAGCATGGAAAGTATGTATCAGGATTACTGGAATACAAAAAGTTTTTGGGACCTTTTGGACATGGAGGATACAAACTCCAATACAGTACAGGAAGCTTTAAATCAAATTGCCCAATTTGATTCAGACGTGAAGTACAACAGCAGCACTTTGGCAGCCGCTGATTATTACAGGGATTCCAAAGATAAACTATTCATGTATACATATGATGCAGAGAACTATACTTACCTGGAATTATCCGCTATCAGTGCGGAAAGCGCTGCCGAACTTGAAAACGTCATTACATCCGGAGGCTATCAAACACTTTTTGACTATATCTACATGGCAGTGACGGGATTCAGTTGTATTTTAGACCATGAATACCAGCCATATATCAGCGGTTCAGAAGCTGATGTAAAGTACCGCATTGGAAAAATGCTTTGCAAACCTGCCATAAATCTACAGGATCTGACGTTTTCAGAAACCTGTTATTCTCTGTGCAGCTCTTATGTCGTGCTCAAAGATGCATTTAACCAAAGCATGCCTGACGACAGATATTACATGGAACTGGCATACCACTATCTGCTTGTCACTTCCAATATTTTTAAATTCATGGAGCCGGAGGAGCGCGTAGAAATATACCAGGAAGCAATAAACGCATATTGCCGGTTCAGGGATTACGGACAGTCCGATTCCCAGAATCCGGTCTATGCTGCCCATCAGGAAGATGCCGAGGAAATCGTGGAATATTTAAACAGCCAGTTAATAGCTGACGGACTATACGAAGTAAGAAAAGATTACTCTACCGTTCCGCCCTCCATTCCTTAGCAGGATTAAACCATACATTATCTGCTAATTCTTCCGTTTTATAATCCCATATGCATATTTTTATCCCAGGTTCCAAACTATAAATTAGTTCTTTGTCGATAACAACCTCTATATTACCTGCTTCATCTTTTATGGCTAAATCGCTATTTTCTAATTCCATATTATAAAGAAAGTCTCTTTTTCCCTCAGAATCAAACAAAATATTTCCATTTCTGATCACCCACGTCCCACCGCCTGTCAGCTCCCGCTCATTCGGGGTTCCTAATCCAATCATGGTCTGTACTCCCTCCGGCAGTTCCCCGCTTATGCTAATTACCATTAAATAATCCGAATCTGCCTTTCCAACAACTTCTAAATATGAATTCAAATCCACGATTTGTTTTAAATATATATTATCTACACTGCGATAAAAATATTCAGATTCCTTTTCCCATGAATCGTAATCCTGATTTTGTCTCCTATCCGGTAAATCATAATTATCCGCCAAATACCTTCCTAAAGCAGATGTCAGCTTTTGGCTGCCCAGGTAATTTAAATGTCCTGGATCCGCACAGTCCACGGCAAAATCCAGTCCTAATTCATCATAGTTATCATTATAATTAACAAAGGGAACACCATATTCCACGGCAATCCTTCGTGCATGATCCAGTAACTCTGCATGCGCCGTATGATATTCTGCATAAGGGCTTACAAATATCACTACAGGTATTCCATTGCTCTGAAGAAGTTCGATTGTTTTCCTATAATATTCTTCTTGTTTTTCCAGCATACATACATCTTTTCGAATTTCTCCGACTGTAGGTTTCTCATATGCTTTGTTTGTATATAGGCACCAGTAACCTTTCCAGTTCTCATATTTTTTTTCATTTCCCAAGTATTTCCCAAAATCTGACCGGTTAATTTCTTCATACCGATTGTGATAAAATATCCATTCCGGCAAATAATCTAACTTTCCATCCGGAGTACTGAGTTTTAGTGAATCCAGCTTGTCTTCAGAAAATTTTAAACCAAAATTATTTTTTATTATTCTGCTTTCATCTGAATACAAGTCTGTCTGTGTAGCGGCATATGCTTCAATTGCAACTACTTTTGGATTTTGTGTTTTTAATGCTTCTTTTAAATAGTAATAAGTATTCCAAAATGGCTGTATCGAACCGCCTAAATCAAAGGCGGCGATGCCGTATTCTTCATACAGAACAGCAGTATTGATATCCATAAAAGCATGTGAAGTCCCTAATACCAATACGTCAACACTTTCTTTTTCCAGCCGATAGAAAGCATCTAAGTCATAAATACCATCTTCATATTTGAATCTGAATACACTGCGAAACAAAAACAATATTAACGTAAGAACAGAAAAAAACAATACTATTTTTATGATATTTTTCTTCATTGCTTTTCCTCTTTAAAATTGAAAATAAATAAATTGCTGTGCATCAAATGCAGGCCCATACATCCCATAGATAACAATAACCGAAATCCATACCAGGACCATACCCCACCGAAACCAAATACATTGTCCGGCTAAAAAAATATCAATGCGTAACTTTTTTATATAGCCTATGATATCAACCAAGAACAAAATCATCATGGAAACCAATAATATATTCATTTCAAAACGATTTAATCCACAATTGTATAAAGAACCATCAAATAATACCCATGGATTAAAACGTGTAAAAATTCTTTGAATATAATAAAGTGCGTCTTTTAAAGAGTCAGCGCGGAAAAATATCCATGCAAAATCTACAAGGATAAATGTAATAATAGATTGACCGATTTTATAAGAAATACAGTTTGTTTTCGTTTTACATCTCCTGTTAATTCTTTCTTTTATGCCATTAAGCTCAGCACCTATAATCTGATATAATCCATGTACCCCCCCCCCAAAAGATATAAGTCCAGTTTGCGCCATGCCATAATCCACTGACTAAAAATGTAATCATCAGATTTATATAGTTCCTCGTTTTAGAACATCTGTTCCCTCCTAATGGAATATATAAATAATCCCGGAACCATGTGCTTAGTGATATATGCCATCTGCGCCAAAATTCTTTTATGGAACGTGAAAAATACGGAGTTTGGAAATTTTCCATTAATGAGAATCCCATTACTTGCGCCGCGCCAATTGCTATTGTTGAATAACTGGAAAAATCACAGTAAATCTGAATGGCAAATCCCATAGCTGCAGCTATTAATTCAAAAGTTCCATACATGTAATAAGAAGAAAAAACGGTATCTACCATTATGGCAATTCTGTCAGCTATCACCATTTTCTGGAAATACCCCCATGTCATAAGTACAAAACCGTTTGATATTTTTTCATAATTCCATATCTTTTTATCTGGCAACTCTTTTATTTGATTCAGCAAATTCCCGGAACGTTCGATAGGACCTGCAACTAACTGTGGGAAAAAGGATACAAATAATGCATACTTCAACAAATTACGTTCCGCATTAATACCATGTCGGTAAACATCCATGGTATAACTTAATGCCTGAAATGTATAAAATGATATACCTACCGGTAAAATAATATCAAATGGTTTTTCTATAACTGAAATGCCCAAACGCTGAAGCAGGAAATTCACGTTCTCCAATAAAAAATCAAAATACTTAAAGAAAATCAATATTCCTATATTTCCCGCAAAACAGCTCCCCACAATACACTTCCGAACCCGCGCGGAACTTTCTTTATACCGTTCAAGCAATATTCCGCTGAACCAGGTGATTACGGTAGAAATTGCGATTAATATCACATATTTGGGGTTCCAGCACATATAGAAATAATAACTGGTTATTAACAGCCAAAGATATCGGTACTTTCCCGGGATAAAAAAATATACAATAAGAACAATAGGAAAAAATAATAAAAAATCCAAAGAATTAAAAATCATGGTTTATACCATCCCAATTTTCAAATATGCCTTTCACCTGCTCATCCGTCACAATTTTAGGCGTCCATCCAATCTTTTTCAAGTCTGTGTTATCCGCTTTCGAACTCATTATTTCACCTTTTTTCATTTCAATTTTCTATTCCATATTCTATACCGTCACTTTATAATTCCACAGGAAGATACTGAGGAAATCGTGGAATATTTAAACAGCCAGTTAATAGCTGACGGACTATACGAAGTTCCCTGATGCAGAAAATGATTTGCTTTGGGAAGGACAGAAATATATCTTGACAGCAACGGATACTATGAAAAACAGGATAGGATAGGGATAATAATTAAGTGAAATTCCGAAAAACCATCTTCTCCAACCCTTTTTCCCATGAATACCTGACTTTATATCCAAGTCCTTCCAAAAACGAAATATCTGCAATACTGTCCGGTTCATTCTGCCTCATTGGAATAGCGCCAAACAGTAATTTCGATGAGGAATTCAATTTTTTATGAATATATTCTACCGTTTCCCGTATGGTATGTCCTTCACCGGTTCCGACAGGTATATCATAATACCCTTTTAACCCGCTGTCCATGATTAACCGAACAGCCTGGCACACGTCCTCAACATGTACTAAATCCCTCTTCTGAGTTCCTTCTGTTAATTCAATATCTGCATTCTTTTTCATTTTATTGATGATAGAAGAAAGAAACCGTTCCTCAGGTTCATCTGCTCCATAAAACATTTCCACCAACAAATTATAAAAATTCAAGCCATATTGATTGCTATAAAAATTCCCAAACCGCCCCAAATCCCTTTTTGTAAAACTATATAAATTCAAGCTTTCCGGAAGGGCTGTATTTATATTAACGATATTCCTTACTCCACACTTCGCCGCAGTATCCATAACCTGTAGAGGAAATACAAGATTTCCTTCCACAATTTCTTTATTATTTTTCTTTTGATATACACCCATGCAGTTAATAATAAAATCTATCTGGTTCTTTTCAAATACACTGGTATATTCTTCCTTAGATATGCAGAAGAAGTTTTCACGGTTTGGCAAATATCGGTTATTACAAATAATAAAAAGAGAATTCGCTTTCTCTAAGGAAGCCGATATATAACTTCCCAAATATCCGGTAGCGCCCATAATCACAATATTCATGCCGCCACCTTGAGGATAAATGTATCGCTATTTACCCCCCCCCGCTCCCAATTTCTGAATATATCCTCTATCTGCTCATCTTCTACAATAGCAGGTATCCATCCAATTTTTTTTAAATCTGCATTATCTGCTTTCGAACTCATAATTTCGCCCTTTTTCATTTCAATTGTTCCCCAGTCCAATAAAGTATTACTTTTTACTGCCGTATGGATAATCTCTACAAACTCCCTTAATCTCCAAACACGCCCAGTTCCGACATTATATTCCATATATCCCTGTAGACACTGCTGTATCAGGCTTTTTATGACTATCCGGTATGCGTTTACCACATCTCCGACATATATGAAATCCCTTTCCTGTTTTCCCTCACTCAATTTTAGGACAGGGATATTATTCCTGCATTGTTCTACTACATAAGGAATAAATTTATTGCTGTCATCCCTCTCACCATATACATGTTCCAACTTCATATTAATAAAGTTAAGCTTGTACTTTGCAGACATCACCTGCCCCCACTGTCGGAACTGCCTTTTCGACAATGTGTATCCGCCCATATAAAGCTCTTTATGCAAATCCTGCTCTGATTTTATCTGATTACCAAAAAAAGAGTCCGTATTCACAAAGTTTTTTATTCCATGCTCTATACCACAGCTTAATAGCTTCAAAGGAAATAATAAGTTGGATTCAACATTTTTTATACATTCCTTATCATTTCTTCCATAATAAGTTGCACAATGGATAATACATTCTATTGGACTTTCTTCAAATATTTCTTGAATTGGTGTCCGATCTAAATCATACGTTTTGCAATCCTTTAAAAACTTTTCGATTCTGTCTGTTTCAGAAAAGCTCCTTTTCACCACATATAAAGAATGTCCATCGGCTAATAAGCCTTCTAAAATATGGCTGCCAATAAAGCCCGTTGCCCCTGTCAATAAAATTTCCATCTTAGTTACCAAATTAAATCTGTGTTGCAGTAATAATTACTTGTGCCATATCATCAATCATTTCGTCTGTCATGCCAGGATAAACTCCCACCCAAAATGTACTTTCCATAATCCTGTCCGTTACCTCCAGCGTTCCGACAGTTCTATATCCAGTACCACTTTTTCTCATTTCATCAAAACACGGCTGTTTCGTTAGATTTCCGGCAAACAGCATACGAGTCTGTATCCCTTTCGATTCTATATAATCTACTACCTGCGTTTTATCGATTCCATCCCGACAGGTCATCATGAAGCCAAACCAACTGGGCGTAGAACCGGGACATGCTTCCGGAAGGATTAGTTTATCCTGCACACATTCCAAATTCCTATACAGCCTTGCAAAATTATGCCGCCTTCTCTCTATAAAGGAAGGAAATTTTTTCAACTGCGCACAGCCAACAGCCGCCTGCATATCCGTCACTTTCAGGTTATAACCAAAATGGGAATACACATATTTATGGTCATAACCTAATGGCAGTTCTCCATATTGTTTATCAAACCGATGTCCGCATAAATTATCCCGCCCTGACGGACATACACAATCCCTTCCCCAGTCTCGAAAAGACCGGATTGCTTTATGAAGAATCGGATTATCCGTATATACTGCACCGCCCTCTCCCATCGTCATATGATGTGGCGGATAAAAGCTGGATGTTCCTATATCTCCAATAGTTCCTGTAAATTTTTCTTCTCCATTCCATACATACTTGGAACCCAAAGCATCGCAATTATCTTCAACCAACCATAAACCATATTTATCACAAAAAGCTTTTACAGCCACTAAATCAAAAGGATTTCCTAAGGTATGCGCAATCATAACTGCCTTGGTTTTGTCAGAAACCGCCGCTTCTAACTGCGTAACATCAATATTATACTGCGGAATTGTCACATCTACAAATACCGGTACTGCACCATATTGTATAATAGGAGTTACTGTAGTCGGAAACCCTGCAGCAACTGTAATTACTTCATCTCCCCTTTTTATTCTGCGCTCACCTAACAGTGGAGAAGTTAATGCAGAAAAAGCAACCAGATTAGCCGAAGAACCGGAATTTACTAAAGAACAAAACTTCACACCCAGATACCCGGCAAACTCCTTTTCAAACTCATCCGTATATCTTCCGGATGTCAGCCAAAATTCCAGCGAACTGTCTATCAGATTTACCATCTCTTCCTCATCATATACCCGGGATGCATATGGAATCCTATCGCCCTTTTTATATTCCTTTTTATTATGATAGGTTCTGCAATATTCCCTCACCATTTCTAATATTTCATTTTTTGCTTCATTCTCTGTCTTATTTTCAAACATCATCCTACCACACTTTCCATGGTGCCTGACCATTATCCCATAATTTCTCAAGTTTCTCTTTATCTCTCATCGTATCCATACATTGCCAGAAATCATAATGTTTATAGCATTCCAGTTGCCCGATTTCTGCCAAGGTCTCCAAAGGTTCTCTTTCAAAAATCGTTTGATCACCCTCTATATAATCAAAAATAATCGGCTCCATAACCATAAACCCGGCATTTATCCATCCGCCATCCCGTTTGTCCTTTTCTCTAAAACTCTTTATATTGCTTCCTTCCAATTCTAAAACACCAAACCGCCCCTCTGGCCGCACAGCTGTTATTGTCCCAATTTTCCCATGCGCATTGTGGAACTCAAGCAGCCTGGAAATATCAACATTTGACACACCGTCACCATACGTAAGCATAAAACGTTCATCACCAATATGCGGCCTGATACGTTTAATTCTTCCTCCTGTCATCGTATTCAGCCCGGTATCAACGATAGTTACCTTCCACGGTTCTGTCTCGCTATTATGGACAATCATTTTGTTCTCTGCGGAAAAATCAAAAGTCACATCACAGTTATGCAGATAATAATCCGCAAAATATTCCTTAATAACATATTGCTTATACCCACAACAGATAATAAACTCATTAAAGCCATAAGCAGAATAAGATTTCATGATATGCCATAAAATAGGCTTGTCCCCTATTTCAATCATTGGTTTTGGTTTTAAATGACTTTCCTCACTTATCCTCGTTCCAAATCCCCCTGCTAAGATTACTACTTTCAAAATTTTCCCTCCGAAACCTAGTGTTTTCTTTTAATCTTACTTTCATTTCATCCTTATACCTACTATTAACATAGGCTACCACAATTTTTCTTAAAAATCAATCATATTTTGGGGCTAATTCGTGCCAATCATCACCCGCAAATCACTTACAAAACAGAAAAGGAACTCCTTCTCAGAATTCCTTTCTCTGCCTCATGCCCTTATTATGCCCGCTTATATAACTCTGGTCACTCCAATAATATTCCCATTCACCAAAACGTCCTATTAAATCTACACTTTTTTCCTCATAAAATTTTCTGATTTTGTCCCTCTTTATTTCCATCCCATTTTCAAAAATAACATTACCGTATTCCAGTAACCGATAATCCATGAATATAATATCTTTTTCATTACATAACTGCATTTTAGTTAATGCATATTTTGTATTTTCGATTACTTTTTCTTTACTTATTACTTCATCCGGTGAATGATATATTTCAAATTGTAAAGAACTGCAACCTAAAGGAGCATTATTTTCAGACTTCATACTTGGGCTGTTTACTCTTGCAGCCAAAATAT
>CAMXQE010000021.1 GCA_947246015.1 uncultured Lachnospiraceae bacterium | reverse complement strand
GCTGAAAAATGAGTACTACTTCTCAAGCGAGTCAAAGAATCAATGCTTTACTCGACGAAAACAGTTTCGTTGAAATAGGAGCGCTCGTAACAGCAAGGGCGACGGATTTCAACCTGAAACAGACGGACACTCCTTCTGACGGTGTAATGACCGGTTATGGAGTTATCGATGGCAGTCTTGTGTATGTCTACAGCCAGGATGCTTCCGTATTGAACGGGACAATCGGTGAAATGCATGCGAAGAAGATTGCGAACCTCTATGATCTGGCAATGAAAACAGGAGCTCCTGTTATCGGGCTGATCGATTCTGCAGGACTTAGGCTGCAGGAGGCTACCGATGCCTTGAACGGTTTTGGTGAAATTTATATGAAGCAGGTGAATGCATCGGGTGTCATTCCCCAGATTACCGCTATTTTCGGAACCTGCGGAGGCGGTCTTGCGGTAGTTCCCACACTGACTGACTTTACCTTTATGGAAGAAAAGAGTGCAAAGTTATTTGTGAATGCTCCCAATGCAATTGACGGAAATGAAATTTCCAGATGCGATACGTCTTCTGCTGCATTCCAAAGTGAGGAAGCGGGTATCGTAGATGTAGTTGCAGGGGAAGCGGAAGTTCTGGCACAGATCAGGGAACTGGTTTCCATGCTTCCGGCAAATAATGAAGATACTGCGGCATATGAAGAATGTGCGGATGACCTGAACAGGGTATGCGAAGGACTGGCAAACTGTGCGGGTGATACATCCATTGCACTTTCCCAGCTTTCCGATAACGGCGTATTCTTTGAGACAAAAAGGAATTATGCAAAAGATATGGTGACAGGGTTCATCAAACTGAACGGTGCGACAGTAGGAGCGGTTGCAAACCGTACGGAAGTATACGGCGAAGACGGAAAAGTGTCGGACAAGTTCGAAGCAGTGCTTTCTGCAGACGGATGCGGGAAGGCAGCAGATTTCATTAATTTCTGTGATGCATTTGATATTCCGGTACTTTCCCTTACGAATGTGAAAGGATATGCTGCTACCAAATGTTCGGAGAAAAAGATGGCAAAAGCAGCGGCGCGGCTTACATACGCGTTTGCAAATGCTACCGTTCCGAAAGTAAACGTCATTACGGAGAAAGCAATGGGAAGCGCATATGTTGCAATGAATTCCAAGGCAATCGGCGCAGATATCACGATAGCATGGCCGGATGCGGAAATCGGTACGATGGATGCAAAGCTTGCAGCAAAGATTATCTGCGACGGACAGGGCGCGGAAGCCATTGATGCGTGTGCAAAAGAATATGCGGCTCTTCAGACCAGTGCAGTGAGCGCGGCGAAGAGAGGATATGTGGATCAGATCGTAGCGCCGGAAGACACGAGAAAGTATGTAATCGGTGCGTTTGAGATGTTGTACACAAAGCATGAGGAACGTCCGGCGAAAAAACACGGTACAGTTTAGAAAGGATGCTGCTTAATATGAAAAAATGGTTATTAGTATTAGGTATGGTTACCTCTATCCTCAGTATGAGTGCGTGCGGAAGCGGGCAGGAAGCGAATGTGGCAAGGGCTGATATTACAGAGGCCGATGCGATTGATGATGCAAAGGAAAAACTCCAGATGGTCATTTCGGGCTGTCAGGAAGAAAATAAGGACCAAAGGCTCATGATAGAAAGCCAGAGTCCTGTGTTTGCAGCAGCATTCAGCAGTTGGGAAAGCGCGCAGGCCGATATGGGTGACCTGATAGAAATATCGGATGAAACGGTGCAGATTACGGAAGATGGCGCTGTTATTAATCTGAGACTGGATGGAAGCAGCCATGATGCGGATTTTGAAGTGATTTGGGAAGGAACGGAGTACAAGCTGACATTGACCAGTATTACAACGAATGTGGAGTATTCCGGCGGAGAATTGATGCAGAAGGCGGGCCTGAATACCCTTCTCGGTATGGGAACCGTATTCGTAATCCTGATTCTTATCAGCTTGATTATTTCCTGCTTTAACTTTATTCCGAAAATCCAGGCAGCGTTTACAAAGAAACAGCCGCAGAATGAAGAGAAAGTGGCGGCGGTTGACAATACCATCGCGCAGATTATGGAAAAAGAAGAACTGGCGGATGACCTTGAACTGGTAGCAGTAATCGCGGCGGCCGTTGCAGCCAGCGAAGGAGCTGTTTCCACCGATGGTTTCGTAGTAAGATCAATCAGAAAAAGAAAATTCTAGGAGGAAGTAAAAATGAAGAATTATACCATTACCGTAAATGGAAACGTATATGATGTAGTAGTAGAAGAGGGAGCATCCACAGGTGCGCCCGCAGCGGCACCTGCAGCGCCCAAGGCAGCTCCTAAAGCAGCGCCCGCAGCAGCGCCTAAGGCTCCCGCGGCAGGCGGAGCAGCCGGAAGCGTTCGGGTAGAAGCAGGAGCGGCAGGTAAAGTATTTGCTATTGAAGCGAAAGTCGGACAGGCTGTGAAAAAAGGTGATACCGTAGTTGTAGTGGAAGCTATGAAGATGGAAATCCCTGTTGTTGCACCGCAGGACGGAACAGTAGCAAGCATTGATGTAACAGTCGGCGATGCGGTGGAAGCGGGTGCATTACTCGCAACACTGAACTAAAACAAAGGACAGACATGGACGTGACAACT
This sequence comes from uncultured Lachnospiraceae bacterium, assembly GCA_947246015.1. Taxonomy (GTDB): domain Bacteria; phylum Bacillota; class Clostridia; order Lachnospirales; family Lachnospiraceae; genus Kineothrix. Next base: position 64,918 of record CAMXQE010000021.1, on the reverse strand, counting down.
GTTCGTTTGTGTATGGATTCGTTTGTTAACAACAGGAGGTCAAAGTAATGGATTATATTGCAAATACATTAGACAATCTAATACATCAGACGGCTTTCTTCAACCTGAACTGGGGAAATTACCTGATGATTGCAGTCGCTTGTGTATTTCTTTACCTTGCTATCGCAAAGGGCTTTGAGCCGTTATTGCTGACGCCGATAGCATTTGGTATGCTGCTTGTTAATATCTATCCGGATATTATGATGAGCATTGAGGATTCCGCCAACGGAACAGGCGGTCTGCTCTATTATTTCTATCTTTTGGATGAATGGGCAATCCTGCCTTCCCTTATTTTCATGGGGGTAGGGGCAATGACGGATTTCGGACCGCTGATTGCCAACCCTAAAAGCTTTCTGCTGGGCGCAGCCGCTCAGTTTGGTATTTTTGCAGCTTATTTCGGTGCAATTGCACTTGGATTTAATGATAAGGCTGCTGCAGCTATCTCCATCATCGGAGGTGCAGACGGCCCTACTTCCATTTTCCTTGCCGGAAAGCTTGGGCAGACGGCGCTTTTAGGACCGATTGCAGTGGCGGCATATTCTTATATGTCACTGGTGCCGATTATCCAGCCGCCGATTATGAAGCTGCTGACTACGGAACAGGAGAGGAAAATCAAGATGGCGCAGCTCCGTCCGGTTTCCAAATTGGAAAAAATTCTGTTCCCGATTATCGTTACTATCGTAGTATGTCTGATTCTTCCTACCACAGCTCCTTTGGTTGGTATGCTGATGCTGGGCAATCTGTTCAGAGAGTCCGGTGTGGTAAGACAGCTGACGGATACGGCATCCAATGCATTGATGTATATTGTAGTTATTTTATTAGGTACTTCCGTAGGAGCAACTACCAGTGCGGAAGCGTTCCTGAACTGGGATACCATTAAAATCGTTGTACTCGGTCTGATTGCATTTGCATTCGGTACGGCAGCCGGTGTATTGTTCGGAAAGCTGATGTGTATTATAACCCATGGCAAAGTAAATCCGTTAATCGGTTCGGCAGGTGTATCTGCAGTTCCCATGGCAGCCAGAGTATCGCAGAAAGTCGGAGCGGAGGCAGATCCGACGAACTTCCTGCTCATGCACGCAATGGGACCCAACGTAGCCGGAGTTATCGGAACTGCCGTAGCAGCCGGTACTTTCATGGCGGTATTCGGAGTATTTTAAAAACATAAAAACAGTAACAGCCCGCACAGTGCTTGGATGAATTTCAGGCTGCGTCCGTAGACGGAAATTCATCTGCGGAAAGAAGGTACCGGAAGGGGCGGTTACGGAACTGGAAAAAGAAAAAAACAGTAGCCGCCCCGTACAGTGCCCGGATGAATTTCAGGCTGCGCCAGCAGACGGAAATTCATCTGCGGAAAGAAGGTACTGGAAGGGGCGGTTACGGAACTGGAAAAAGAAAAAAACAGTAACCGCTCCGTACAGTGCCCAGATGAATTTCAGGCTGCGTTCGCAGACAGAAATGCATCTGCGGAAAGAGGGTACTGGAAGGGGCGGTTACGGAACTGGAATAGGAGGATATAAAATGTCAGAACAGGTGAAAAAACCAATCGGGATTATGGAAACCGTTCTTCGTGATGCACATCAGTCTTTGATTGCAACAAGAATGCCTACTGAAATGATGCTCCCGATTATTGATAAAATGGATAAAGTTGGTTATCACGCGGTAGAGTGCTGGGGCGGCGCTACATTTGATGCTTCTCTCCGTTTCTTAAAGGAAGACCCGTGGGAAAGGCTGAGAAAATTAAGGGATGGTTTCAAGAATACGAAACTCCAGATGCTTTTCAGGGGACAGAATATCTTAGGTTACCGTCCTTATGCGGATGACGTGGTAGATTATTTCGTAGAGAAATCCATTGCCAACGGTATCGATATCATCCGTATCTTTGACTGTCTGAACGATTTGAGGAACTTGCAGGAGGCAGTTGATGCAACGAATACGGTGAAGAAGAGAGAGGGAAGAGGACATGCGCAGGTAGCCTTGTCTTATACGCTGGGTGATGCTTATACTTTGGATTACTGGGTAGATATGGCGAAGAAGATTGAGGAAATGGGTGCGGATTCCATCTGTATCAAGGATATGGCGGGTCTGCTTGTGCCTTATAAGGCTACGGAGATGATTTCCGCCATGAAGGGTGCAACCAAACTTCCGATTCAGCTGCATACGCACTATACATCCGGTGTAGCGAGCATGACTTATATGAAAGCGGTAGAAGCAGGTGTGGATGTAATTGACTGTGCGATTTCTCCGTTTGCTATGGGTACTTCCCAGCCGGCAACGGAAGTTATGGTGGAGACATTCAAGGGTACACCTTATGATACAGGTTATGACCAGAATGTTCTTGCTGAAATAGCAGATTACTTCAGACCTTACAGGGATGAATGCCTTGCCAGCGGTCTTCTGAATCCGAAGGTTATGGGCGTAGATATCAAGACACTGTTATATCAGGTGCCGGGCGGTATGCTTTCCAACATGGTAAGCCAGTTGAAAGAGCAGAACGCGGAAGACAAATATTACGATGTGCTTAGGGAAATCCCGGCAGTGCGTAAAGATTTGGGCGAACCTCCGTTAGTTACACCGTCTTCCCAGATTGTAGGTACGCAGGCGGTATTCAACGTATTGATGGGCGAGCGTTACAAGATGGCTACCAAGGAGACGAAAGCGGTACTGCGCGGCGAATATGGCCAGACCGTTAAGCCGATGAATCAGGAAATTATCGACAAGGTTATTCCGGGCGAAAAGAGAATTACCTGCCGTCCGGCGGACTTAATTGAAAACGAGCTGGATAAACTGGAATCCGAGATGAAGGAATGGAAACAGCAGGATGAAGATGTACTGTCCTATGCACTGTTCCCTCAGGTTGCTACTGATTTCTTCAAATACCGTCAGGCTCAGCAGCAGAAAGTGGATATGACACAGGCGGATACGAAAAACGGAGCTTATCCGGTGTAAGCAGAAAATAATTTTCGCGGTAAACAAAAGGGACTGTTATCAGTCCCTTTTTTATGCACAGGGGCATCCAAAGGAAGTGTGTCAGCAGGTGCGGTCCTTTCATCCTCTTTTCATTTTCAAAATCCTGTGTTACAATAATATCCATGCGATGGATTGATGTACAGCGGAGAAATCCGGTACAGGATTGCCGGAAGCTGAAAAGTCCGGCGATAATGGGAGAAGAAAAGGATTAAGTACAGAATGGAGAAGAACGATAAGGCGGGCAGCGATATTATATCAAGGATTTCGGAAAAATATGCGAAAATGAGCAAGAGCCATAAAGTAATTGCGGCATATATCACTGATTACTATGAGCAGGCGGTCTTTATGACGGCGGCGAAGCTGGGAGAGACGGTAGGAGTCAGCGAATCAACGGTCGTACGTTTTGCTTCCGGTATCGGGTACGACGGATATCCGGAATTTCAGGCGGCTTTGGAAGAATGGGTAAAGGACAAGCTGAACTCGGTGCAGAAGATTGGCGTAAAGTATGGAAGGAGCACCCAGTCGGAGATACTGACCTCTGTCCTGCAGTCGGATATTGAGAAAATACAGGATACCATAGACCATTTGGACGGCACTTCTTTTGAAATGGCAGTGGATATCATTTTGGAGGCGGAAACGGTATATGTAGTAGGAATCCGGAGCTGTGAGCCGCTGGCGGATTTTCTTCAGTTCTACTTAAATATGGTTCGCGGAAATGTGGTGCTGTTAAAGACGACCAGCGTAAGCGAAATGTTTGAGCAGATGATACGGATTAATGAGAGGGATGCCGTGGTTGGAATCAGTTTTCCGAGGTATTCCATGCGCACCCTGAAAGCGATGGAGTTTGCCAATGACAGGAATGCGAAAGTCATTGCCATTACAGACAGCGTTCATTCCCCTATGAATCTGTATTCTTCCTGTAACCTGTTTGCCAGGAGTGACATGGTATCCATTGTCGATTCGCTGGTAGCTCCTTTGAGCCTGATTAATGCGCTGGTGGTGGCGCTTTGTCTGAAACGTCCGGAAGAAGTGAAGCAAAATCTGGAGGAACTGGAAAGGACATGGAATAATTATCAGGTATATTTGAATGATGAGATTAATTTCATCGATGAAGAGCCGATGCTGAATTACCCGCTGGTGAAGGAATAAAGGAGACAGGGGATTTATGTCAGCGAAGCGGACAGAAATTACTCTGCCGAGCTTTGGTGCTGGGAGGGCGGTTTCGGAACTGGAATGTAAATAAAGGAATGATAGAATGAGGAAAGTCGTTGTAATAGGCGGCGGCGCGGCGGGAATGATGGCGGCTGCCACGGCGGCGCAGAAAGGCTGCCGGGTCGTCCTGCTTGAAAAAAATGATAAGCCGGGTCGCAAGCTGTTTATTACCGGAAAAGGAAGATGCAATCTGACCAATGCCTGCGGGATGGAGGAGTTATTTGAAAATGTTGTGACGAATCCGAAGTTTTTGTACAGCGCATTTTACGGCTTTGATAACCGCAGGGTAATGGAGTGGTTTGAAGAGGCAGGATGTCCGTTAAAGATAGAACGGGGTGAAAGGGTGTTTCCTGTTTCCGACCATGCGTCGGATGTGACAGGGGCTTTGGTAAGACAGTTAAAACGTTGGAAAGCAGAGCTGCGGCCTGGAACGGTGGCAGAGGAGCTAATCATAGCGCAGAGTGCAACGGGCAGCGCCATAAATGGAGTAAGACTGGCGGACGGAACAGAGGAGAAAGCGGATGCAGTCATAGTAGCTACCGGGGGATTGTCTTATCCGCTGACGGGTTCTACCGGAGACGGTTACCGGATGGCGGAACAGGCAGGGCATACAGTGAAGCAGACGTTTCCCGCGTTAGTTCCCTTTGTAATAAATGAGGCATGGTGTCAGGAACTCCAGGGACTGGCACTGAAAAATGTGGCGGTGTCGCTTGTACAGGACGGAAAAAAGTCTTTATATGAAGGGTTCGGAGAGATGCTGTTTACTCATTTCGGAGTAAGCGGACCGTTGATTCTGAGTGCCAGCAGTCACTATGCAGGAAGGAAGAAAAAAGGGGATGTGAAGCTGCATCTGGATGTGAAGCCGGCGCTTACGATGGAACAGTTGGATAAACGGCTGCTGCGGGATTTTGAGGAAAATAAAAAGAAACAGTTTAAGAATGCCCTGGGGGGTTTGTTCCCAGCGAAAATGATTCCGGTGATGGTCAGTCTGTCCGGCATTGACGGGGATAAGAAGGTGCACGAGATAACGAAGGCAGAACGGCAGCATTTTGCCGGTCTGATTAAGAATTTGGAATTGACGGTGGCCGGAACGAGGGATTATGCGGAGGCGGTTATTACAAGAGGCGGCATTCATGTAAAAGAGGTGAATCCTTCTACGATGGAATCCAAAAAGGTAAGCGGGCTGTATTTTGCAGGCGAAGTATTGGACGTGGATGCTCTGACGGGAGGTTTCAACTTACAGATTGCGTGGTCTACCGGATATGCAGCAGGGGTTTCGGCGGCAGAGGGTTTGGATGCAGCGGAACCGGTATAGACGGTATAGAATGAAAATATATCTAAGATAAGTTTGTGTCCGCACTGCATCCGCAGACTTCAGATGCATAAAAAGCAGTGCAGAAATGAGGAAAGCCATGAGTTATAATATAGCGATAGACGGGCCTGCCGGAGCAGGAAAAAGTACCATAGCGAAGAGAATCGCGCGTGAAAAGCAGTTCATTTACGTGGATACGGGAGCAATGTACCGTGCCATGGGACTCTATTTTTTAAGGAACGGGATAGATGCTTCGGATATGGGCCGGATTAGCGAAAAATGTATGGAAGCGGATATTACGATTGCATATGAGAATGGAGAGCAGGTTGTATTTTTAAACGGGGAAAATGTAAACGGACTGATTCGGACAGAAGAGGTGGGAAATATGACCTCCGCTATCAGTGTGAATCCTGATGTGCGTAAAAAGCTGGTGGAACTCCAGCAGCGTCTTGCAAAGAATTCGGATGTGGTGATGGACGGCCGGGATATCGGGACCTGCGTGCTTCCGGATGCGGATGTGAAGGTTTATCTGACAGCGGGCAGCAATGTGCGGGCGAGGCGGCGTTATGAGGAGCTGGCGGCAAAAGGTGAATCCTGCGATTTGGCGCAGATAGAAAAGGATATTATCGAAAGGGACGAGCGGGATATGAACCGGGAAGTTTCCCCGCTCCGCCAGGCAGAGGATGCAGTGTTTTTGGATTCTTCGGATATGAGTGTGGACGAAGTGGTGGAGAAAATCCTTTCTTTATGTAAATAGTGTAAATAGTGTAAATAAAACAAAAGGAGCCTGAAACGGATGGAGGTAAAAATTGCAAAGAGCGCAGGTTTTTGTTTTGGCGTGAAACGCGCAGTGGACAAAGTATACGAACAGACCGGTAAGGGAAAGAGAATCTATACTTATGGGCCAATCATTCATAATGCGGAAGTAGTGAAGGATTTGGAGGAGCGCGGCGTGGAGGTCATAAACGGAATAGAAGGGTTAAAAAGGATAAAGGAGGGAACCGTAGTCATACGTTCCCACGGCGTTGCACGGGAAATATATGAAGCCATTGAGAAGCAGGGGCTGGAATGTGTGGACGCTACCTGCCCTTTTGTAAAACGGATTCATAATACCGTGGAAAAAGAGAGCCGGGCGGGAAAACGGATTATTATTATAGGAAATCCGGGACATCCTGAGGTGGAGGGAATCCGTGGGTGGTCGCTGTCGGATACTGCGGTTATCGAGTCCAAAGAGGAGGCGGAAGCGTTTGCGGATGCTGCAGAAAACCTCCGTTTTAAAGGACAGGAATGGTGTATTGTTTCCCAAACGACATTTAACTACAACAAATTTAAAGAATTAGTTGAAATTTTTTTAAAAAAAGGTTACAATGTTATTGTTGTGAACACTATATGTAACGCAACAGAAGAAAGGCAGACTGAGGCGAGACAGATTGCGTCTCAGGTTGAAAGTATGATTGTAATAGGGGATACCCACAGTTCCAATACGCGGAAGCTTTATGAAATCTGTAAAGAGGAGTGCGGGCACACCTATTTTATACAGACACTGGATGACTTGCATTTAGAACTACCTAAAGCTGCTTCACCGGTCGGTATTACTGCCGGGGCATCGACCCCAAACAATATTATTGAGGAGGTTCAAAATTATGTCAGAATTAACTTTTGAACAAATGTTAGAAGAATCATTTAAGACAATACATGCAGGAGAGGTAGTTGAAGGTACAGTCATTGATGTGAAACCTGAAGAGATTATTCTCAACATCGGCTATAAATCAGACGGTATTTTAACAAGAAATGAATACACCAATGAACCGAACGTAGACCTGACAACTATCGCAAAACCGGGCGACACCATGGAGGTGAAGGTTCTTAAAGTAAATGACGGCGAAGGACAGGTTCTTCTTACTTACAAGAGACTCGCCGCAGACAGAGGAAATAAGAGAATTGAGGAAGCTTTCAATAACAGGGAAGTGCTTACAGCAAAAGTCGTACAGGTATTGGATGGCGGTTTAAGCGTTGTAGTGGAAGAAGTGAGAATTTTCATCCCTGCAAGCCTTGTATCGGATGTATATGAAAAGGATTTGTCCAAATATGCGGGACAGGAGATTCAGTTTGTAATCAGCGAATACAACCCTAAGAGAAGAAGATATATTGGTGACCGTAAGCAGCTGATTCTTGCTGAAAAGGCAGAACTTCAGAAGAAGCTGTTCGAGTCCATCCGCGAAGGGGACACCGTAGAAGGTGTAGTTAAGAATGTAACGGACTTTGGTGCGTTCATTGATTTGGGCGGAGCAGACGGTCTTCTCCATATTTCGGAAATGTCATGGGGAAGAGTGGAGAATCCGAAGAAGGTATTTAAAGTTGGTGAGAAGGTAAGGGTGCTGATTAAGGAGATTTCCGGCAGTAAGATTGCGCTCAGCCTTAAATTCGAAGACGAAAATCCTTGGAAAGATGCGGCGCAGAAATATGAAGTCGGCAATGTAGTGACCGGAAAGGTTGCAAGGATGACGGATTTTGGTGCATTCGTAGAACTGGAGCCGGGAGTGGATGCATTGCTCCATGTATCGCAGATTTCCAAAGAGCATATTGAGAAACCCGCGGATGTACTTAAAATCGGTGATGAGATTACAGCAAAAGTAGTTGATTTCAATGACGAAGACAAGAAAATCAGTCTGAGTGTAAAGGCTATGCTTGCACCGGAACCGAAGGAAGAAGAGGAATCCGATGCGGATGTGGTATCCGTTGATATTGATGCGGTTATTGCAAACGGACAGGAAGAGGAATAGTCTGTTTCCCGGAAACGGGGGAGTATATGACATGACTGCAAAATCTGGATAACGGTAGGTAAATGATATGGCATATGATTATGAATGGTTCAAAAATTCGGTATATGACCTTACAAGAATAGACTTGAATGCTTATAAGGAAAAGCAGATGAAACGTCGTATCGATACGCTGATAGCAAAGAACGGTGTTGCAGGGTATGATAAGTATATCACGTTCATTAAAGAAAATAATTCGAAATTTGAGGAGTTCATAAATTATCTTACCATTAATGTGTCGGAATTTTATCGAAATCCCGACCAATGGAAGGTGATGGATCAGGAAATCATACCGGGGCTTATCAGTAAATTTGGTAAGAATTTGAAAATATGGAGCGCTGCATGTTCGACAGGAGATGAGCCGTATTCGCTTGTTATGGCTTTGTCGCGTCATATTCCGCTGGATCAGATAAAGATTCAGGCGACCGATTTGGATAAGCAGGTGATTGCAAAGGCGAAAGTCGGTTTATACAGCGAAAAGAGCGTTGCCAGTGTACCGGATGATTTAAAGAAGAAGTTTTTCACAAAAGTCGGGCTGTCTTACCAGATTTCAGAAGAGGTGAAGAAGCGGGTGGAATTTAAACAGCATAATCTTCTGAAAGATGATTATGGAAACGGCTGGAATATGATTGTATGCCGGAACGTACTGATTTATTTTACAGAGGAAGCGAAAGACGAAGTGTTTGTTAAGTTCCAAAAGGCGTTGTCTAATAAAGGAGTACTGTTTATCGGCAGTACGGAACAGATTATCAATTATAAAGAAATAGGTTATACAAGAAAGAATTCATTCTTTTATGAAAAGCCCTGATAAGTTTGGCAGAAAACAAGTTCCCGATTTGGTCGGGAACTTATTTTTTCACGCAGTGCCTGACAGCGCACGTTTTAATAAGCTGACCCGCACGGAGGATTGCAATGAGTATAGAATTATTAAAGGATTATCCGTATTTATACGAAACACATCTTCATACATCCCAGGCCAGCGCCTGCGCCCGTTATACGGGAGCGGAAATGGCGAAGTCGTGCCGGAAAGCCGGATATACAGGGATTATCGTGACCGACCATAACTGGGGTGGAAATACCGCAGTAAACCGGATGATGCCGTGGAGAATGTGGGTGAATGAGTTTGTAAAAGGATATGAGGATGCTGCAAAAATGGGAAAACGCATCGGATTGGATGTGTTTTTCGGATATGAGGCCGGTTTCCGCGGGACGGAATTTCTGATTTACGGTTTGGGAAAAGAATTCATGCTGGGGCATCCGGAGCTGAAAACCGCCACGGTGCAGGAGCAGTTTCATCTGGTGCATGAAGGGGGAGGGATGGTAGTTCATGCCCATCCGTTCCGGGAAGAAAGTTATATTCCGGAAGTGCGGCTGTTTCCGGAATATGTGGACGGAGTGGAAGGAATCAATGCAACCCATTCTAACCACCGGAGTACCGCCCATAATGACCCTGTTTATGACGATAGGGCGATTGCCTATGCGAAGGAGCATGGTTTCTTTATGACGGCAGGTTCGGATATCCACAGTACGGATTTGCTGGGCGGAGGTATGGCGTTCCGGCGCAGGCTGGAGTCCGTGCAGGATTTTATCGCCGCTTTGAAGGGCGGGGAGGATTATGTGCTGACGAATGGGGATAAGTGGTTTACGAAGTATGGGGAAATGATTCGATAAGGAAACATATAAAATCGGAAGAGCATGGAAGGTATGGTGTGGCAGAGGACGGTAGGTAATATATGGATGAAAAGAAAGCTGGACTTGGATATCAAAACTTTGAAGAAGTGAGAACGAATCACATATTTTATATAGACAAGACGGAATTTATCAGAGAATGGTGGGAAAATGCGGATAAAGTGACGCTGATTACGCGGCCGCGGAGGTTTGGCAAAACACTTAACCTGAGTACGGTGGAGTGTTTTTTTTCAAACAAGTATGAGGGAAGAAGTGATTTGTTTGAAGGGCTTTCTATTTGGAAGGAAGAAGAATATAGAAAGCTGCAGGGGACATTTCCTGTCATTTTCTTAAGTTTTGCAAATATTAAGGCTGTAAAATATGAGGATATGGTATATAAAATAACAGAGGTAATTGCAAAGCTGTATGAGATGAATGGATATTTGCTGGAAAGTGGCGTTTTAAGTGAAAATGAGGCGGATTACTATAAGAAGATACGGCCTGGGATGGGGGAGAAAATAATAGCAGGAGCCATTCATTCGATGGTCGGTTTTATGCAGCGTTACTATGGAAAGAAAGTCATTGTGATTCTGGATGAATATGATACGCCGATGCAGGAGGCATGGCTGCATGGATATTGGAATGAGGCGGTCATCTTTTTTGGAGGGGTTTTTAATGCTGCTTTCAAAACAAATGATTATTTGGAGAGGGGACTGATTACAGGAATTACACGTATTGCAAAAGAGAGTATTTTTACGGGGATGAATAATCTGGATGTCATTACGACAACTTCTGAGGAGTATGCTACCGCTTTTGGATTTACAGAAGAAGAAGTATTTCGCGCACTTGATGATGCCGGGCTTGGGGAGCAGAAACAGAAGGTAAAAAGATGGTATGACGGTTTTACGTTCGGGACGCATACGGATATTTATAATCCATGGTCGATTGCTTCTTTTATTAAGAAAAGGGGAAAGTATGACACCTACTGGTCGAATACGGGTGGAAACGGGCTTGTAGATTCCTTGATACGGGGAGGAAATTCCGGTATAAAACAGACGATGGAAGAACTTTTGCAGGGAAAAAGTTTTGTGGCGGATATAGATGAGAAAATTGTGTTTGACCAGCTTGATGGCAGCGCCAATGCGGTCTGGAGTCTGCTGCTTGCCACAGGGTATCTAAAGGTGATGAAGCTGGAAACTGTGGAATCAGACGAGGACGGAATGGGGGAGGAAGGCGATGTCTGGTATACACTTACGCTTACGAATCATGAAGTGAGGAGAATGTTCCGCAAGATGGTAAAGGGTTGGTTTGGCGGAAACGCCGAAATACCGTATAATGATTTTATCAGAGCATTGCTGTTGGATGACAAAAAGGCTATGAATTACTACATGAATAAGGTAGCTTTAGCGACTTTCAGCAGCTTTGACACAGGAAATAAGCCGTCAGAGAATACGGAACCCGAACGTTTTTATCATGGATTTGTACTTGGACTGATGGTAGAACTGTCAGACCGGTATACCATAACATCCAACCGCGAGAGTGGATTTGGACGTTATGATGTGATGCTCAAACCAAAAAGCAATACGGACGATGCGATTCTTATGGAATTCAAAGTGCATGATCCGGAAGATGAGAAAACATTGACGGATACGGTCAGTGCCGCACTCAGGCAGATAGAAGAAAAACATTATGCGGAATCACTGAAAGAAGAAGGAGTTTTGCCGGAGCGTATAAGAACGTATGGTTTTGCGTTTGAGGGTAAGCATGTATTAATTGGGTAGTAATATCCTGTCATATTTAAGAAAGCGGAGAAAGCTATGAAATTTTTACACACTGCCGACCTCCATATCGGCAAAGTGATAAACGATGTTTCCATGCTGGAAGACCAGCGGCATATGCTGCGTCAGATATTGGAAACGGCCTGTGACCGGAAGGCGGATGCCCTGATTCTGGCAGGGGATATCTATGACCGGGCGATTCCGCCTGCCGAAGCAGTGGTGATGCTGGGGGATTTTTTGCAGGATGCGGTGGATGCAGGCATTCAGGTGTTGATAATCAGCGGCAACCATGATTCGCCGGAGCGCATCGGATTTGCCGGAGGAATTTTGGAAAAGCAGGGAGTTTCCATTGCAGGTGCGTATCAGGGGGAACTCAAACAGGTTCGTTTGAAAGACGAATACGGGGAAGTTACTTTCATCCTTATGCCTTTTGTAAAACCGGCGCAGGTGGGGGCAAAGACCAGTTCGGAAGCGGTGGCAAAGATGCTGGAACCGCTGCGGAACGGAAAAGCGGATACGAAAAACCAGCGAAACGTATTGATAACGCACTATTTTGTTACTAATCAGGGGCAGGAACCGGAACTTTCGGACGGGGAAACGACCATTCATGTGGGCGGGCTGGACAATGTGGAGGTTTCGCTGCTGGAAGGTTTTGACTATGTGGCGCTCGGGCATATTCATAAACCGCAGCAAATCGGAGACAGACCGGTTTATTATGCGGGAGCTTCTCTCGGATACTCTTTTTCCGAAGCGGGGCAGACAAAGTATGTGAATCTGGTGGAGCTGGGGGAAAAGGGGCAGGTTTCCGTAGAGAAGATACCGCTTGCGCCGCTTCATGAACTGCGCAAAGTCAGGGGAAAAATTGCAGAGCTGATGAAGCCTGAAATCGTGGCGGCGGCAGACTGTATGGATTATATTCAGGCGGAGCTGACTGATGAGGAGGAATTGATAGACCCTATCGGCACGCTGCGTACAGTTTATCCGAACATCATGCAGATTATACTGGCTAAAAATGAAAAAAAGGCAGGAGGGGAATATGCCGTCCGGCTGGAAGAACGGAAAAAAAGCATACCGGAACTTTTCCATGGATTTTACACGATGATTCGTGGGGAGGAACCGGATGAGCGGAGAATGGCTTTAATTGAAGAGGTGGCAAAGGAAGCGGAGGAAAAAGGTTGAGAGAATTGCATTCTTTCAACCAAACTTGTTTGGTTTTCGCAATAATTTGTGCAACGCTGCAGGCAGCGTTTGGGCACACAAATTCGCACGTTGAGAAAGGAGCATGGTTATAAATATGAAGCCTGAAAAACTGGTGCTTTCCGGCTGGGGACCGTACAAAGACCGGGTAGAAGTGGATTTTACCAAACTGGAGGACAGGGGGCTGTTTCTGATTACCGGACCTACGGGGGCTGGAAAAACCACGCTTTTTGATGCCATTACCTATGCGCTTTACGGAAACATGAGCGGTGAGATAAGGGAAAAGAACAGTGTGCGCAGCGATTTTGCCGCAGCGGATACCCCGACGTTTGTGGAACTGTGGATGCAGCATGGGGGAAAGGTGTATCATATAGAACGGAATCCCGAATATATGCGGCCGAAGAAGAAAAAAAGCGGAAAAAGTGACTATACGAAGGAAAAAGAGCGGGCAAGGCTGTATCTGCCGGAAGAGGGAGGCGTAATCGAAGGAGTCAGTGAAGTAAACCGCAAAATGCAGGAAATCCTTGTGCTGGATTACCGCCAGTTTAAGCAGATTTCCATGATTGCGCAGGGAGAGTTCGCAAGGCTTCTGACCGCGCCGCCGTCGGAAAAGACGAAGATTTTCCGTGAGATTTTTTCCACTTCCGTCTATGACTGTTTCGCGTCCATCCTGCGCAGCCGTTCCAATGAACTGTATAAACAGGTGATGGAATACAGGCACCGGATGGAAGAAGATGTACATATGCTGCGGATGGAGGAAACGGAACAGACAGCAGAGAAGGAAAAACCGGATGGGAAAATTTTAAATACAGGAAATCAGAAGGAAGAGAAGCCGGGGAAGGAAAAATTAGATAAGGAAAGTCTGAATTTTGAAAAAATCCTTCTCTGGCTGGCAGAACGGATAGAGCAGGACAAGGCAGAAGTTACGGAGGCGGAAAAGAACCTTGCTTCTTTGGAAAAAGAGGTGCTGAAGCTCTCGGAGCGCATGACGCGGGCGGAAGAAATCAATGCCAGATTAGAGCGGCTGGAGGCATTGAAGGTGCAGAAAGAGGAATTGAGCGGAAAGAAGAAGGAAATCAGGCAGGCGGAGAAGGAAGTAAAAAGCGCAAGGGAAGCGGAAGCGCTGAAAGAACCTTATCTGCATCTGAAACATGCGGTTTCAGCGTTGGAGGATATGCAAAGCAGAAAGCAGAAAGGGGAGGAGGAGTTTCAGGCGCTGCTGGAAAAGGAAAAGGAGCTGCGTCCTTATTATGAAATACAGGCACAGATAAGGGAAGGCTTCGAAGCGGTGTCCGGCTATGAGGAAAGCCGGAAGGGGCGGATGGAAGCAGACAAGGCGTTAAGCAGGAAACAGGAGGAACTGGCGGCTTTGCAGGAGCGTTATCTGGAGCAGGAGAAAACTGCAGTGAAAAAAAAGCAGGCATACGAAACAGCGGACCTTGCTTACAAACGTGCTGTCGTAGGTATCGCGGCAAGGCAGGTGAAGGAAGGAGAACCCTGTCCCGTATGCGGCTCCTTAGAGCATCCCCATGTGGCGGAAACGGACAGCGGTGTGCCGGAGGAAGCAGGATTGCGGAAACTGCAGCAGGCTTATGAAAAAGAGCAGGCAAAGCTGATGGAACTCCACGGGAAGGCGGCAGCGTGTAAAGCGGAAGTATCCGTGTGTGCGGAAAAGAAGAAGGAGTGGGCGGATAAGGAAGCCGCATACAGGGAGCGTCGGGAGAAGCTGCCGGAAGAAGTCAGCAGGATACTGGAAAGTCTGTCTGTAAAAGCTTATGAGAAACGCCTGACGGAATACCACGGGATTTTGGCGCAGCAAAAGGAAAAAAGCAGCAGGTTAGTAAAAGACGGAGAGGAAATTGCCGCGCAGGAAAAGAAAAAAGAGGAGCTGGCAGAGACTTTTTCCGTGCAGCACCGGCAGGCAGGTTTTGCTTCCATGGAGCAATATGAGGGTGCACTGCGCCAGCCAAAGGAGTTGGAAGGGCTGGAGCGCCGCATTCGGGAATTTCATGAAAAATGGCAGGAACTGGAACACCTGACCGCCCACCTGAAAGAAGAAACCAAAGGAAAGAAGAAGGCGGACACGGCAGGGCAGAAAGCAGAACTGGAGGAAAAGAAACGGCAGAAGCAACAGGCGTTAAAGCGGTTAAACGAGTGCAGCCATCGTCTGCAGCAGGCGAAGAAGATTGCCAAATCTTTAAAGGAGCGGGAGAAAAAGTACAGGGAATTACAGCAGGAGTACGGGATTGTAAAAGATTTGGACAACATGGCGTGCGGGAACAACGGGAAACGGCTGGTATTCGAACAGTATGTGCTGGCAGGGTATTTTGAGGAAATCTTAAGAGCGGCCAATATCCGTCTGGCAAAAATGTCCGGAGGGCGTTACGAATTGTCCCGCTTAGAGGAAATCAGCGACGGAAGGACGAAGGATAATCTGGAACTCCGTGTTCTTGACTATTATACGGGCAAGTACCGTTCCGTGAAGACATTATCCGGCGGGGAATCTTTCAAGGCATCCCTGGCGCTGGCGCTTGGCATGAGCGATGTGGTACAGGGATACAGCGGAGGAATCCGGGTGGACACACTTTTTATTGACGAAGGATTTGGTGCGCTGGACGGCGAGTCACTGGAACAGGCATGTCAGACGTTGATGTCCCTGGTGGAAAAGGACAGGCTGATTGGGATTATTTCCCATGTGCCGGAGCTGTCGGAAAAGATAGAAAAACAGATTATTGTTTCTAAAACCAATGTAGGCAGCGGGGTGAGGATTGTGGTATAAATGACCAAGATACATAATGGTTACTTTCAGCAGAAGATTTTTTCTGCCCGGGGGCTTTCTTTTTGACACTCATCACGCCGGGCTCTGTCGTGTACAGATGTCTTTATAAATAGTCTGACATGGAAAGTGAGGAAAAAAATTAAATGTTTTGGGAATTTATACGTTAATCTTTTTGTGAACTGCCCTTGTTAATATTTTCTATATGTATTATACTATTAATGCGCTCCAAAACGGGTAAGCGGTTCGTCTCTTGCCGTATGAGTACATACGAGAACTTCCAGCAATAACAGGAGGTGTTGCCTATGGGAAATACGAAAGAGGATATTTCTTTGAGATGTTGGAAACGATTCTCAAGATTGCCGGAATGATAGTGACCGCAATAAGCACTATCGTAAAAGCAATCGATTTAGCAGATAGATTCAGACATCAAAAAAGCAACCGCCCCTCGCCAAAGGAATAGGTTGCTTTTTTGATAATTGCAATTTAAACTGAGACGAACCGTTGCTCTACGGAGCGCATCTCTTATGGATTTATTATAATACGACCCAGACGGAATTTCAACTGCAAATTTGCCGCATCAATGAAATTGCGATATGGCATCGGTAAGAAATAATCAGTATTCTTTTTATTATGATAAAAACGTAATTTTAGTAGAAGGACTGATATGGGTGTGGTACAATAGGCAGTAGCAGGAAAATGCCGGGGCGGTAAAGGCTTCGCAGCCTTGGAACCCTTGACTTTACTGTATTTGGGACGATTTTGGGTAATTTACTTGATATTGCCATAGAATATTTGGGAGGAATAGATATGGAAAACCGTTTTGATGTGATTGTTATCGGGGCAGGGCCCGGTGGGATTTTTTGTGCATATGAATTAATGGATAAAAAGAAGGATTTGAAAGTGCTGGTAGTGGAGAAAGGGCGTTCCATTGAGAAAAGGAATTGTCCAAAACGGGTGACGAAACAGTGTGTGGGATGCAAGCCCTGTTCCATTACGACCGGATTTGCAGGTGCGGGGGCTTTTTCTGACGGGAAGCTGTCGCTGTCGCCGGATGTGGGCGGCAATCTTCCGGCGATTTTGGGATATGAGGAGACGATGGGGTTAATCGGAGAATCGGATGCGGTTTATCTGAAATTCGGTGCGGATAAGAATGTGTACGGCGCGGATAAGGAGAAGGAAATACGGGAAATCCGTAAAGCGGCCATCAATGCGAACCTGAAATTAATTGAATGTCCAATCCGGCATCTTGGGACGGAGGAAGGATATAAGATTTATTCCAAGTTACAGAAGCATTTGGAGGAGGCAGGGGTGACACTGCTCTTTCAGACCATGGTGGAGCAGATTCTCGTGGAAGACGGCAGGGCAGTAGGGATTACCACGGATAAGGGAGAAACTTATTATGCGGAGGAAATCGTGTCGGCAGTGGGACGCGAGGGTGCGGACTGGTTTAAGGATAAGTGCGGGGAACTTGGTATTGAGACAGTGCCGGGTACGGTAGATATCGGTGTGCGTGTGGAAGTGCGGGATGAGGTGATGCAGTATCTGAATGAGAATCTGTACGAAGCGAAGCTGGTGCTGTATGCGCCTACGTTTGACGATAAGGTGCGGACATTCTGTACCAATCCTTCCGGCGAGGTAGCCACGGAATATTATGAGGGCGGCCTGGCGGTAGTCAATGGACATGCGTATAAATCGAAGGATTATAAAACGAATAATACTAATTTTGCGATTTTGGTATCCAAGAATTTTACCAAACCTTTCAAGACGCCGATTGAATACGGAAAACAGATTGCCCAGTTATCCAATATGCTCTGCGGCGGCAAAATCATGGTGCAGACCTTCGGGGATTTCAAGAAGGGAAGGAGAACGACCGAGGAGCGGCTGTGCAGGAATAATCTGATTCCTACGTTAAAGGATGCGGTGCCGGGGGACTTATCGCTGGTATTTCCGCATAGGATTATGGTGGATATTCAGGAAATGTTAGAGGCTTTGGACAAGGTGACGCCGGGGATTGCTTCGGATGAAACGCTGCTGTACGGCGTGGAGGTGAAATTTTATTCCAACCGTGTCGTAGTGGACAGGGACTTTGAAACGAGTCTGAAGGGGCTGCGTGCCATCGGTGACGGGGCAGGTGTGACGAGGGGGCTGCAGCAGGCTTCGGCGAACGGTATCAGTGTGGCAAGAAGTATTTTAAAGAAAATGGAAGGATAGGACATGGCGGGAAATAAGAGAGTACGGGGGGCAGCAGCGGCGCTGCTTCTGTCAGCAGCCATAGGCGTTTTTGCAGGCTGCGGCGGTAAAGAAGCGGCGGATACGAAAGTGGTGCTGACGACCGGATTTGCGAAGGATGAAATTTTCCGTATAGAGGGCATTTCCTGTACACTGCCGGAAATCATGGTGTATCTGACCAATACGCAGAATCAGTATGAGCGTGTGTACGGGCCGGAGATATGGCAGGCGAATGTGGATGGCATTACTTTGGAACAGAATATCAAGGATACGGCGCTGGCAAGGATTGCCCAGATTAAGTCCATGAATCTGCTGGCAGCGGAACATGGGGTGGAACTGTCAGAACAGGAGAGAGAATATGCGGCGGCGGCGGCAAAGGTGTATTATGACTCCTTAAATGAGACGGAACGGGAGCAGATGGGCGTGACGGAGGAAATAATCGGGAATCTTTATGCGGAATATGGGCTGGCAAATAAGGTTTACCAGTTCATTATACGTGATATCAATCCGGAAATCAGCGACGATGAGGCGCGTACCATTACCGTACAGCATATATTGATAAAGACCTATGCTTTGGACAGTACGGGAGAAAAAATCGAGTACACTGCATCGGCTAAAGCAGAAGCGTATAAGAAGGCCAGAGAAGTTCTGGATTTGGCAGAGGATGGGGAAACGGACTTTGAACAGCTGGTGGAACGGTACAGTGAGGACAGCAAAGGTACTTATTCTTTTGGCAAGGGAGATATGGAGCCGGAATTTGAGGAGGCTGCTTTTAATTTGGGAACAGGGGAAATCAGCGGAATTGTGGAAACGAAATTCGGTTATCATATCATCAAATGCATCAGTACGTTTGACCGTGCGGAAACGGATGCCAATAAAGTGAAGATTGTGGAGGAGCGGAAGAAAGAAGTATTCGGGCAGGAATACGATACGTTCGTGAAGTCGCTGACGAGGAATCTGAATGACGAAGTGTGGGAGCAGGTGGCATTTATCCATGACCCGCAGGTGACGACAGCGGATTTTTTTGATGTGTATGGGGAATTTTTTACGGAGGACTAGAGCGTGTTTGAAAAATCATTCCCGCCATCTGCACGTCCCACTTTGCGTGATATTTGCACCAAATTCGGTCAACGTAGCCCACTACGCCTCCCTTATTTGGCACAAATCTCCCACAAATTGTGAAGCACATCTGTCAGAAAGCATTTTTCAAACACGTTCTAGAAGAGTTTACGAAAATTTTAGAAATCCGCAATCCGGCATAAATACAGGGAAAAACAGGAATTATTAGCACTCAGTTCAAATGAGTGCTAATTTTTTCTTGACTTTTTTTCAAAGTGGAATTAAACTTTGATTATGCGGCGGTGAAAATTATGGGAACGAAAAGGTTCCGCACCGAAAAAGAAAGGCTGATAACTAAAAAAGAGTCAGGAAAAGGAATTAAAAAAGAAGTAAAAAAAGAAATTGAAAAAAGAAATTAAAAAAAGAAATCAAAAAAGAAAGGGAAGTGGATTTAACATGGCAGCAAAGCATGGTAATTTATCAATTAACAGCGATAATATTTTTCCGATTATCAAGAAATGGCTGTATTCGGATCATGACATTTTCATGAGGGAGCTGATTTCCAACGGATGCGATGCGATTACGAAGCTGAAAAAGCTGGAAATGATGGGAGAGTGTACCCTGCCGGAAGATTATAAGGCAAAGATACGGGTAATCGTGAATCCGGAGGAGAAAACGTTAAAATTTATCGATAACGGTATCGGTATGACAGCGGAGGAAGTGGAGGAATATATCAACCAGATTGCTTTTTCCGGTGCGACGGATTTTTTTGAAAAATATAAGGACAAGACAAACGAAGACCAGATTATCGGTCATTTCGGTTTAGGTTTTTATTCGGCATTCATGGTAGCGGACCAGGTGCATATCGATTCCCTTTCCTATAAAGAAGGCGCTGTGCCGGTGCATTGGGAATGTGACGGCGGTACGGAGTTTGATATGGAGGAAGGCTCCCGTACAGAGACAGGTACGGAGATTACACTTTTCATCAACGAGGACTGCCTGGAGTTCTGCAATGAGTACAAGGCAAGGGAGGTCATTAAGAAATACTGTTCCTTTATGCCGACCGAAATCTATCTGGAAAAGGAAAACACCACGGAAACCCAGATTATCAAAGCAGAGGAAAAGCTGGATACCGATACGGTGGTAGAGGAAATTGCGAAAGAAAAGGAAGAAGACGAGCAGAAGCTGAAAATCGTAAAAAGACCGGAGCTTTTGAACGATACTACACCTTTGTGGGCAAAGCATCCGAATGAGTGTACAAAAGAAGAATATCTGGAATTTTACCGTAAGGTATTCCAGGATTATAAGGAACCGCTGTTCTGGATTCATTTGAATATGGATTATCCGTTTAACCTGAAAGGAATCCTGTATTTCCCGAAAATCAATATGGAATATGAGTCCATCGAGGGAACGATTAAGCTGTACAATAATCAGGTGTTTATTGCAGACAACATCAAAGAAGTAATTCCGGAATTCCTGCTTTTGTTAAAGGGTGTCATCGACTGTCCGGACCTGCCGCTGAATGTATCCAGAAGCGCATTGCAGAATGACGGATTTGTAAAGAAGATTTCCGATTATATTTCGAAAAAGGTAGCAGACAAGCTGTCCGGCATGTGCAAGACAGAAAAAGAGGAATACGATAAGTATTGGGACGATATCAGCCCGTTTATCAAATTCGGTTGCTTAAAAGATGATAAGTTCTGCGAGAAGATGACGGATTACATCCTCTTTAAGAATTTGGAAGGAAAATATCTGACCCTGCCCGAATGTCTGGAAGTCAACAAGACGGATACCGAAGAAAATGCTACGGATGAAAACGGCAATAAAGTGGAAGCCGAAGTGGTGGAAGACGGCGCTGCCAAAGAAGAGGCCGGACAGGAAGAAAAAGAAGAAGCCGGAGCCGTGGATGAAGCCGGAAACCACGTAGAAGCGGAAATCGTGGAAAATGACGAAGCGGAAAATGCGGATTTGGAAGATACGGAAGAAGATGAGGAAGAAAAGAAAGAGAAAATCATCTATTATGTAACCGATGAACAGCAGCAGAGCCAGTATATCAACATGTTTAAATCGGCAAAAATGGATGCGGTCATTCTGACCCACAGCATTGACCAGCCCTTTATTTCCCAGCTGGAAGCGAAAAACGAAGGCATCCGCTTCATGCGTATTGATGCAGACCTGACGGATTCCTTAAAAGCCAAGACGTCGAAGAAGGCGGCAAAGGAAATGGAGGAGCAGGCGGAAGAAATTGCCGGGATTATGAAGAAGGCGCTGAAGAAGGAGAACCTCACGGTAAAGGTGGAGAAATTAAAGAACAAAAAAATCTCTTCCATGATTACCGTTTCCGAGGAGAGCAGACGTATGCAGGACATGATGCGTATGTACTCCATGAACGGCGCGGATATGGGAATGTTCGGCAAGGAAGGCGAAACCCTTGTCCTCAATGCCAGCCATCCGCTGGTACAGTATGTGCTGGACAACAAGGAAGGTGAGAACGTGACGATGATTTGTGAACAGTTATATGACCTGGCACAGATTCAGAACGCGCCGCTGGCGCCGGAAGCCATGACGAAATTCATCGCGAGAAGCAATGATATCATGATGCTGCTTACCAAATAATTTCAGAATATAGCGAAGCGGACTGACACACAGCCTGAGAGCCTCTGCATATAATGTGGTAAACAAATATGCAGAGGTTTTTTATGCCTGTAAATATTACTCATGCCGCACAGAGAATTGACAGCCCCTATGCGGGAAATCTGAAAGTCAGCGTAACATCCACAGTGGGGCTGATACCCATCAGCGACGCCACGGTCAGGATTTCCTATAAAGGGATGCCGGATTCTATTATAGAAACACTGGATACCGATATATCGGGACAAACCGAGGAGATAGGGCTTCCGGCGCCGCCGCCTGAATATAGTCTGGAGCCTGGAAGCGAACAGCCGTATTCGGAATATAACATTGAGGTCACAGCGCCGGGCTATGAGCCTGTTATGGTATCAGGAACGGAGATACTGGCGGATACACTGGCATTACAGCCGATTGAAATGATACCCGTTGAGACGGAAACGCAGGAGGAAGAGACGATTGTTATTCCGGATCATACACTGTATGGGGAATATCCGCCCAAAATACCGGAGGATGAAATCAAGCCTGTGGACGAGACGGGAGAAATCGTACTTAGCCGGGTGGTAATACCCGAATTTGTGGTAGTTCATGACGGTACGCCCAGTGACTCTACGGCGCCCAATTACTATGTCAGATATAAAGATTATATCAAAAACGTAGCTTCCTCCGAAATCTACGCCACATGGCCGGAAAATGCCATCTATGCCAATATACTTGCAATTATGTCGGTGACTTTAAACAGGGTATATACGGAGTGGTAGCGAAGCCAGGGGTTTTCTGTGGGAACTTATGTAACAGTTCAGCCCAGGACTTTGCACTGGCTGCAAAGTCCGTAAGAATACGTAAATTTAGCTGAGAGGGAATCTGCCCCTCGCCGCAGGCGGCGCTAAACGTCCGGTGGACGTTTGCTTAGCGCCGACCGAAGTGGAACGTAGACCTTGGAATGGGCAGATTTCGTAACAGGGAAGCCGAAGGCTGAACTGTTACGAACTTATGATTTCGGGCAAACTTCCATATTGCTTTTCCATGGTAAATATTGTATGATTAACTCAAATTACAGCATAAAATCAGGGAATAGCGATATATATGGAGGAAATATTATGAAAAAGAAACAAATTGCAAGGTTATGTATGGCAGCCTGTCTTTTGTTTGGCACGTTTATGGTACCGGTAAACCGGTTTGAGGCACAGGCGGCATCCGCAGTGATTGCGACGGTGCAGGGAACAGTTATGTCAGGGACAACCTCTGAGCTGTTAAAGCTTTCCACAAAAGAAGGGGATATGGAAATCAAGCTGGATGGCGGGACGGATACCAGCGCCTGTAAAATATTACTGCCGGATTATAAAATCAGCGTTTCCGTTTCCCATGGTTCGGATGGTTATCTTCATGCGGTAAGGATTACAACGGAGGCGCAGGCGCCTGCGGTGACGCTCGATTTTTCCACATCAGCGAGTGTAACGGGAACCATTGGCGATAAGACAACAAGTGAAATATTATATTTTGATACACCGCAGGGACAGATGGAAATTAAACTGGATGCAACCACCAATATGAGCGGATGTTCCGTTCTTGTCGTGGACAAGAGTTACAGCATTACATGTGTGAGGGGTTCGGATGCCTATATGCATGCAGTCAGCATTTCGGATGCGGGGATGGCAGCAGGAACGGTATCTTCAGTGCCTTCCCAGACGGCGCCTGTTTATAACGGGCTTATGCCGGCGCCGACAACGCCTGTAACTGCTGCTACCGGAACAATTTCCGGGACAGTGGCGGAGGATACAAAGGAGAATCTTCTGTATTTGTCTACCAAAGACGGTGAAATGCAGTTTGCAATCGACAGCAGCACGGATGCCAGAAGCGGCGTGGTTCTGACTCCCGGCAATAAGCTGACGGTTTCTTTTTACCATGGTTCGGATGCTTATCTTCATGCAGTCAGCCTGGTAGGAGAAAAGGAGGCTTCTTCCATGGCGCAGATGGATACCTCTGATGTGGCGACCGTGACCGGAACCGTAGGGGATGATTCAAGTGAGAGCATACTGTATCTGAACACACCGCAGGGAGAGATGCAGCTTAAGCTGGATGCGGTAAACAGCATCAGTAACTGCAAGGTTTTGGTCAGTGGAAAGAAACTCAGCCTGACCTGTACGCGCGGTTCGGATGCTTATATGCATGCAATCGATATTACAGGGCTGTAAGGAACAGGAGCAGCTTTACCGGCAGCAGTCTGCTGCCGGAGTGTGTTTAAATCCTGCTAAACATGCTTTGGGGATTTGGCAGCATACCTGTGACGGGAATTACATACTTATGTAAAGAAAAGCCCGCAGGGGGAAGCAGGACGATGTGTGCGGAACATAGGACAGAGTATGAGGTTATTTACCGAAATAAGAAGATAAAAGTCACGTTGGAATTTCCGGAGAAGACGGACGGGAAAGCGGAAAGAGAACTTGCCGGCAGGTTAAAAGAACTGTATCTGCGGAGGATTGTTCATGAGTAAGAAGGTCCGGACTCTGCTCAGAGTATCCTCAAAGCAGCAGCTGCATGACGATGATATTCCGGTACAGCGTGCAGAAGCCCTGCAATATATCGCAGGACGTCCCGAATGGGTATTCGACAGGGAGTATATAGAAAAGGCGGTATCCGGTTATAAGAACGGCGTGGAGGACAGGGAAGCGCTGCAGGAGATTCTGACAGATGCGAAGGAAGGGCAATTTGATATCCTGCTTACTTATATGTCGGACCGGATAGGAAGGCAGGAGGAATATAGTTTTTATGTGGCTGCATTGAACCGGCTCGGCATTGAAGTATGGACGATTAAGGATGGACAGCTGAAAACGGAAGACCACATTGATAAACTGCTGAATTATATCCGCTTCTGGCAGAATGAGGGAGAGAGCAAAAAGACAGGGATGCGGGTAAGGGATACGCAGAGAGAACTGGTGAGGGCGGGGAAATTTGTAGGCGGCAGGGCTCCGTTCGGCTATCGGTTAGTGCCCTCAGGTATGGTAAGCAGTCACGGGCGGCTGTTAAAAAAACTGGAAATAGTAGAGGAAAATGCGGAAACAGTCAGGAAGATATATGCGCTGGCAGTGCAGCAGGGAATGGGATATGCAAGGATTGCCGGAGAGTTAAACCGTCAGGGGATTCCGGCAGTCAATGGAGGGGAATGGAAGGCAGGAACCATAAGAGGGATATTGACGAATCCTGTCTATATGGGATATCTGGCGATTGGCAGACGGGAGAACCGTGGGACGCTGAAGAGACTGGACAGGAAAGAATGGGTATACTCTGAAGAGCAGATACAGGAACTGGTGATTATACCGGCTGAGAGCTGGGAGCGTGCGCAGGAGATAAGGGAAGCGCGGAAAGCGAAAATCCGGATTGCCGGCAAACAGGCTATGCAGCAGTGCGGGGATGGCTGTCATGTGCCGCTGCGTACCGGCGGAAAGCTTGCTTTGACGGGATTTGTTTACTGCGGTCACTGCGGCGGACGGCTGAAGAACGGAAGTTATTATAACCGGTGGGTCACAAAGGCAGGAGAGCAAAAGGAGTCTTTTACAGGCAGATATATATGCCCTGGCAGATGCGGCGGATGTTCCGGTTATGCTCAGGACTTTTTGGAAACCGTTGTTTTCGAGGCTGTGGAAAAGTATATGGCGCACATAGATTTCATAGATGTGGCAGGCGAATTGGAGCAAATCCGGGAGAAGGAGAGGAAGAGGGCGGAAAGGGAGAGGATGGAAATCCGCCGGAAAATAGACAGCACGAGACGGGATATCGCTACGCTGGAAGAAAAAATACCGGAGGCGATGCGCGGCACATATTATTTCAGTGGGGAAAAGCTGGCTTCCATGTTAAAAGAAAAAGAACAATCCCTGCAGGAATGGATGAAGAAGGAAGAGCAGACGGAAAAGGAATGGAAGGAAATGGAACTCCAAAGCAGTATTAGGGAGGCACAGGCGGCTGTTCTTCCGGATTGGAAGGAAGAGTTTCATAACGCAGGCATTCCGGTGAAAAGAATGCTGCTTTCATCCATGGTTAGCAGGATTTTGGTAAAAGAGGGAGAGATACGGATTGCCTTTAAGATTTGATGCCCCGTTGCCTGCGGCGGGGTTATTAATTGTATACAAAAATGTGGGAAATGGGTATAATATGAATTAGAAACGTAATAAGGCGAGATACATTTAAGCGTGATACTGTATGGATAAGAAGCTAAATGTAAGAACAGAAAGGAACAATTGTTTTTATGCAATGTGCAGCATGAGGGCTGGTTATGATGAGAGTAATAGGTATTGGAAGACAGGATTTTGAAAAAATCAGAATAAATAATAATTTTTATATCGATAAAACAGATTTCATACGTGAATGGTGGGAATCTGATGATGACGTGACATTGCTCACGCGTCCGAGAAGATTTGGGAAGACCCTCAATATGAGTATGCTGGAAAAATTCTTTTCCGTTAATTATGCAGACAGGGGCGATCTGTTTGCGGGGCTTAGCATATGGGAAGAAAAGTCCCATGATGGGGACTATAAATATAGAAAACTGCAGGGAACATACCCGGTTATCTTTTTAAGCTTTGCAGATATTAAGGAAACTACATTTGAAGAGGCGCGTAAGAAAATATGTAAGATTATCCAAATGATGTATAATAAATTTGATTTTCTGCTTAAGAGTGATGTGCTGAATGGTAATGAAAAAGAAGATTTTCAGAGAATATCGGCAGATATGGAAGATTATATGGCATCTTTGTCACTGAAAATGCTTACCGATTATCTGTGCCGCTATTATGGAAAAAAGGTGATTATCCTTCTGGACGAATATGATACGCCCATGCAGGAGGCATATGTGTATGGGTACTGGGATAAAATGGTGGTTTTTATCAGAAGTTTGTTCAATTCTACTTTTAAGACAAATCCCTGTCTGGAACGCGCTTTTATGACCGGGATTACAAGAATAAGCAAAGAATCTATTTTTTCTGATTTGAATAATCTGAAAGTAGTGACAGTGACTTCTGAGAAGTATGCTGATAAATTTGGTTTTACGGAAGAGGAAGTGTTTACAGCTTTGGAGGAGTATGGGCTGGTGGAACGGAGACAGCAGGTAAAAGATTGGTATGATGGATTTTGTTTTGGGGAAAGAAAAGATATTTATAATCCATGGTCAATTATTTGCTTTCTTGATGAACGAAAGGTAAATACTTATTGGGCAAACAGCAGTTCCAATAGTCTTGTAGGAAAGTTGTTGCAGGAAGGAAGCGGGAATGTTAAGGAAGCCTTTGAAATCTTATTGCAGGGAGGAACTAT
The DNA here is from genome assembly GCA_947246015.1 of uncultured Lachnospiraceae bacterium. GTDB lineage: Bacteria > Bacillota > Clostridia > Lachnospirales > Lachnospiraceae > Kineothrix. The sequence goes on along the minus strand of CAMXQE010000021.1, from coordinate 37,924 downwards.
CTGTGCGGAGATAGATGAGCAGATTGTATTCAGTATGCTGGATAATGATGAGCAGGTTCTTTGGAGCCTTCTGCTGGCAAGCGGTTATCTAAAGGTAGTAAGATACGAGACATATACTTCGGAATTTGGGGAGTGGAAGCAGGATTATATGCTGGGATTAACCAACTTTGAGGTGAAGGCTATGTTCCGCAGTATGATACGGAAGTGGTTCGGCGGCGCGGCGTCCGGTTACAATGATTTTGTGAAAGCCCTGCTTGTTAACGATTTGAAAGCGATGAACATTTATATGAATAAAGTGGCTATGAATACTTTCAGCTATTTTGACACAGGGAGGAATCCGTCAGGGGAGGAGCCGGAACGTTTTTATCATGGTTTTGTACTTGGATTAATGGTAGAACTTGCCGACAGGTATTTGATTACATCCAACCGGGAAAGCGGATTTGGAAGGTATGATGTCATGCTGGAGCCGAGGAAGCCAAAGAGCGGCGCAGTCATAAATGATGCGGTTATTATGGAGTTTAAGGTGCAGGAAGCTGCGGAAAAGGAGCTTTCCGACACGGTAAAAGAGGCGCTGCGGCAGATAGAAGAGAAGGATTATCAGGCTAATCTTGTGGCAAAGGGGATTCCGGAGGGGAGCATTCGTAAATATGGATTTGCATTCTGCGGGAAGAAGGTGCTGATTGGAAGCACAGAAAATTAAGAAAGCGGAGACGCTTGTTTAATATGAATCAGTGGTGGTTTGGGGGTACCGGAACCAGGGCTATAATTTCACCATTACTTCTTCCACGGCATATGACCAGAAGTGGATACGCGGCAGGAATATTTATGACAATATTGATTATCTGGTTGATACCATATTTGCCAATTATTTATCCCGTCCGGGTGTGAGGCAGCCTATTTTTACTTCCTATTGCGATGGAAAGCGTGTGACCTGCAGCGGACTGAGCCAGTGGGGTTCGAAGTATCTGGGGGATGAAGGATATTCGGCAATTGAAATAATCCGGTACTATTATGGAAATGATATGTATATCAATTCCGCAGAAAGCATAGCGGGAGTTCCATCTTCCTGGCCGGGATATGACCTGACAATCGGCTCCAGCGGCGACAAAGTACGTCAGATGCAGCAGCAGCTGAACCGTATTGCACAGAATTATCCTGCGATTCCAAGCATCGCAGTGGATGGCATATACGGCAGCAGGACAGCAGATGCGGTGAGGACATTCCAGCGTATTTTTAACCTGCCGCAGTCGGGGGTCGTGGATTATCCCACATGGTATCAGATATCTAACATTTATGTAGGGGTAACGCGTATTGCAGAGCCGACATAAAAGGATTGTATTACTGTGCTGCCAGTGAAGGCACAGTTGAAATAAAAAAGAACATTACGGAATGGAGCGGCGGTGTGAAATGAAGAAAAAGAAAAGGATAAAAACTGCAAAGTGGAAAAAGAGGCTGAATAAAGAAGCAATCCGGTTTATAAAGGAGAAGGCAAAGACAAAAAGAGCCGGGGAAAAAATCCATAGGAAAGCGGTGAAAGCCAGAAAGAAGAAAGTGGAGAAGAGTCTTGACCGGCTTTTAGTGGGAGGATGTTTTCTGGTCTGCCTTGCAGCTGCCTTACTGGATGCGAAAGACAGCAGGAAACAGATGGGAATGAAAAAGGTGTAATTAAAGAAAAAGCTGCATCGTTTAAAATGCAGCTTCTTTCTTATGCATTGGGGCATATCTGCACAGGGGCATCCAAAGGAAGTTTGCCGGCAGAGCTGACGGATGCCCCCGGAATTTAGTCCAGATTTAATTTCTTTTTCATCATATACTCCGTAATGCAATACAAAACGATATCGCCGGCCAGCACCAGCAGGAAGCCGCCGCCAAACAGGAGCGAAGTGACAGCGCCGGGAGAATCAAAGGCATCCATGGAGTTGAACAGGCCCAGAATAGCGACGCTCATCAGTATGGAGCTGCCGAACTGGACAATCATGTATTCGGCGATATACCAAATAACGGCGCCTGCGATTTTGTGACGTGAGAACAGCTGTCCGAGTGAAACCGCAGAATACAGCATGAGTATATTGAAAAAGGCGCCTGCTGCGTAAAGCAGAAAGAACAGGAAGACAGAGAGATAAAAATGAAATCCCAGTTCTTTAAATGCTTCAAGAATCTCCTCCCAAACTTCCCCGATTTCGTAGAAAAAGTTAAAATCAATGGAGGCAAATATGAAAGTAAAAATCAGTACAGCGACACTGATGGCAATGACGCAGCCGGTGATAAAAGTCCATATGACGCCGACGAACAGTTTAGACAGGATAATCTGCCGTGGAGTCACCGGAAGGGTATGGGTAAGATAACCTTCATCCGTATAAGCGCTCCGGTAAAAGCGTATGGCAATATAGACGGTAACGGCAATGGAACCGGCGAAGATGGAAAGATAGTAAAACATCAGCGAGGTACTCATCAGAATACCTATGAGCTCGGATTCCAATTCCCAAAGAGGCGAAATAATGAACATGACGCCCAGTAAAGTGATAATAGCCAGCGCAAGATTGATGGTGGCCGGAACTTTCCAAAAGAATTTCCATTCATACTTAAATAATTTTTTTAACATGCGAATACCCTCCTGAAATAAGCATCTACCGATTGTCCGTATTCTGTCCTGATTTGGTCTACTTCCATATGGGCAAGAATCTGGCCGCTGCGGACAAGAATCACCTCATCCAGAATATTTTCAATGTCCGTAATCAGGTGGGTGGACAGCAGGATACTGGAGTTTTCATTATAATTTGTTATGATGGTCCTTAAAATATAATCCCTTGCCGCCGGGTCCACGCCTGCAATAGGTTCATCCAAAATATATAAGTCTGCCCGCCTGCTCATGACCAGAATCAGCTGGACTTTCTCCTTCGTGCCCTTTGAGAGTGTTTTCAGCGGTGCGGTAAAAGGGATGGCCAGATTGCTTAACATGGTAAAGGCCCGTTCCCTGTCAAAATCTTCGTAGAAATCGCAGAAAAAGTCCACGATGTCGCATACCTTCATACCGTTCTGAAGGTAGGTCCGTTCCGGCAGATAGGCAACTTTTGCTTTCGTGGCGACACCGGGCGTTTGTCCGTTGATGAGTATGGTTCCGGCCGTAGGCATGAGCAGCCCGTTCATCATTTTAATCAGCGTGGTCTTACCGCTTCCGTTAGGCCCTAACAGGCCGATGATTTTACCGCGGGGTATGATGAGATTCATGTTGTTTACGGCTAATGTGTTGCCGAATACCTTCGTCAGTCCCCGTAATTCAGCTAATGCTTCCATTTTTATTTCTCCTCCTCCGCTGCATGTTTGATAAGTGAGATGATTTCCTCCTCCGAATAGCCTAATTTCTTCATCATCAGGAAGAAATTCTTTATATATTCATCGGCGAGCTGTGTTCTTGTCTGTCTGATCAATTCATTATCCTCCGTTACGGTGCGGCCGCTGGTCCGCTGTGTGTTGATGAGTCCGTTTCTTTCCAGTTCGGCGAGAGCCTTTTGCATTGTATTTGGATTGACACTTGCTTCCGCTGCCAGTTCCCGTACGCTTGGAAGCCTGTCACCCGCTTTATATTGGCCGGAGACAATCTGCATCTGTATGATTTCTACCAGCTGGGCATAAATGGGCTTATCCGCATCTAAATTCCATGCCATGTAATCCATCCTTTCCTGTTAAATTTTGATAAGCATATGCGCTTAAGAATTTACTGTATTATTTAAGTAATACAATAAGACATAAAAAAGAATTTGTCAAGCGATTTTAAATTTTTTTTTATGTCGTCTGTCGGCAGGGAAATCGGATAAAAGTTGCAAGCATCGCCACGGGATGTTATAATTGAAAATGCGGTATTTTATAAAGATTTAAGAAATAGCAGGATTAGAGCGTTCAGGAAGGTGGCAGACAGTGGCAGCGGGGAAATTTGATTATGGAGAAATCGGTTCCGGACAGGTGGATACGGATAATGATTCGCTGAAGTTCTCAGAAGATAAGCTGGAACTTTCCGTGAAAAAAGGGGAGATTCTCGAAGGGAGCTTTACGATATATGCATCGGGAGAGGCGCCTGCGGAGGGTTATGTATATTCTTCGGAGATTAAAATGCGCTGTCTGACCAGGGAATTTATCGGAAAAAAAGAAGTGGTCGGCTACCGGTTCGACAGCGAGGGAATGGAAGAAGGGGATGTATGGGAGGGCAGCTTTGCCATCATTTCCAATTACGGGGAATATGAGATTCCGTACCGGATTACGATGGAGACGGAAATCATTTCTTCCAGTATGGGCGAGATACGCAATATGTTCCACTTTGCAAATCTGGCGAAAGTAAACTGGGAAGAGGCGGTGAAAGTATTCTATTCCAAAGGGTTTTGCAGGATTTTTACCAAAGGTGCGGACAAACAGTATTACTGTGCCTATAAAGGACTGTCGGCGGTATACGGCAATGAAAGGAATATGGAAGAATTTCTGCTGGAGACAAATAAGAAGCAGAAAGTGACATTTGCCGTGGATGAGACGCAGATACGACTGGATGATGTGGCCGGGGTATCGGAGCACAGCATTCTGATTACAAGGAGCGGCTGGGGCTATACGTTCCTTCATGTGGAGGCGGAAGGGGATTTCCTGAGAGTGGAGAAGGAACGGGTGACGGAACATGAGTTTTTAGGCAACTCTTACCGTTTGGTTTACTACATAGACGGCAGCCGGATACATGCAGGCCGGAATTATGGTATGCTTCATATTTATAATTCCTATACGGATATCCGGGTTTCGATTACGGTGCGCGGCAGCATGAAACCGGCTCATGCATTTGGCATTGCAAGGGAGAAAAAACAGCTTCTCGTGATGCTGATGGAATATTACTGCAGTTACCGGGGGAAAAAAATTACGGCCAGGACGTGGATGAGTGAAACGGAGAAACTGGTGGATCGTTTAGCAGCTTTGGATACAAAGGATGTCCAGACCAGATTGTTCCAGACACAGTTATTTTTAACACAGGAGCGGAATAAAGAGGCAGGGAGGCAGTTGGAGCGGCTGAAGGAGGAAGGGCTGGCAGAGCAGTGTCCGCCCGAAATCAACTGTTATTATCTGTATCTGAATACGCTGCTTAGCGAGGATGAAGAGTATGTGGACCGGATGGCGGAACGCATTGGACAGATATACCGGATGAATCCGGGGAACTGGCGGATTGCGTGGCTGATGCTCCATGTTTCGGAAGAATATGTAAAGAGCCCTTCCAAACGATGGCTTGTTCTGGAAGAACAGTTCAGGCAGGGCTGTGTCAGTCCGGTGCTTTATGTGGAAGCATGGCATTTACTGGAGATGAACCCAACCCTGCTGATGAAGCTGAACGCCTTTGAAATGCAGGTGCTCCGTTTTGCGGCAAAGAAAGAACTGCTGACGCAGGATATGGTTGTGCAGATTCGTTATCAGGTGCAGAAACTGAAAGGGTATTCGCAGCACGCGTTTTTTGTCCTGAAGGAATGTTATGAGAAATATCCGGACCGGGAGACTTTACATGCATTGTGTACGCTGCTGGTCAAAGGGAACAAGACGGAAAGCCGCTTTTTTGAGTGGTACCGGATGGGCGTGGAACAGGAACTCAGGATTACCAAACTGTATGAATATTATATGATGGCGCTGCCGGAAGGCTATAAGGGGGAAATTCCCCGGATGGTACTGATGTATTTTGCTTACCAGAGCGAGCTGGATTACCGGAAGAATGCTTTTCTATATGCGTATGTATATAAAAAACGGGAGGAACATCCTGAGTATTATATCAAGTTCTGTGCCCAGATTGATAATTTTGTGAAGGAACAGCTGAAAAAAGGCAGGATTAATGAGGATTTGGCTTATCTGTACAAAAATATCCTTCTGACGGGAAAGATGGATGAAGAGCGGGCCAGGGAATTGCTGCCGCTGTTGTTTACTTACCGGATAGAGACGGAAAATCAGGAAGTACGCTCTGCTGTGGTGCGTTATGCCATAGACCGGAAAGAATACCGTTACCCGTTGAACGGAGGCAGGGTGTATCTGCCGCTGTATGGGGAAGATTATAAGGTGTTTCTGGAAGACGGTGCGGGATACCGCTATACGGTCAGTGTTCCCTTTGGGATGGAACGGCTGATGCAGCCGGGCAGGCTGGCAGGAGAGGTCAGCAGTCTTGTACCGGAGCATGAGGGACTGGATATTTATCTGTGTGAAAAGGGAAATTCTTTCCATGATATTACGGAGGAAAATGAAAGCAGGTTCCGTCATATTGCAGCTTCGGAAAATATTGAGGAAGACAGGAAAAATGAGGTCTGTCTGAAGCTGCTGCATTATTATTACGAACGGGATTATATGCTGGAACTGGATAATTATCTGAAAGAACTGGAGCCGGAAGGGAAAGACTGCCGGGAACGCAATGAGATTATCCGCTTTATGGTCATGCGCGGAATGTGGGATAAGGCTTTTGCCTGGGCGGAACGTTTCGGAGTACAGGGTATTGACTGTAAGATTATGATGAAACTGTGCAGCAGGCTGATTGCAAGGGACGGTTATTTGGAAAATGACAAAATGACGCAGATGGTTTACCGTGTGTTCGAGAAGGGGAAATACGATGGAAATCTTCTTTCCTACCTGGTCTGCTTTTACCGCGGATCAATGGAACGGCTGCGGGATATATGGAAGTCCGCCGAAGCTTTTGAAGTGGATACTTATGAATTGTGTGAGCGTATCCTGATACAGATGATGTATACCGGTTCCTATATCGGGGAACGGATGGAAATTTTCCGTACTTATATTGCGGGAGGAGCAAAGGCGGAGGTAGAGATGGCTTTTCTTACGCAATGTTCTTACGATTTTTTTATCAGGGACAAGCTTATGGATTCCTATATTTTTGCAGATATGCTCCGCGTCTACGAACGAGGAGAACGGCTGAAAAAAATATGCCGGCTGGCGTTCCTGCAGTATTATGCCGGGCATAAGGCGGAGATGACTTCCAAGGTAAAGGCAGCAGCCCGCGGGTTCCTGCTGGATATGCTGCGGGAGGAACTTTGTTTTTCCTTCTATAAAGAATATGTGGGAGTGGTGCCGGAACTGGAGCAGTTCGAGGACAAGGTTATCGTGGAATATAAGACCAGTCCGGGCAGCAGGGTATTCATCCACTATATGATAGAAAAAGGCCCCCATACGCCGGAAGGATACCGGCAGGAGGAAATGAAGGATATGTACGGCGGTGTTTATGCGAAGCCATTTGTTCTGTTTTTCGGGGAAAAGCTTCAATATTATATTTCAGAAGAAAATGACGGAAGGGAACAGGTGACGGAAAGCGATTCGATAAGCAGGGGCGATTCTCTCCAGGAGGAATCGGAGAGCCGTTTTGCATTGATTAATGATATTGTAGCGGCACAGGTGCTTCAGGATTACCAGACGGCGGACCAGCTGCTGGCGGATTATTATAGAAAGGAATATGTCGCTTCGCGGGTTTTCCGGTTGAAATGACGGGTTCCTGTTTGCGATTGACTTCTAAAAATAACTGTTATATACTTCAAAGTGACAGACTTTTACTCTAACTATATGTTGCCGGAAGGCGGAACGGAGGAAGAAATGAAAAAATTGGAACAGCTCTATGAAGGAAAAGCAAAGAAGGTATTCGCAACGGATGATTCCGATGTGGTGATTGTAGACTATAAGGATGATGCGACTGCTTTTAACGGAGAAAAGAAAGGAACCATTGTGGGGAAGGGCGTCATCAATAATAAGATGACCAACCATGTATTCCGGCTTTTGGAAAAGGAAGGCGTTCCCACCCATTTCATAGAAGAATTGAGCGATAGGGAAACTGCGGTAAAGAAAGTGGAAATCGTTCCTTTAGAAGTCATTATCCGTAATGTGGCGGCCGGAAGCTTTTCCAAGAGACTTGGCGTTCCGGAAGGAACTCCGTTCAAGGAGCCTACGATTGAATTCAGCTATAAGAATGATGAATTGGGCGACCCGCTGATTAACAGCTATTTTGCGGTAGCGCTCGGGCTGGCTTCCTGGGAAGAAATCGAAACGATTAAGAAATATGCTTTTAAGGTAAATGAGGTTTTGAAAGCCTATTTCTTGCAGGCGGATATTAAACTGATTGATTTTAAGATTGAATTCGGCCGTTTCCATGGTGAGATTCTTCTTGCGGACGAGACTTCGCCGGATACATGCAGGCTGTGGGATGTACATACCAACGAGAAATTAGACAAGGACCGTTTCCGCAGGGATTTGGGAAATGTGGAAGAAGCATATAACGAAGTATTTAAGAGGCTTGGATTATAAGCAGCACATCCAGCCGGAACATGAGAATAGGGGCATAAAGTGGCCGAATGTGGAAGGTTCGGAACCGTTACGGAAGCAGAGGGAAAGAATTTGGCTATGATAGCGGAAGAGAAACAAAAAGGCGCCCTGTCGGGAGAGACCGGCAGGGCGGATGCGGGCGCAGGGAAGGCAGCGATGGAGGAACCGGACAGACTGAAGGAAGAGTGCGGTGTCTTCGGTATGTATGATTTCGACGGCGGAGACGTGGCGTCCACGATTTATTACGGTCTGTTTGCCCTTCAGCACAGAGGACAGGAGAGCTGCGGTATTGCGGTCAGCGATACCAACGGACCGAAGGGGAAAGTCATCAGCGCTAAGGATATGGGGCTTTTAAACGAAGTGTTTACTCCGGAACGGTTAGAGACGCTGAAGGGGGATATCGGCGTAGGGCATGTGCGGTATTCGACAGCGGGGAGCAGTACGAGGGAAAATGCGCAGCCGCTGGTGCTGAATTATGTAAAGGGGACTTTGGGCCTCGCCCATAACGGAAATCTCATTAATGCGCACGAGCTGCGCCATGAATTGGAATATACAGGGGCGATTTTCCAGACTACCATCGATTCGGAAGTCATTGCCTATCATATTGCGCGGGAACGGCTGAATTCCGCCACTGTGGAAGAGGCGGTAAGCCGTGCCATGCGGAAAATCAAAGGGGCATACTCTTTGATTGTGATGTCGCCCAGAAAACTGATAGGCGCAAGGGACCCGTTCGGTTTCCGGCCGCTCTGTATCGGAAAGCGGGAGAATGCTTACATTCTGGCATCGGAAACCTGTGCTTTGGATACGGTGGGCGCTTCGTATGTCAGGGATGTGCAGCCGGGCGAAATCGTTACGATTTCACCGGATAAGGGAATCGAATCCAATACTGAAAGATGCATTCCGAAAGAGGAACAGGCCAGATGCATCTTTGAATATATTTATTTTGCAAGACCGGACAGTTATATCGACGGCGTCAGCGTATATAATGCGAGGATTCTGGCGGGAAAATTCCTTGCCATGGATTCGCCGGCAGACGCCGATTTAGTCGTGGGCGTACCGGAATCCGGAAACTGCGCGGCGCTGGGATATTCTTTGCAGTCAGGCATTCCCTATGGACAGGCTTTTGTGAAAAATACTTATGTCGGGCGCACGTTCATAAAACCGGGACAGAAAAGCAGGGAGAGCAGCGTGCAGGTAAAACTCAATGCCCTGCGGGAAGCAGTGGAAGGAAAGAAAATCATTATGATAGATGATTCCATTGTGCGCGGAACCACTTCGGACCGTATCGTGCATATGCTGCGGGAAGCGGGAGCAAGAGAGGTACATATGAGGGTCAGTTCCCCGCCTTTCCTGTGGCCCTGCTATTTCGGAACGGATGTGCCGGCAAAAGAACAGCTTATCGCCCATAACCGTTCCATCGGGGAGATATGCAGTATCATCGGGGCCGATTCGCTCGCTTATCTGAGGGAAGAGCGGCTGGAAGAAATGGCAGGCGGCCTGGGTATCTGCAAGGGCTGTTTTAATGGGAAGTACCCCATAGAACCGCCGGCAGGGGACATACGCGGGGAATATGAGGAATAAAAATCAGAGGAGAAAAGAGTGAAAGATTTTTCAAATCTTTCACTCCGCAAGTTTGTGTCTGCGCTGCATCCACAAACTTGATATGCGCAAAAAGCAGCGCAGAAATGAGGAAATATATGAGTACAGACAGGTATCAGAGTCCGCTTTCCGAGCGGTATGCAAGTAAGGAAATGCAGTATATTTTTTCACCGGACATGAAGTTCCGGACGTGGAGGAAGCTTTGGATTGCACTTGCCGAGACGGAGAAGGAGCTGGGATTAAATATTACACAGGAGCAGATTGACGAGTTGAAAGCCCATGCGGAGGATATCAATTATGATGTGGCGAAGGCCAGGGAAAAAGAAGTCCGCCACGATGTCATGAGCCATGTGTATGCATACGGCGTACAATGCCCGAAAGCCAAGGGGATTATTCATCTGGGCGCCACATCCTGTTATGTGGGTGATAATACGGATATTATCGTAATGACGGAAGCTCTGAAACTGGTAAAGAAAAAGCTGGTGAACGTGATGAAGGAGCTTGCCGATTTTGCGGAAAAATACAAGGAGCAGCCGACGCTTGCCTTTACTCATTTCCAGCCGGCACAGCCGACTACGGTAGGAAAACGGGCGACGCTCTGGTTACAGGAGTTTTTCCTTGATTTAGAGGATTTGGAGCATGTGCTGTCCCATATGAAACTTCTGGGCTCTAAGGGGACGACCGGAACGCAGGCTTCTTTTTTGGAGCTGTTTGACGGAAATCAGGAAATCATTGATAAGATTGACCCGATGATTGCGGAAAAAATGGGATTTGAGGAATGCTATCCGGTATCGGGACAGACCTATTCCCGTAAAGTGGATACAAGAGTGGTGAACGTACTGGCAGGCATTGCGGCAAGCGCGCATAAGATGTCCAATGACATCCGTCTGTTACAGCATCTGAAAGAAGTGGAGGAGCCTTTTGAAAAGAGCCAGATTGGGTCTTCCGCCATGGCGTATAAGAGGAATCCCATGCGGAGTGAGAGAATCGCTTCCCTTTCCCGTTATGTGATGGTAGATGCGTTAAATCCAGCCATTACTTCGGCGACCCAGTGGTTTGAAAGGACACTGGATGATTCGGCAAATAAGCGGCTGTCCATACCGGAAGGCTTTCTTGCCATTGACGGTATACTGGATTTGTGCCTGAATGTGGTAGACGGTCTGGTGGTATATCCGAAGGTAATCGAAAAGCGGCTGATGAGTGAGCTGCCCTTTATGGCAACGGAAAATATCATGATGGATGCGGTGAAAGCAGGCGGCGACCGTCAGGAGCTGCATGAGAAAATCCGTACGCTTTCTATGGAAGCAGGCAGGAATGTCAAGGTGGAAGGAAAAGACAACAATTTATTGGAGCTGATTGCCGCAGACCCTGCGTTTAACATGACTTTGGAGGATTTGCGCAAGACTATGGACCCGTCGAAATATGTAGGACGTTCCAAAGAACAGGTGGAGGCTTTCCTTGCGAACGTAATCCGTCCTCTGTTAGAGGAAAATAAGGAGCTGCTTGGCGTTAAGGCGGAGATTAATGTGTAGAAAAAGAAAAGCTTCCCTACTTGACTATAGGAATGAGGATAAATTATGGGTGGATTTTTTGGAGTGGCATCAAAACAGGATTGCATGTTTGATTTATTTTTCGGAACGGATTATCATTCCCATCTGGGGACGAGGAGAGCAGGGCTGGCGGTATATGGGGAAAAAGGCTTTGACCGGGCTATCCACAATATCGAGAATGCGCCGTTCCGTACCAAATTTGATAAAGATTTAAATGAAATGAAAGGCTGGCTGGGCATCGGATGTATTTCTGATTATGAGCCGCAGCCGTTGATTGTCCGTTCCCATCACGGTACTTATGCCATAGAGACGGTGGGGAAAATCAATAATACGGATAAAATTGTGGAGCAGGTGTTCCGGTCGGGGCATTCCCATTTTTTAGAGATGAGCGGCGGGGATATCAATGCCACGGAGCTGGTGGCTGCCATCATTAACCAGAAAGAGAATCTGGTAGAAGGTATCCAGTATGCGCAGGAAATCATCGAAGGCTCCATGAGTATCCTGCTGATGACGCCGAAAGGCATTTATGCGGCGAGGGACAGGATGGGCAGGACGCCGGTGGCACTGGGAAAGAAAGAGGGAGCTTTCTGTATTTCTTTTGAGAGTTTTGCTTATCTGAATCTGGGGTACAGCGAAGAGCGGGAGCTGGGACCGGGCGAAGTAGTGATTGTAACGCCGGAGGGCATCCATACACTTGCCGCACCGGGAAAAGATATGAAGATATGTACGTTCCTGTGGGTGTACTATGGTTATCCATCGTCCTCCTATGAGGGAATCAGTGTGGAAAAGATGCGGTATAACTGCGGTGCGCTGCTTGCGAAAAGGGATGACGCGCATCCGGATATCGTAGCGGGTGTGCCGGATTCGGGAACCGCACATGCCATTGGTTATTCCAACGAATCGGGAATTCCTTTTTCCCGTCCGTTTATCAAATATACACCTACATGGCCCCGTTCTTTTATGCCAACGATACAGAGCAAGAGGAACCTGATTGCGAAAATGAAGCTGATACCCGTACATGATTTGATTCAGGACAAGAGCCTGCTGTTAATTGATGATTCCATCGTCCGGGGAACACAGCTAAGGGAGACGACAGAATTCCTTTACCAGAGCGGTGCAAGGGAAGTCCATATCCGTCCGGCATGTCCGCCGTTGCTGTATGGCTGTAAATATCTGAATTTCTCCCGTTCCACGTCGGAGATGGATTTAATTGCCCGCCAGGTATTGAAGGATTTGGAGCGGGAAGGCAGATTTACCCGTTTAGAGGCTTATTCCAATCCGGAAACAGAAGAGTACGGAGAGATGCTGGAGAGAATCCGCAAGCAGTTAAACTTCACATCCCTGCGGTATCACCGGCTGGATGACATGATGGAATCGGTAGGGATTGAGCGGTGTAAGCTTTGCACCTATTGCTGGGATGGGAAAGAGTAGAAAGGTGTTTTCCGCTCCTGATTCCCGCGAGCAATGAGGAAAGTAGCCATGCTTGCATGGATATTTGACGAATGCCGCGAGGGTCACATACCCCGCTGCTTGCAGCGGGGTTGTTGACTGTGAATGAAATGAATAGGAGGAACAGACCTGATGAATGGGACTGTCGCAATAAGAATGATGTATACATGATATGGCAAATCCCGCCCTGAAGCAATGCTATATCTTGTATAAAAAGTTCTTAATGTGACAGCCCTAAAAAACGTTTAAATGCAGAACGCAGCATAAAGAGGAACGGTCTTTTTCCCATTCTCAAAGCCAAAGTTCTTTGCAGAAAGTTTGATGGCATAGTCGGGTTTGTAGGTTTCCATATAAACCTTTAAGCTTTTGGCTTTCGTATTGTCAGCGGATTTGACCTCAATGGGTATCAGTCTGCCGTCACGCTGAATGACAAAGTCAATTTCAGCTCCACGCCCGGATTCCCAATAGTAGGTGTGGTATCCGTTCATGGTAAGCTGGACGTTCACATAGTTTTCAGCCATCCCTCCCTTAAAGTCATTTAGCTCCTCCACCATATAGAGGACATCATTCGCCGCTAAATCTTTTTTGGCGCAAAGAAGCCCCAGGTCGGACACATAAATCTTGAACGCATCGATATCACGGTAGTTTTCCAAAGGTTTTTGAACCTGCTCTACCTTATATACCTGTGATACGATACCTGATAAACAGAGCCATTCGATGGCATGTTCAAACTCTGAAGCCCGCCCGCCTTTTTTTATCAGTTTATACTGAAAGCGGGTGTTTTTTTTAGAAAGCTGTACGGTGATATTATCGTAAGCAAGCCTTGTTTTTTTGATTTCATTGAGATTGTTGTATTTGCTCATATCGTTTAAATAGCTTGCGAGAATGGTATCCTGTATATGGCGTATGAGGATATAGTCTTTTGTTTCGGCAAACTGTATAACGCACTCAGGCATACCGCCTACAATAAGATACTGACGGTAAAGCAGTAATGCCGCATTGTGTAAAGCAGAAGGTATCGGCGTATCGGTTTTAAAACTTTTTTTAATCTGCTCCACCAGTGTATCTTCACCAAGTGCAAGCATAAACTCTTCCATATCCATGGGATAGAGGGTTTTCATATCCACTTTACCCACGGGGAAAGAAAATTTAGCCCGGTTGACGGCAACGCCGAGCAGACTGCCTGCTACAATGATATGGTAATCGGGAGCGTCTTCGTAAAAATATTTCAGAGAAGTCAACGCCCGTTCACAAAGCTGTACTTCATCAAATATAATTAGTGTTTTTTCCTTTACGATTGTTTGTCCTGCAATGTGCGACAGAATGGGAATCAGATACCCGGGGCTGATATTCTCCGCGAAGGTTTCGTTCAGTTTGGGATGGGTTTCAAAGTTGAAGTATGCCACATTCTCATAATGAGTCCGCCCAAACTCCAAAATAGAGTAAGTCTTGCCGACCTGCCTTGCACCCTGTAAAATAAGGGGCTTGCGGTTCTTATTTTCTTTCCACGATTCTAAAAAACTTATAATTTTCCGATAAATAAACCAGCCCTCCTTTCGTTTTCCAATTATAGTATAGCATATATTCATGTAAAAATACAATATATTACATATTAGAATAGCATTAAATAACATGAAAAATATTTAAATAATTTCAAAAAACGTCATGAAAAAAGACGGAAGTTTGGTTGTTGACAAAACTGTTGCATGAAGAAAGGCATTAATATCTGTTAGATTTTGCAGTTATTACATAAAACGAAAAAAGTCATATGGATGAATGGTATGTATCATATTCTGTTTTCATGTTCCATAAAATTTCCCTGCTGATTTATGAAAAATACATAAAAATTGACGATGAAATTTTGCTATTAGTAACAAAGTTATGAAAAATGATGAAAAAAGGCTTGCATTATTTTGTGGTAAATGATATTCTCAAACTGTAATCGGAAACGTTACCGACAACGATACCGAAAACGATACCGATACCGTTACCGAAATCGTTGCCGGAGACAGAAGACATTTTTCATTAGCAGAAAAGGAGAGATAAGTATTATGAAAAAGAAATTAATCAGCGCATTACTTTGTGCAGCAATGGTTTCTTCCATGTTAGCCGGATGCGGCGGCAGCGGTTCCACGGAGACGCCTGCAGAATCGGCACCGGCAGCAGAATCAGCGCCGGCGGATGCGGCGCCTGCGGCAGATAATGTGGCCCCGGCAGGTGACAGTGCTGCGGCGGCAGGCGACGGTTCGGTGTATTACCTGAACTTCAAGCCGGAAGTAGACGCACAGTGGCAGGAAATTGCAGCAGCTTATACAAGTGAAACAGGGGTTCCCGTAAAGGTTGTTACTGCGGCAAGCGGTACATATGAAGAGGTTTTAAAAGCTGAAATCGCAGGTTCCGACGCACCTACACTGTTCCAGATTAACGGACCGGTAGGTTACAACAGCTGGAAGGATTACTGCCTTGATTTATCAGGCTCCGAACTTTATAACAATTTGTCTGATAAGGGTCTTGCAGTAACGGGCGATGACGGCGGAGCATACGGTATACCTTACACTGTTGAAGCATACGGAATCATTTACAATGACGCTATCATGCAGGCATATTTCGCAACCGAAGGCGCTAAGGCAGCGAATGTTGACGAAATTAACAATTTTGCTAAATTAAAAGAAGTTGTAGAAGATATGACAGCGAAGAAAGACGCTTTAGGCATTCAGGGTGTATTCGCTTCCACTTCTTTACTTCCCGGTGAAGACTGGAGATGGCAGACACACCTTGCAAACCTTCCGGTATATTATGAATACAAAGATAACAACGTAAGTGATATGGCGGCAATTACATTCAAATATTCCGATAACTTCAAAAACATCTTTGATTTGTACATCAACAACTCCACATGTGCTCCCGGCTTACTCGGAAGCAAGGCTGTAACCGATTCCATGGCAGAGTTCGCACTGGGACAGTGTGCAATGGTACAGAACGGTAACTGGGCATGGGGACAGGTAGCAGATGTAGACGGCAATGCCGTAAAAGAAGAGGACATTAAGTTCATGCCGATTTACACAGGTGTTTCCGGCGAGGAAAGCCAGGGTCTGTGCATTGGTACAGAAAACTTCTGGTGCGTGAACAAACAGGCATCCGAGGCAGACCAGAAAGCAACGCTTGATTTCGTAAACTGGATGATTTCTTCTGACGCAGGAAAAGATTACATGGTAAATTCTTTAGGAAACGCAGCTCCGTTCTCTACCTTCGGTGATGCTGAGAAGCCTTCTGATCCTTTGGCAAAAGAAATGTACCGTTTCATGGAAAGCGGTAAGAGCAGTGTGACATGGAACTTTACCACATTCCCAAGCCAGGCATTTAAGGATGACTTCGGCGCAGGTCTGCTGGAATACTGCAACGGCAATATGAGCTGGGATGATGTAAAAGAGCTGGTTGTAACAAGATGGGCAGAGGAAAAGTCAGCAACGGCCCAGTAAAAATAGCTGCAGTAATAAACAGTAATGAATGAACAAGGCACAAAATTAATAAGCAATAAGTATGCAAGCCTTGCAGGGAACGCTCCGCAGCCTCGGCTGTGGGGCGTTTTTACAGACAATCCGTTTGATGGGGCGGTTGAGAAGGAGAATGGACGATGGAAAAAACATTAAAAAGATATTTCGCAGTATTTACCCTGCCTACCGTAATAGCATTTGCATTTGCTTTTATCATTCCTTTTGCACAAGGTGTATATTTATCCTTCTGCAAGTTTACAACGGTCGGCAATGCCACATGGGTGGGATTGGATAACTATAAGGCAGCTTTTGAGAGCGGCCAGGGATTTACCAGTGCGCTGGGATTTACAGCGGCGTTTACGGTAATCAGCGTAATTACCATTAACCTGCTTGCGTTTACGATTGCATTGCTGCTGACAAGAAAAGTGGCAGGAACGAATGTATTCCGGACGATTTTTTTCATGCCGAACTTAATCGGCGGTATCGTACTCGGTTATACATGGCAGCAGATGATTAATGCTATTTTATACAGATATGAAACAACGATTGTATCCAATGCCAAATATGGTTTCTGGGGTCTGGTAATACTGATGAACTGGCAGATGATAGGTTACATGATGATTATTTACATCGCAGGTCTGCAGAATGTACCGACGGAACTGATTGAAGCGGCAAAAATTGACGGAGCTACACCCTGGCAGACTCTGATTAAAGTAAAGGTACCTATGGTTATGTCTTCCATCACCATTTGTATGTTCTTAACCTTATCCAACAGCTTCAAACTGTTTGACCAGAACAAGGCATTGACGGATGGCGCTCCGATGAAGAAAACACAGATGCTTGCCCTGAATATCTACGAAACATTCTACGGGAGAACCGGATATGAAGGTGTGGGTCAGGCAAAGGCAGTATTATTCTTTATCATCGTAGTAGCAATCGCACTGTTACAGTTGTCCTTTACAAGAAGTAAGGAGGTAGAACAATAATGTTATCAGCGAAAACCAAGGCTTCCAATAAAGTAATTTTTGTGGTATTATGTATAGTGGCAGTGGCAATACTGTATCCTTTGTTATTTATACTGAATAACTCCTTTAAAGGAAAATTTTATATCAGTGCAGATCCGTTCTCACTGCCTACCGGAGAAACCTTTGCCGGACTCACGAATTATGTGAACGGATTGATTCAGACAGGGCTTTTGAGTGCAATCGGATGGTCGTTCTTTATTACGATTATTTCCGTAATATTACTGATACTTTTTACATCTATGACGGCATACTACATTACGAGAGTGAAATCCGTATACGCTACGGTGCTTTACTACATGTTTGTATTTTCCATGGTTGTGCCGTTCCAGATGGTTATGTTCACCATGACGAGTCTGGCGGATAAATGTCACCTGCGCAGCCCTCTTGGCATGTGCGTGCTGTATCTTGGATTTGGTGCGGGACTGTCGGTGTTTATGTTTTCAGGTTTTGTAAAGTCCATACCTCTTGAGATTGAAGAGGCGGCAATGATTGACGGATGCAATCCGTTGCAGACATTTTTCGGCGTGGTATTCCCGATATTGAAGCCTACGGCGATTACGGTAGCTATTTTGAATGCGATGTGGATATGGAACGATTTCCTGCTTCCTTATCTGGTGATTGGTATCAGCACAAAGTACAAGACGATTCCGGTTGTCGTACAGATGCTGGTAGGTTCCAACGGTAACAAAGATATGGGCGCTCTGATGGCGATGCTGGTTCTTTCCATTATTCCGATTATTATTTTCTATCTGACTTGTCAGAAATATATTATTGAAGGTGTTGTTGCCGGAGCAGTAAAAGGTTAAGCTTCCGGCAGCTTAACCCGAAAGGAGCAAAGCAGCAATGAGAAAAAGCGGTATTTTATTACCTGTGTCAAGCATTCCGTCCAGATACGGAATCGGTACATTCTCGAAACAGGCATATGAATTTGTAGATTTTTTAGAAAAGGCGGGACAGAAGTACTGGCAGATTCTCCCGCTCGGACCTACCGGATACGGCGATTCGCCTTACCAGTCTTTTTCCACTTTTGCGGGAAACCCGTATTATATTGATTTGGAGGAATTAATCGGGAAAGGGTGGATTACCGGAGAGGAATGCGATGCCTGCGATTTCGGCACGGATGCGGAATATGTGGATTACGAAAAAATATACCTGTCCCGTTTTAAGATATTAAAGAAGGCATACGAAAGAAGCAATATCGCTTCGGATGAGGCGTTTCTGAAATTCAGGGAGGAAAATGCATTCTGGCTGGAGGATTATGCCTTGTATATGGCAGTAAAAAATTCTTTTGACAGCGTCAGCTGGATTGAGTGGGAGGAGGATATCAGGCTCAGGAAAAAAGAGGCGATGGTATCCTATAAGGAAAAATATGCGCAGGAAGTGGAGTTTTATGAGTTCCAGCAGTTTTTATTTGCCTCTCAGTGGTTTGCGCTGAAAGAGTATGCTAACGGCAAGGGAATTGAGATTATCGGGGACATACCGATTTATGTGGCTTTTGACAGTGCGGATACGTGGGCAAATCCTGAATTGTTCCAGCTGGATGAGGACTGCATCCCGGTCGGCGTGGCGGGCTGTCCGCCGGATTCTTTTTCCGCAACGGGGCAGCTGTGGGGAAACCCGCTGTACCGTTGGGAGTATCATAAGGAAACAGGGTATGAGTGGTGGATGAGGAGAATCGCTTACTGCTACCGGCTGTATGATGTAGTGCGGATTGACCATTTCCGCGGGTTTGACGAATATTATTTTATCCCTTACGGGGATGAGACGGCGGAGTTCGGACATTGGGAAAAAGGACCGGGATATGATATTTTCAAAGTAATGAAGGAGAAACTCGGTAAGAAAGCAGTTATTGCGGAAGATTTGGGATTTTTAACGCCAAGTGTACTGAAACTGGTGAAGAAAACGGGCTATCCCGGAATGAAAATCCTGCAGTTTGCTTTTGATTCCAGAGAGGAGAGCGATTATCTTCCTCATAATTACACGAATAATTCCGTCGTATATACAGGTACGCATGACAATGATACAACGATGGGATGGTACGATGCCCTGAATAAAAGGGATAAGGCTTTTGCAAAACGTTATCTGAATATCAAATCCAAAAAGGATGTCCATTGGGAATTTATACGGGCGGCGCTTGCCAGCGTGTCGGATACCGCGATTATCCCGATGCAGGATTATCTTGGATTAGGGGCAGAGGCGCGTATCAATATCCCTTCTACTTTGGGGAACAATTGGAAGTGGCGCATGTCTGACGGACAGCTCACGGATGAACTGGCAGGGGAAATCCGTAAGATGACGAAACTTTACGGGAGAGGATAGAACGTACCATGCCGGAAATAACAATTAAAGATATCGCAAAACAGTGCGGAGTCGGAATCAGTACGGTTTCGAGGGCAATCAATAACCATCCGGATATTAATCCGGAGACAAAACAGATGATTATGGATGTCATCCGGGAAACCGGATTTGTCCCCAATAACAGCGCACGGAACCTGAAACGGACGGATGCAAGGTCGATAGCCGTACTGGTAAAGGGTATTGCGAACCCGCTGTTCAGCGATATGATTAAGGTAATAGAAAACGAAACACAGAGAAAGAAATATTCTCTCGTATTACAGCATGTGGAATATTATGAAGACGAGGTGGATGTTGCGCTGGAGCTGGTAAAGGAAAAACGGCTCCGGGGCATCATTTTCCTTGGCGGTTATTTTCTTCATTCGGAGGAGAAAATCTCGAACCTGAAGGTTCCTTATATTTTCAGTACGGTCGGTACGCTGGTGTCGGAAAAGCTGGATAAGGCAGAGTATTCCAGTGTGTCGGTGGATGACAGGAAAGAAAGCTGTGCCATGACTTCCTATCTGCTTGAACTGGGACACAGGGATATTGCCATTATTTCCGCGGAATCGGAGATTGAAAGTATCGGACGGCTGAGGCTGGAGGGATATCGGGATGCGTTTGCAGAAAAGGGGATTCCGTGCAGGGAAGAACTGGTACGCTGTGTGGAAGAAGAGATTGACCATTTCTCTATGGAGAACGGGTATCTGACCACGAAGAGGCTGATAGAATCGGGGGAGAAGTTTACGGCGGTATATGCCACGGCGGATATCCTTGCTATAGGAGCCAGCAGGGCTTTGCTGGAGGCGGGATACCGTATTCCGGAGGATGTATCAGTGGCGGGTTTTGACGGGATTGAACTGGGGAAGTATTATAATCCGGCAATTACCACCATGAAACAGCCGGTGAAGGAGATGGCAGAGACCACGGTAAAACTGCTGTTTGATATTATCGCGGGTAGAAAAGATTATGAACATATTGTGTTTCCGGCGTCTTTAGAGGTGCGGGAATCCTGTGGGGAAAGACGGTAGCCTGTCTGTGGACGGCTGCCGCTTTTTTGTGCACAGGGGTGCGTAAGGAAATTAGCTGCTACGCAGCACGCACCCCGCGCGGCGAGTAGGGAGAAAAGCTTCCCTACTCAATTGCACAGGGGCATCCAAAGGAAGCATGTCAGCAGGGTTGACACAGCAGAATAAGCTTATTAAAAAGGGATTATCTGCCGATACAATAATAAATAAAGCGGTAAACGGATTTATCGGTATGCAGTATGGAGCAGGCAGTGTGCAACAGGTCAGAATATCATGGAGGATGACGGTATGAGTATGAAGATTGGCGGGAATCAGTCCAATAGGCAGGTAATCCAAATCAAAAATATGGACGGGTCAGTGGCGGCAACATTTAGCATTTCGAAACCAGGCATAAAGAGAAAGAAGCGCCTGCAGTATAATTTTAAGGAAATCTCTACACAGATTATGCTGGCAAAGACATCCGGCAGTGCCAGGAGCGTGGCGGCGAAGGCCCGCAGGAAAACCGGACTGCTCCAAAGGAAAGTCCGGGACGGGGAATATGACGAGCAGGAACTGAAGATGGCGATTGCCCACGCGAAAAAACTGGAGCGGATTGCAAAAAAGCGGATGAAGCATTTGCAGGAAGAAGAAAAAGCACAGCAGAAGGGTTCCTGTCTGGTAGAAACGGATGAGTATGAGAACCTTTCCATGGAAGAGACAGAAGAGGAAGGAACACAGGAAGCAGACAGGGAAGAACTGGAGCAGATGCTGCGGGAATATCAGGCGATGATGGAGGAGTGCATGGCGGAGCTGAATGAATCCATGGAAGAGCTGGAAGAAGAAGGAATGAGAGAACTGGCGGATGAACTTCTGGGCGGCGTGCAGGAAGAGATGGATCCGGAAGATTTGGAGCGTCTGAAGAAAAAACACAGGTCGGATGAGCTGCGGGAACTGATGGAAGCAGATATGAAATACCTCAGGGACCTGTTTGGCAAACTGGCAAGGGAAAAGCAGGAAAATTCAAGCGGCTCTGGCGGCTCCGGCGGCGTTTCCCTACAGCTTGGCGGGACAGAGATGCCCGTACCGGTCACGGAAGAAGCCGTGCTGACGGAGGGCGGGAATGTGGATGTGACAGTCTGAACGCCGGAGAGTCAGCATTCCTTTTGTATAGGAGATATTACTTGGAAGCTGTAACAGTCAGATTTAAACCGAGATGCTGAAAAATATTCAGAAGTGTGCTAAGGTTAGGTGTGGTTTTACAGGATTCAATCCGGGCAACGGAGGATTGGGGAATTCCGCACATTGCTGCCAGTTCCCGCTGGCTAAGTCCCATGGCAGTACGCTGTGCCACCATGGCACTGACAATTGCGGAAATCCCTTCAACTTCTTCCATGTTTTTGGCAGTTTCCGGGTCAACTGTTTTGACATGTTTTTTATAGTCATTCCATGTTTTCATAATTTTTCTGTCTCCTTTCTGATAAGATAATCGGCGCGTTCTGCTTTGGCCTTTTCTATTTCCTGCTTCGGTGTTTTTCGGGATTTTTTATGAAATTGATGGAGCAGGACAAATGTACCATTATCATAAAAGAAATAAAATACGCGGTTATTGCCTGGGCGTAGTTCCCAAATACCATCTCCAAGATGTTTGGTTATGTTTTCGCTGAGACGGGTACCATTATCCTGGAGTAATTGAATGTATAAGCTGATTTGTTTATGCTGAATGCGGGCATCTTTGTTGGTTGCGGCTTTTATCCGGAGTTCCTCAAGGAAATCCCATAGTTGGGATTTTCCATTAGCAGTTTCGTAAAATTCCACAGTGTACATTAGTTTATGTTCTCCATTGTGAATGAATCCATTCTTTATTCAGATGATAGCATAAATGCTATCAAAAATCAAGGTAAGATGCTAAAATTTGCGCTGGCTTAAATTGGAATTATGGTATTGCGGGTCAAATGTGACATCCTGTCCGAACCATGAGGGAGGCAGGAATGCATTGGCGGCGCGTTCGGAGGAAAATTCTACTTCTGCGATGATTAAGGGGGCGAAAGGCTCGTCGAAAATATCCAGCTCGACAGTGAGCGGTGTATTTCTTTCCTGTTCGGAAAGGCCGGTCTGTTCATCAAAAGAGGGCTGTGTGAGCGGAATCAGGTATCTTCTTTTTGTAATGATGTTGCCGTCCGCTTTTTCGCGCAGGTGATAATAGGATTCTTCGTTTAAGGGAAGGTTGTATTCTTCTCTTGCGAGGAGTCCTTTTCCTTTATAAGTGAGATAAAATTCGTCATCCTGTCTGCGGATGCGCACCACAGGGTCGGTGTTCAGGTATGCCTGCTCAATCAGATGGAATTGGCAGGAATCCAGGGATGGGGGCAGGGTTTGGATGGTAAATTTCTTTTCGATTTCCATTTCAGGGTATTCCTTTCCGGTATTTGATTCCCGCGGGCAATGAGGAAAATAGCCATGCTTAAGAGATATAAATATCTCTGGATATTTGACGAATGCCGCGAGGGTCACATACCCCGCTGCTCTGCAGCGTTGCAAGATTGATGCCCCGTTGCTTGCAGCGGGGTTGTTGACTTTACCAGTGAATCAGTGGTATTGCCTTTATTATAACGTAATTGTCCGTATTTGTCATTGGGGAACAATAAGTAGTTCATCGAGGGCACGGTTTTTGAGCAAAATAAAATTTGTTTGACTTTTTTGGCCTGTCATTCGTTATACAGGGTAGAGGGAGGTGGTTATGTGCCTGAAAAATGGATTCGGAAGTATTATGACGAAATTTTCCGTTACTGTTATCATCATGTGGGAAACCGGACTGTGGCGGAAGATTTGTGTCAGGATACTTTTGTAAGTTTCATAGAGCATTATGGGCAGTACCGCAGTATGGGTAAGATGAAGAACTACCTCTATACGATTGCAGGCAATAAGTGCAGGGATTATTACAGAAAGAAGGCGCCGCTTGTTATGGAGAAGGTTCCGGAACAGGAAACAGGGGAGCGTATGGAGGAAGCCGTAATCATCCGCCAGATGGTTTGCAGTCTGCCGGAAGAATTACGGGAAGCCGTTGTACTGCGGTATTTCCAAAATCTGAAGTATGCGGAACTTGCAGCTATTTTGGGAATCAGCTCATCCCTCGCTAAATACCGGGTAAAAAAGGGAGTGGAACTGCTATCGGCAATGGAAGGAGGAACTCATGGGACAAAAAAGGATGGAAAAGCGGCTGAAACAATATGCGGCGGCATGTGAAAATATTCTGCCGGAAAAAAAGGAGGAGAGAATACGGGAACTTCTACAGACAGGGCAGGGTTTCCGCACAAGGGGAAATTTATGGGATTTTATAATAGAACAGATGGGGTATCTGGGAAGATACTGCCTGTTTTGGCAGGCGTTGTGGGCTGTATGTTTCTGTTATCTGATGCGGCACGGAATCCCGTGGTTTATCGACATTACTGGAAATGGGAACGGTAAAGGGGTTTTTGTGATGATTTCCCTTCTGCCGCCGCTTCTTGTACTGCTTACAGTAGAGGAAGTCACGAAGGTATATCAGAGAAGTATGCTGGAGATTGAGTATGCCGCCAAATATTCTCTGAGGAGTGCGGTGATGGTACGTATGCTGGCGCTTTGCGTGTTTCACTCCATGGTACTGGCAGTATGCATCGTCTGTCTGCATTCCCGTTTGGATGCTGCCATGGGGAAGTTGTTTGTGTATGGGTTTACGCCTATGATTCTTGTCACAGGGGGATTGTTGAAACTGATGCAGTTTTATCAGGGTGAGGTGCTGCGGAGCGCGTCCGTAAGCTTATATCTGTTGATGGCAGTGTTGGCGATTATAGGAAGCACAGGGTATTTCCAGTGGTATCAGCCGGACTGTTTCCGAGTATGGTGTGTAATGTGCATGATTGGCATTTTGTTCGTAATCCGGCAGTTTATTTGTCTGAATGATAAGCTGGCCAGTTTTGAGCGTATCGTGCGGTAGGGAGCAGACAGAAATATCTCTGTCATGTATTGGTGCTGGCAGGGAGGTTTCGGAACTGGAATAAGGGAGGACAGAGGGATGGAATTGGTAATAGACAGGGTAACGAAACAGTATAAGAATAAGCTTGCGGTAGACCGTCTGAGCGCGGTATTGAAAGAAGGCGTGTATGGTCTGCTGGGGGCAAATGGTGCGGGAAAGACAACATTGATGCGTATGGTCTGCGGCATTGCGGAAATAAGCAGCGGGGAAATCCGGCTGGAAGGCGAGGAAATTGGCAGGATGGGAGGTAGATATCGGGATTTGCTCGGATATCTGCCGCAGGATTTTGGTTACTATCCGAATTTTACCGCTATGGAATTTATGCTGTATATCGCTTCTCTGAAAGGTCTGGACCGGAAGTATGCCAGAATGCAGAGTGAGCTTTTACTGCGGAAGGTTGGGCTGTCAAATGCGAGACGGCACAAGATTAAAACATTTTCCGGCGGTATGCGGCAGCGGCTTGGTATCGCGCAGGCACTGCTCAATGACCCTAAGATTCTGATTTTAGACGAACCCACGGCAGGACTCGACCCAAAGGAACGCGTGCGTTTCCGCCATATGATTGCGGATTTGGGGAAAGACCGGATTGTGATTCTCTCTACCCATATTGTGTCGGATGTAGAGGAAATTGCAGACTGGATTTTTCTGATGAAGCAGGGGCAGTTTATTGCACAGGGAACATTGGATACGCTGAAAAAGCATTATTTGGAGGTGAAGCAGGAGGCGGAGCCGGAAACATTTAATCTGGAAAATCTGTATCTGTTTTATTTTGGGGAGGAGGATGAGACATATGATGAAATTTGAGTGGAAAAAAATATTTGGGCGCAGGCTGAATGTGACGGCTATGCTGTCAGGGTATCTTTTAATCGGTATCTGTGTTTTTGCCTACATTTCGCAGGCCAGCTTCTACGATGAGGAAACGGGAATCTATATAGAAGGGATGGAAGCATACCGGCGCAGTCAGGAAAGGGCAAACGGGCAGACAGATGTGATTAGCGAAGAATATATGACGCAGCTGATTCGCAGGATACAGGGGTATGGTATGAATTTGGAGAGTGATGAAGCTTATGCCGAAATTATCCGTCCGCTTGGGGATATCTTTTATTTTGCAGCAGAAAACTACACAGATATGCGGGAAAACATAGTGGACAGGAATTCTCTGCTTGAAGTGGATCTGACGGACGGAGCCCGTTTTTATGAACAGCGTATGAAAAAGATTACGGATTACCTGAACATGGATTTTTCCTATGGCAATTATAAGGAAGCGGAGAAAGCGTATTGGATTCAGAAAGCGGAAAATACGGTGACTCCTTTCCGGTGGGGAGGCATGGAGGTGATGACGTCAGTCTGGGATGTGGTGTCTATTGGATTTTATTTATGGTTTGTGATTGTGATATGTATAAGTTCCGTCTTTTCTTCTGAGTACGAGTCGGATGCTGCATCACTGCTGCTTACGACAAAGTATGGAAAAGACAGGCTGGTTTGGATGAAAATTGCAGTGGCCTTACTTTTTTCGGTGGCATATCCGTCCGTTGGGATTCTGCTGGCAGCAGGTATCATCGGTCTGCTTTTTGGATTTCAGGGTGCGGATTTACCGGTTCAGTTATGGAACAGCGTGATTCCGTATAATCTGACGGTAGGGCAGGCGTGTCTTTGGAATTTTGCCATTGTTCTGCTGATTGGTATGACGATTGCGCTGGTGCTGCTTTGCTGTTCTGCCGGACTGCGTTCTTCACTGGCAACTATGGTTATCGGTATGGTGATTATGATTGCACCGGCTTTCTTTCCTATGAGTAAGAGGAGCGGTTTGTGGAATCATATCAATTTCCTGTTTCCGGTAAGGGCATGTAATTTAAAAGAAATGCTTGGTTCATTTGTCAGCTATACCGTGGGAAATCATGTGATTCCCTATGTGGAAATGCTGGTGATTGTGTATGCCGCAGTCAGCATTGCTGCATTGCTGTTCATTAGAAGAGGTTTTGTGAAAGTGGTGTAAGAAATATGTAATAAACAGTATATAACAGAGCATAACAGTGTTGACAACTGTTATGCTCTGTTATATACTGTTTATTAAGGAGGCGTCCTAAATGGAAATTATAATTAGCAATACATCGATGGAACCAATATACGAACAGATTACCGGACAAATCAAATCCCTGATTATAAGCGGCAGCTTAAAGGAAGAAACCCTTCTTCCTTCCGTCCGTTCCCTGTCGGGAGAGCTGAAAATCAGCGCCCTGACGGTAAAAAAGGCATATGACTGTCTGGAGCGGGACGGTTTTATTGTCACCGTGCATGGGAAGGGCAGCTTTGTGGCGGGGAATAACGCAAATCTCCTGCAGGAAGAGCAGCGCAGGATGGTGGAGGAAAAGCTGGAGACGGCAATCCTGGCGGGCAGAAGCTGCGGGATGCAGGATGAGGAAATCCGGGAATTATTTGACTTAATCATGGAGGAATGAATAATGATTTTGAAACTGGATAATGTGACAAAAACGTATCAGGATTTTACCCTTCGCTGTTCGATGGAAGTGGAAGAAGGATGCATCACCGGTTTGATTGGCGAGAACGGAGCAGGAAAAAGCACCACATTTAAAGCAATATTAGGGCTGATTCATACGGATGGGGGAAATATGGAAATATTTGGAAAAAGGCAGGGGGATTTTTCGGCGAAGGACAGGGAAAACATCGGGGTGGTGCTGGCGGAAAGCACTTTTTGCAGTACGTTTACGATAAAAGATACGGCGTTGATTATGGAAAACATGTACGGGAGATTTGATAAAAAGAAGTTCCTGGAAAAATGCGCCCGGTATGAACTACCTGTGGATAAAAAGCTCAGGGAATTTTCTACCGGAATGAAAGCAAAGTTCAAGCTGCTTTCCGCCATGAGCCACGAAGCAAGGCTGCTGATACTGGATGAACCGACGGTGGGACTGGATAATGTGGCGAGGAGTGAAATGCTGGATGAAATGAGACAGTATATGGAGGAAGAAGGAAGGGCGGTTTTAATCAGTTCCCATATCTCATCGGATTTAGAGGGGCTGTGTGATGATTTATATTTTATCCGGAACGGGAAAATCCTGCTCCATGAGGATACGGATGTGATTCTTTCGGATTATGCGGTATTGAAGGTAAGCAGGAAGCAGTATGAGGAACTGGATAAGCGTTATATCCGTTACCGCAAAGAGGAATCTTTCGGCTACCGGCTGTTAACGAAAGAAAAACAGTTTTATCTGGATAATTATCCTGCGGTTGCGGTGGAAAAAGGGAATATCGATGATGTGATGCTGTTAATGGTAAAAGGTGAAAAGATGGAGGTATTGCAATGAAAGTGTCAGGAGATTCAGGTGCCAAAGGATTTTTGGGGTTATTGGTTAAGGATTTTAAGCTTATCGTGCAGAATAAAACACTTTTGGCGGTATTGCTGATAATAGAGGTGGTGTTTTTCGTCATGCAGGGAATGGACGGGGCGGCGTTTGTCATGTCATATATGATAATGGGATGCAGTGTGCTGGTACTCAGTACGATTAACATGGACGAATATGACAAAAGTATGGTTTTCCTCATGACAATGCCGGTGAGCAGGAAAGATTATGTGTTCGAAAAATATGTACTCTCTTTTTTCGCTACCCTGTCCGGCTGCATCGTGGCGCTGATTCCCTGCTTCCTGTTAAATCCTGCGGGGATTGGAGAGCTGCTGGTACAGGCGGCGGGTATACTGATAGTGATGGCGCTGATTCAGATGGTGGCGCTGCCGATACGGTTAAAGTTCGGCGGGGAGAGCGGAAGGATAGTGTTTGTCAGCATTTTTGCAGTATTTGTGCTGCTGATGGTGTTTGTGGAGAAAGTGGAAAACAGGTATGCAGGGCAGGTAAAAATACAGGACTGGGCAGAGCAGGTATCCGTTTTTTTCCATAAAATGAGTGCGGCGGAAATGGGGTGTACCGCTGTTATAATATGTGTTATCTGCTTTGCGGTTTCCTTCCGGGTCAGCAAAGGGATTATGGAAAGGAAGGAGTTTTGAAAAAGGTATCCGATGCATGGATAGAAAAACATAAATTTATCGTTTTTTTATAACATTATAAGATTTCCCTCCTTTTAATATTGGCAGAAAAG
The DNA here is from genome assembly GCA_947246015.1 of uncultured Lachnospiraceae bacterium. Lineage (GTDB taxonomy): Bacteria > Bacillota > Clostridia > Lachnospirales > Lachnospiraceae > Kineothrix. Next base: position 9,025 of record CAMXQE010000021.1, on the reverse strand, counting down.
TGGTAAAATAGAAATACAATCGGAACAGATAAAAGGTTCGGAAAAATTGGGCGGACCAGAGCGGTAAACCATAAAAACCAGATTGGGAGAGAGGGATTCAAAATGGGAAAGGTATGTGTTTTTTTCGGGACAGGCTATGAGGAGATAGAAGCTCTGACAGTGGTGGATTTGCTGCGCAGGGCGGGGATTGCCGTGGAGATGGTATCCATTACGGGGGAAGAAAGTGTGGAAGGCTCCCATGGAATCTGTGTGAAAATGGATTGTCTTTTTGCAGATGTGGATTTTGGGGAGGTGGATATGATTGTACTGCCGGGCGGGGCGGGGACGAAGAATCTGGAAGCCTGTGAACCGCTGATGAAGCAGGTGGACGCTTTTTACCAGGCGGGCAAAGGCATCAGTGCCATTTGTGCGGCACCGAGTATTTTAGGGCACAGAGGAATGTTAAAGGGGAAAAAGGCATGTTCCTTTCCCACGTTTGAAAGTCATCTGGAAGGGGCTGAGGTAACGGAGAATCCGGCGGAGATCGCAGAGAATATCATTACAGGCAGGGGAATGGGATGCGCGATTGATTTCGGACTTGCCATTGTGGAGAAACTGCAGGGGAGAGAGCAGGCGGCAGCATTGGCGGAGAAGATTGTATACAAACATTATAAGTGATAAGGAGTGCCTATGAATATACTGTTTTTTTTAACACCGAAGAGCGAAGTGGCATATATTTACGATGACGATACGCTGAGGCAGGCACTGGAAAAAATGGAGTATCACAGGTATACGGCAGTGCCGATTCTCAATCACGAGGATGGAACATATATTGGAACATTAACAGAAGGGGATTTACTGTGGGACGTGAAAGAATGGCATGATTTGAATATGCGGGATGCGGAAGACGTTCCAATCCTTTCAGTGAGGAGGAAACGGGATAACGAGCCGGTGGCGGCAGATGCCAATATTGAGGATTTGATTAGTAAGGTGACGAATCAGAATTTTGTGCCGGTAATCGATGATGACGAGCGTTTCATCGGAATCATAACGAGAAAAGAAGTCATTCAGTATTTGTCGCGGAAGTGCGGTATGGAGGAAGAAATGCTGCTGATGGCAGTTGACTGATTCTTTAGGAAATAAACCAAAAGGCTGGTAAAACGGAGAAAACGTTTTACCAGCCTTTTTGATGCACAGGGGTGCACAGAGGAATGTGCTGCTAAGCGGCGTGCGCCCCGCGCGGCGAGCAGGGAGAAGAATCTTCCCTGCTCGATTTGTGTCTGTTCAATTTCAGGATGCAGCATAGAGAATACGGCATAGGGAATATAGTATAGAGAATACAGTTATATGCCGGACATTTTTTTAATATTATGTTGATAGGATACCGGTACGCGCAGGATATGAATCAGGGGATAAGGCTGTTTGCGGACCGGCTGCATGTTTAAATGAGGGTAGAGGAGAAAGCGATGGATATTTTGACGCTTTGTATAGTAGCGGCGGGATTGTCGATGGATGCTTTTGCGGTGGCGGTCTGTAAGGGGCTGGCTATGGGCAGGCTGTCAGTAAAGCATATGATGATTGTGGGAGCATGGTTCGGAGGATTTCAGGCATTTATGCCGATAGCCGGATATGTTCTGGGAATCCGGTTCCGGCAGCAGATTGTGTCTGTGGACCATTGGATTGCTTTCGGCCTGCTGGGGCTGATTGGAATCCATATGATACAGGAGGCGTATGCAGGAGAGGACGAGGAGGCGGATGCCTCCCTTGCTGTGAAGCAGATGTTTCCTCTGGCTCTTGCGACCAGTGTGGACGCGATGGCGGTAGGGGTGACATTTGCGTTCCTTTCGGTGGATATTCTTCCGGCAGCGTCTGTGATTGGCATAACCGCGCTCTTTTTTTCCATGGCAGGTGTGAAAGCAGGGAATGTTTTCGGCATCCGCTATAAGGCCAAAGCAGAGTTCATCGGCGGGGTGATGCTGTTTTTACTGGGATGCAGGATATTAGCGGAGCATACAGATATTTTCGGATGGTAAAATTTGATTTTTTTGGCAATCGTGTAAAAAACGCATAAAGAAAAACGCCCCGGAAATAATAGAAAGGCAAACTATTATTTCAGGAGGTGCAGAACATGTCTAATTTATCGGAATTGGATTTACAGAACTTACGTCACTTAATCGGCGGTTATGACACAACCCATTGCAAAATGAAGGAATATGCGGAATGCGCATCCGATTCCAGCATTAAACAGTTTTTTGAAAAAGGTGCGAGATCCGCAATGGACAACAAACAGCAATTGATGAAATTTTTGCAGTAGGAGGGTATGAAGATGCAGGAAAAAACAATGGTAGCAGACACTTTGGCAGGTATTAACGGCGAATTGGTGCGTTTCGGCGGTATGATTGCCCAGACAGAAAACAAGGAATTGAAGCAGACTTTGAAGCAGTTCCGTAATGCATGTGAACAGTCGCAGGAAGAACTGTATAAGATTGCAAGGGAGAAATCTTACTATGTTCCGGCGGCAAAGGCAACGCAGGAAGAAGTGGACCATGTAAAATCTCTTTTCACCAGCGGGACTTTATAAGCCGGATTTGAAAAAACGAATCTGACAGGGATGGAAAAAGGGGCTGCCGTACTAAACTGTTGTGCGGCTCCTTTTTACTGTAAATTTTTTGAGATATCTTTGTGGACTTTGTGAATCATTTTTACCGGAATATTTGAATCATTTTAATCCGTTTAATGCCTGTAAAAGCTTGACAGTAAGCGGAAAGTCAAGTAAGATAAAAACATTAACTGTGTTGGGGAAGTCTTTGAGACCGGCGATTGGAGGAGAACACGTGAGACTCCTCTTTTTCCTTTAACGAGAAGAAGAGTGATAAGAAAATATAGATAAGGCAATTTTGACACATTACATGTAGGGGTAAAAAGAGTGATTACGAAGGAACTTTTTTTAAAAAAGTATAACATCACCGAAGAGTTGTTTCAAAGCGCTGGCATATCGTGGGAGGAACTCTGCGGCATATATGATGATTTCATCTTAAAAAGGGATGGAAAGTATCAAAAAATCATGGAAGATTTTTTTGACACCTATTTGAAAGACATGAATAAGGATAAGAACGAAGATGAGGAAACGGTAAGAATTCATTCCATACGGTCAAGAGTTAAAAATCCAGAACATTTGCTGGCTAAAATAGTGCGAAAGAAACAGGAGAATCATAATAAGTATAAAAACTTAGATAAATCTAATTATGAAAAATTTATTACAGATTTAATAGGAATAAGATGTCTGGTTCTTTTTAAAGCAGACTGGCAGGGGTTCCATCATTATATTTTATCGAAGTTTGATAATAAGGCAGAATATTATATCAGGGATTCTATTTTGGATTTTGATGATGACGAAACCCATTTCTATATTGCTGAGAAACCAAAAGTTCATATAAGAAATGGCGATGCGCGTGATATCTATGACGAAGTACTTCCGCCTGACAGCATTATAGACGGGAAAATATACCGTTCAGCGCATTATATCATAAAGTATAAAGGGATATACCTGGAAATACAAGTCCGTACCTTGTTTGAGGAGGGATGGGGAGAGATTGACCATGCAGTTGTATATCCGTATTATCAAAATGATAAGGTATTAAAGGAATATACGGAACTACTGAACCGGTTGTCCGGTCTGGCGGACGAAATGAGCAGTTTTTTTAATCGTTTAAAAAACCTTGAAATAAAGGCTCTTGAAAATACATTACCGGAACATAATAATAAGGCTGGAGCTGAAGAAACAGGAGTTTTGGAGAGAATAAGCAAAAAAGAAGAAAAAACGTCAGGAAATGAGGAAAAACCGTTGGAGACGCCTTATGACTGCCTGCAATCGGTGCTTGACGAATAAAAGGAGGAAAATCAAATGGACACCCTCAAATCACAGGGAAGCTCTGCAAATGAAATAGCTAAAAACGGAGTTGCGTTAATTAATAGTGGAAAGATTCGGAATCACAAACTGGGTAATAGCGCACGCATTCATACGGGGGAGGCTGAGAAAAGGGAGTATCAGATTTACCGTGATTTTCTTCCGGGTAAAAATTGTTCCATGGTTTATGAATTAACGGGAAGTGATTGCTATGAATAATATTGAAAACACATATATCAGGTATGATGATTTGGTTTCCGCTGTAGGACAAGATGTTATTGAAAGCCGCATTCATCAGATTAGTCAGGAAATGTTGGATTTTTTAGAAATAAATAAACTGAATCAGGTAGCGTATATCCATCAGATGGCGTTGACACATGCGATAATGGATTATTTTTCTGATGTACAACGGTTAAAAGATTATCAGCAGATAGAGCATGTCAATGAAATAAAGATAAAGGCATATGAAACTTTTTGGCTGCTTAAGCGAAAACCAATTCAATTAAAAGAACAGATTGAAGATGACAGGCTCCTTTATGTAAATGAAAAGTTTTTGCTGACGCGGTTAACAAGTTTTATGCTTGATAGTGAGATTAATATGCCTATAGTTGGTGAAAAGAGTACCGCTTTCAAGAATTTTTTAAATACTTTATATTATTATCTGAAATTCAGGAGATGTGATGCGCAGTCAATTGAACTGATGCTGTTAGCATTTAAAGCAGGACAATTAGTGCATACGCAGAATTAATAACGGGCCGAAACAGAAAGGGACTTTCTTTTGCTTATTTTCATTAGCAAAGACAGTCCCTTTTTTTATGCACACGGGCACCCAAAGGAAATTTGTCAGCAAGGCTGACGGGTGCCCGGCGCAGAGGAAATATGCGGTTAAAGTGGCGCAGTGAAATCAGTCCAAAACCAGCTGCAGACTGCTGATGTCGGAATCGATGGTCATGGAAAAATTGGTATGGTAGATAACAAATCCCGGTTTAGCACCATTCGGCTTTTTAACGTTTTTCTTTTCTGTATAGTCGATTTCCGCTTTATCCTGCTCCCGTGCCCTGGAGTAGTAGGCCGCCAGTCTGGCTGCTTCTTCAAAAGTGCGGTCAGGGAGCTCTTTGCCGCCGGATTTCACGATGACATGGGAGCCGGGCATCCCCTTGGCATGAAACCACCAGTCGCTGCCGGACGCGAATTTGAATGTCAGTTCTTCATTCTGATAGTTATTTTTTCCTACATAAATATGAAACCCGTCGCTGCTGATATAGTGGAAGGGACGGCTGGTAATTTTGGCTTTTCTGGTACCGCCTTTACGCCGGATATAGCCGCTTTCAATCAGTTCTTCCTTTATCTGGACCAAATCCTCTTCCGCAAGGGCGATATCAAGGGAGGCGCTGATGGATTCCAAATGTTCGATTTCTGCTTTTACCTCCAGGGTCAGTTCTGAGAGTGCTTCATAGGTGCGTTTCAGCTTGTTATATTTTTCAAAATATTTCTTGGCATTTTCCGATGGGCTAAGGGTGGGGTCCAGTGGAATCTTAATTTCCTCGTCCGTATAATAATTTAACGCCGTCATGGATTTTGCACCCGGCTCCACATTGTAACCATAAGTATTCAGCAGTTCGCCGTATACTTTATACTTGTCCTTCTTTTCTGTGTCTTTCATCTGCTTTATCTGCAAATCATATTTTTTGACATTGCGCTCCAGCGCCGTTTGTACGATTTTGCGAAGGTCTACGGATTTCTGGCGGATACGTGTTACCGCGTTTTTCTGCGCATAGTATTGTTCCAGCAGGGTGCTGACGGAATCAAAAGAGCGTCTTTCCCCGTCTTCGTACATAGTCAGTGTAAATGCAGCAAATTCAACCGGAACCGAATGCTCATAAACAATATTGGGCTGGAAGGAACCGTTTTTTACCCCGTCCATAACCGAGAAGAAAGCATCGGCGAGCCGCCGCAGATGGTCTTCTCCAAGGGATGCGGTAGAGTAATCCCCGTCCAGTCCGGCCCGGAAACAGATTTCCTGGGATAGTACGGGAGAAATGCCGGTATAAGTGCCGTAAAGCGCTTTATAAACAGGCATAGTCTTCCGGTGAACCGTGTGGATAAAAGCTTCCCGCTCCACGGCAAGAGGATTTTCCTTTTCCTGCGTCTCCGGGATAAAATACGCACGTCCCGGAAGCACCTCGCGGACACTGCTCACCATGCCAGAAATATGTTTGATGCTGTCGATAATGATATTTTCATCATTAACAAAGATAATATTGCTGTGTTTGCCCATGATTTCCACGATAAGTGTTTTAGAACACAGGTCCCCCAGTTCATTCAGGTGTTCCATTTCTATCTGCACGATGCGTTCTAACCCCGGCTGTGTGATTCCGGTAATACGGGCATTCTGCAGGTGCTTGCGCAGCAGCATACAGAAACTGGGCGCTGTCAGGGGACTGGGCTTATTGTTTTCTGTCAGATAAATCAAAGGAAGAGAAGCGCCTGCCGAAATAAACAGCCGTTTCTGTCCCCCGTTAACTTTCACAGTCAGAAGCAGTTCATCCGCTTCCGGCTGCGCGATTTTATAAATCCGCCCTCCCAGGAGAGTATCGTTCAATTCCTTCACAATATTAGCAATCGTTACGCCGTCAAATGCCATGGCAGTGTCCTCGCTTCCTGTCAATATTTTCTGTACCTGGCTCATTTTACAATAATTCTATATTCCATGCAAGAGGAATGTACCGGGTGAGTGGGGCAGGGGTAACAGTTCAGCCCGAGACTTTGCACTGGCTGCAGATTCCGTAACAGGGAAGCCGAATGCTGAACTGTTACGGGCAGGGCAGAATCTGACGAAATTCCGGCTTGACGTTGGTAAAATGGTATTCTATAATAAAAAGGAGTATGTAGACATGGTTAGACTTGGAAAGGGCAGAAGATGATGATTAAAAGTATGACAGGTTTCGGCAGATGCGAAGTGTCGGAAGCGGAGAGGAAAGTTACGGTAGAGATGAAGTCGGTGAACCACAGGTATCTGGATGTGAATATAAAGATGCCCAAGAAACTTAATTTTTTCGAAGCCGCAATCCGTTCGGAACTGAAAAAATATATCCAGCGCGGGAAGGTGGATATTTTTATCACTTATGAGGATTTGACGGAAAACAATGTCTGCATCAAATATAACAGGGATATTGCCGCGGAATATATGGGATATTTAAAGCAGATGGCGGAGGATTTCGGGCTGGATAACGACATTCAGGTATCCAAACTGTCCAGGTATCCGGAAGTGCTGACCATGGAAGAGCAGACCATAGACGAGGCGGAGATTTGGAAAGTGCTGGGCAAGGCGGTGCAGGGCGCGGCGGAGGGCTTTGTGGAGACGCGGATAAAAGAAGGGGAAAACCTGCGTGACGACCTGATTGCCAAGCTGGACGGCATGTTGGAGCATGTGGAGCATATTGCGGAGCGTTCGCCCCGGCTGATAGAAGAATATAGGGAAAAGCTGAAAGAAAAAGTGCATGAATTGTTAGCGGATGCACAGGTGGACGAGAACCGGCTGCTGATGGAGGTAACGCTGTTTGCCGATAAAGTCTGTGTGGATGAAGAACTGGTGCGTCTGCGCAGCCATATCGAGGCAACGAAGCAGGCGTTGTCGGAGGGCGGCAGCATCGGAAGAAAGCTGGATTTTATTGCGCAGGAGATGAACAGGGAAGCGAATACCATACTTTCCAAAGCAAACGATTTGGAGACTTCCGGACGGGCAATCGAGCTGAAAACAGAAATCGAGAAGGTCCGCGAGCAGATACAGAATATAGAATAGGGGCGGTTGGATGAGCGGGTTAATTCATATCGGTTTCGGCAATATTGTAAATACCGGTAAAATCATAGCAATCGTGAGTCCTGATTCCGCGCCGGTGAAACGCATGGTGCAGAATGCGAAAGAGGCGGGACAGGCAATTGACGCCACACAGGGAAGGAAAACGAAAGCAGTGCTTGTAATGGAAAACGGCCAGCTGGTGCTGTCGGCGCTTCTGCCGGAGACGATTGCGAACAGGGCACAGGCAGAGAATGGAGATACAGATGAAGCATAGAGGGATTTTAGTAGTGGTTTCCGGTTTTTCAGGGGCGGGCAAGGGCACGCTGATGAAAAGGATGATTCAGACTTATGATAATTATGCGTTGTCCGTTTCAATGACAACGAGAGCTCCCAGGGAGGGAGAGGAAAACGGCAGAGAGTATTTTTTTGTATCGAAAGAAGAATTTGAAGAAAAGATTCGTCAGGACGGCCTGGTGGAGTATGCCGGCTACTGCGGCAATTATTACGGGACACCGAAGGAGTATGTGGAGACACAGCTGGCGGCAGGAAAAGATGTGATTCTGGAGATTGAAATACAGGGCGCATTGAAAGTGAAGGAAAAGTTCCCTACGGCATTGCTGGTGTTTGTCATGCCGCCTACGGCGGAAGAACTGAAGCGGCGTCTGGTTGGCAGGGGGACAGAGACGGCGGAAGTGATTGAAAAGCGCCTGAAACGCGCCGGTGAGGAAGCAGAGGGAATTGAAAATTATGAATATATCGTAATCAATGACGATTTAGAGGAGTGTGTCAAAGAACTTCATACCATGATAAAGGCGGCGCACCATATGCCGCACCGAAATGAGGAGTTTATAGAAAATATGAGACAGGAACTGAGCGTTCTGGTGAAAGGAGAAAAATAATGTTACATCCGTCTTATTCAGATTTAATGAAAGTGGTAAACAGCGAGGTCGAGCAGGGAGAGGCGCCGGTAGTTAACAGCAGATATTCGATTGTTATGGCAACGTCCAAAAGGGCGAGACAGATTATCGGAGGGGAAGAACCCATGGTAAAAGCAGCGGGAAAGAAACCGTTATCCGTTGCGATAGAGGAATTGAATCAGGCCAAAATCAGGATTTTGAGTGAAGAAGAAGCAGAACAGCAGAGGCAGCAGGAGGAACTGATGGAAAGCCATTACGAAAGGAAAGAAATATATGCCGGATTACGGCCGGAAGAGGAGGAGAAGCCGGAAGAAGATGCCGGCGCGGATGACAGCGCAGACATTGATTCCCGCGAGCAATGAGGAAAATAGCCATGCTTGCATGGCTATTTGACGAATGCCGCGAGGGTCAACAACCCCGCTG
>CAMXQE010000020.1 GCA_947246015.1 uncultured Lachnospiraceae bacterium | reverse complement strand
AAGCGGACATAAATATCTCTGCCATGTTATAGCGCCGGGAGGGAGGTTACGGAACTGGAAAACAGTAACCGCCCGGACAGCGCCCCAGAGAATTTGTGTCCGCGAAGCGGACATAAATATCTCTGCCATGTTATAGCGCCGGGAGGGAGGTTACGGAACCGGAAACAGTAACCGCCCGGACAGCGCCCCAGAGGATTTATGTCAGCGAAGCGGACAGAAATTCTCTGCCATGTTATAGCGCTGGGAGGGAGGTTACGGAACTGGAATAAAACTGGAATGGAGGTAGATGATATGGAATTAAAGAGTCAGGAGATGCGCAGACTGGCACCGGAACTGGATCCGCTCAGGATAGGAACCGGATGGAAGCCGGAAGATTTGGAAAAACCGCAGGTTTTGATTGAAAGTACATTTGGCGACAGTCATCCGGGAAGCGGCCATCTGGATATTCTTGTAAAAGAAGTGCAAAAAGGCATAGAAAAGGCAGGAGGCCGCGGGGCACGCTATTTCTGCACCGATATCTGTGACGGGGAGAGTCAGGGGACGGACGGTATTAATTTCAGTCTTGTCAGTCGTGAAATGATAACCAATATGATAGAGATACATGCTAATGCAACGCCTTTTGATGCAGGGGTTTATCTGGCCAGCTGTGACAAAGGTATGCCGGCCAATCTGATGGGATTGGCGAGAGTTGATATTCCGGCGGTGGTAGTGCCGGGCGGGACGATGAATGCCGGACCGGAAATGCTGACACTGGAGCAGCTGGGTATGTACAGCGCGAAATTCCAGCGCGGTGAAATCGATGAAGAAAAACTGAACTGGGCGAAATGCAATGCCTGTCCCAGCTGCGGCGCCTGCTCTTTTATCGGAACGGCGTCTACGATGCAGATTATGGCGGAAGCGCTGGGGCTGGCTTTGCCGGGAAGCGCACTGATGCCGGCCACCAGTCCGGATTTGCTGGATTACGCCAGACAGGCAGGAGAACAGGCGGTAAAACTGGCGGTTACGCCCGGTATGCGTCCGAGCGAAATGATTACGGAAGCAAGCTTTGAGAATGCGATTCTGGTTCATGCCGCGATTTCGGGAAGTACGAATTGTCTGCTGCATATTCCGGCCATTGCGCATGAATTTGGAATCGAGATTACAGGGGACACGTTTGACCGGCTTCACAGGAATGCCCGTTATCTGCTGAATATCCGTCCGGCCGGGAAATGGCCGGCAGAATGTTTCTACTATGCGGGCGGGGTTCCTGCCATTATGGAGGAAATCAAAGACCATCTGCATCTGGATGTAATGACGGTAACAGGAAAGACACTTGGTGAAAATCTGGAGGAGCTGAAGAAGAACGGCTTCTATGAGCGCTGTGAGAAATGGCTTCAGGAATTCAATGAACGTTATCATGTGAATTTGACCAGAACGGATATCATCCGTCCTTATGATAATCCAATCGGCACGGATGGCAGCATAGCCATACTGAAAGGAAATCTGGCGCCGGAGGGAGCCGTTATCAAGCATACGGCATGTCCGAAAGAGATGTTTAAAGCGGTATTGCGTGCAAGGCCGTTTGACAGTGAGGAAGAATGTCTGGATGCGGTTTTGAAACACAAGGTTCAGAAGGGAGATGCGGTATTTATCCGTTATGAAGGGCCGAAGGGAAGCGGTATGCCAGAGATGTTCTATACTTCGGAGGCCATCAGCAGTGATAAGGAACTGGGCAGGAGCATCGCGCTCATCACAGACGGACGGTTTTCCGGAGCCTCCACAGGCCCGGTCATCGGACACTGCAGTCCGGAGGCGGTAGATGGAGGGCCGATTGCCCTGGTAGAAGAGGGTGATTTAATTGAAATCGATGTCATGGAACGGAAGCTGAATATCATCGGTATCAATGGAGAGGAAAAAACACCGGAAGAAATCGATGAGATTTTAAGGAAACGGCGCGAAAACTGGAAAACGAGGGCTCCAAAGTACCAAAAGGGCGTGCTCAGGCTGTTCAGCGAACATGCGGTTAGCCCGATGAAAGGAGCTTATTTAGAATATTGAGAAATTCTCTTAGGTATGGTAAAATATAACTTACAGTGCGGTGCGCCGGAAGAGGTGTGCCGCGCGGGGGTGCAGAAAACGGAAAAAAGGTATCAGGAGGATGAGAGAATGGATTTAAAATTAAGGCCGGCTAACGAATGCAAGTATGATGCGGTTTCATTGGGCGAGGTTATGCTTCGTCTGGACCCGGGAGAGGGAAGAATACGTACGGCGAGGTCGTTCCGTGCATGGGAAGGCGGCGGAGAGTACAATGTAATCCGCGGGCTGAGGAAGTGTTTTGGAATGAATACGGCGGTCATTACGGCATTTGCGGATAATGAAGTGGGAATGCTGATGGAAGATTTCATTATGCAGGGCGGAGTGGATACTTCCCTGATTAAATGGATGAAGACAGACGGAATCGGACGAATCTGCAGGAATGGTCTGAATTTCACCGAGCGCGGCTTTGGCATCAGAGGCGCAGTAGGATGTTCCGACCGTGCGAACACGGCAATTTCCAAAGCGACACCGGAGGATTTCGATTTCGAGTATATCTTCGGTGAATTGGGAGCACGCTGGCTGCATACAGGCGGAATTTATGCGGCTCTTTCCGAGCAGTCCTGCGAGACGGTCATTGCGGCGCTTAAGACGGCGAAGAAATACGGAACGATTATTTCTTATGACCTGAACTACCGCCCGTCTATGTGGAGTGCAATCGGCGGACAGGCTAAGGCACAGGAAGTGAATAAGGAAATTGCGAAATATGTGGATGTTATGATTGGAAACGAAGAAGATTTCACAGCATGTCTTGGGTTTGAAATAGAAGGAAATGACGAGAACCTGAAGGAACTGAATCTGGACGGTTATAAGAAGATGATTAACGAAGCAGCGAAGACCTATCCGAATTTCAAGGCGGTCGCTACGACGCTGCGTGAAGTAAAGACTGCTACGGTCAACGATTGGAGCGCTATCTGCTGGGCAGACGGGGAAATCTATAAAGCGAGGGATTACAAAGGACTGGAAATCATGGACCGCGTAGGCGGCGGCGATTCCTTTGCATCCGGACTGATTTACGGACTGATGAGCACGAGTGACGCAGAGCTGGCAGTAAATTACGGTGCAGCACATGGTGCGCTGGCAATGACGACGCCCGGCGATACCACGATGGCGAGCAGGAAAGAGGTAGAAGCTATTATGGGCGGTGCAGGTGCAAGGGTACAAAGATAACCGGTACTTGCAATTGAAAAAGGAAGAGTGAAAGATTTTTCAAATCTTTCACTCCGCAAGTTTGTGTCTGCGCTGCATCCACAAACTTGATATGCGCAAAAAGCAGCATAGAAATGAGGAAATAAATGAGAATCAGGTCAAATACCCGGCTGTAAAAAGCCGGGTATTTGGACAGTTTCTTACTTCATAACAGGTAAACCAGAAAGGGGGACGGGGACGATGTTATGCCATATGGTGATTGATTTAAGCGTTTTACTCTGTACAAGGTCTGATAGTGGGACGAAACCTGTACAGAGATAACGGATTATTTTTCGTCCGCATTGGATTTTGTACTTATGGAAGAAACAGGGAAACATAGCGGGAGTACATCCTGCACACTTCTATTCTATAAGGAGGAAAATTCAATGAATCAAAGTTTAAAAAAATATATTATCTTCTGGCTCAGCCAGTCTATGTCGCAGTTGGGCAGTGCAATGACAAGCTTTGCACTGATATTGTGGGTTTATACAAAGAACCATTCTGCGCTGACAGTTTCTCTTATGTCATTCTGCAGTTATGTGCCGTATATTATAACCAGCCTGTTTGCAGGCACATATGTGGACCGGCACAGTAAGAAAAAAATTATGCTGACAGTGGACAGCATGGCGGCAGTCTGCTCTTTGGCGGTACTCGGAATGAGTTTTGGCGGTTCGCTGCAGATATGGCACATTTATGCCGTGAATTGTATCATTGGTTTCATGAATTCTTTTCAGAGTCCGGCTTCTGCTGTGGTAATCGGACGGATTGTACCGAAAGAGAAGCTGGCGAACATAAGCGGAATGAATTCTTTTTCCAGCAATCTGATAGCGGTACTGACGCCGGTATTGGCTGCATTTCTGTTTTCAATGGGCGGGCTGGTTCCTGTCCTGGCGTTTGACTTAGGCAGTTTTATAGTGGCTTTTCTCGTACTTCTGCTGGTAATCCATGTACCGGAGACAGAGCATGATGGCGGTAAAAAAGCGTCTGTTTTTGCGGGATGCAGGGAGGGATTGCATTTCCTGACGCAGAACCGGGGCATTTTTATGATTGTAATCACGACGGCGGTACTGAACTTTTTTTCAAGGCTGACATATGAGAATATTCTTTCGCCGATGATTCTGTCCAGAAGCGGGAACAGCAGCATGGCACTCGGTGTCGTGAATGCTGCCATAGGAATCGGCGGGATTGCCGGAGGGCTTATTGTATCGGCGGGAAAAATGCCGAAGAATAAGGTAAAAATGATTTATGTTTCGGCGGCGGTTTCCTTTCTGTGCGGCGATTTGCTAATGGGAGCCGGCAGGAACGTGGCATGGTGGGCGATTGCCGGTATTGCGGCCAGTCTGCCTATTCCGTTTATCAATGCGGGACAGAACGTCATATTGTACCGGAAGGTGCCGGACAAGATGCAGGGCAGGGTATTTGCAGTGAGAAATTCAATCCAGTACAGCACGATTCCGCTGGGGATTTTACTGGGTGGTTTTCTGGCGGATTATGTATTCGAGCCTTTCATGGGAAGTGAAACCCCGGCGGTCTCCCTGCTTCATCTTCTGGTGGGAGAAGGCGCGGGCAGCGGCATGGCGGTCATGTTTCTCTGCACAGGAGTATGCGGCGGTCTGTTCAGTTATATCTCTTATCATAGAAAGGAAATGGAGGAGCTGAAAGAGTTGCAGGATTAACCGGTATATTGGAATTGGAGGAACTGCAGGGAGTTATGGAGCGGGATAGAGCGTGGAATGTCTGACGGCTGTTTTGGCTGGCGTATGGCGTCCGGAGTTCCGCTCTTTTTCCTGCGGCAGTTTTCGTTTTGGATGCAAATCGGAACAGAAGGAAGAAGCAGGATGGAACCGGAATAAGACCGGAATCAAATAAGGCAGAAACAGGAAGGGGAACGGAATGCCATGAATGATATATGCCGCAGCATCTTCAGGGCAGTACATGAAGAAAAATGGATTAGTATCGAATATAAGAACGGGCAGGAAGAAGTGACCAGATACTGGATAGGGATTATCAGCATTAATCCCAAAACGAAGTATATGCGTGTGGAAGGACTGCATCTGTCCCAATACACAACGAAGGAACTCCTGATTCATATTAATTCCATTTTATCCGCATCCGTAATCGACGGTTCTTATTTCTGCACGGATTCCGGACTGATGGAAGATATCAGGCAGAATCCTGCAAAATACCGGCCGGTATTCGGGAATGTGGCGAATTTAAAAGTTCTGAATTATCTGGCGGACTGCAATAAACTGGATGCAACGCCTTATAAGACGGATTATGCATTGATTCATTGTCTGGATGGAGACTGGAACGGACAGTATAACCTGAACCCGGAGCAGTTCCGGGAGATTGTAAGTCATTTCCAAACAGGGGCTAGGCAGGGAAACCGGAACCGGAGAATGAAACAGCTGGCATTGAATGTATTAAGCGTGAATACGAAGCAGGGGCTGTATGTGCTGGCTTACCGGAAACTGCGGCTGGATGTGAAGCAGCGCAGCCTCAGAAAAGAGGAGGAAGTTACAATCTGTACGGAATTTACCATAAACGGAGTAAAGCAGAGTGTACGGCGCTTCCTTGATGCGGAGGATTACGAACTGCTGGAGGATTTTGAAAAGAACGAGGAAATCATTAAGGACAGGATTACACTTACGAACCCGCAGATAACGGGCGTGGATGATATGCCGTATCTGATTGCCATAGGAAGGGATATCATTTTGGATTTGAACAGTGAATATGAGGCAATCCACAAAATGTATGAGACGGATACCGTGACCTATCCTGTCAGGGCTTTTTTCGGTGATATGCTGAAACAGGCGGACAGGAGGAAAAATTATCCGATTGCATTGCTGAATAAGCAGATTAATCTGGACCAGCTTTTGGCTATCCACAACGCGATGAAGTATCCGCTGGCCTACATCCAGGGACCGCCCGGCACAGGGAAGACGAATACCATTGTCAATACAATCGTGACGGCGTTTTTTAACGAAAGGACAGTGCTGTTTGTCTCCTATAATAACCATCCCATAGACGGTGTCTGTCAAAAGCTGCAGAACATTCCCTACCGGAACAAAGGGATGATTCCGTTCCCGATGATACGGCTGGGCAGTGACGACCGGGTTTTAGAGGCTTTGGACTACATAAAGAAACTGTATGAACAGGTAAAAGATGTTGCAATCTATGACAGTACGCTGGAGCGGAATAAGGAAGATAAGGTAATCCGTACGCAGAAACTGATGGAACTGCTGATGCGGCATGAGGAACGTCTGGAACTGTTGGAAAAGGAAGAGGCTATCAAAAAACTGATGGAGGAAAACAGACATCTCACATTTCAGACGCAGCTACAGGGAGTACAGTTGGCCGAGGTAAGGAAGAAGCTGGAAAGCATAGGAGAAATCACGGATGAAGAGGCATTGGGGCTGGTGTTTGAGGACGAGGGGGAATTCCGGAAATATCTGTACTATACTTCCGCCAAATATATTCAGCGGCTGAAAGAACCCAAGAACGAGGATTTGCTGGAAATCGTTTATTGTGAGGATAAAAAGGAAAAGGTAAAGGCGTTTAATGCATATATCAGGAACAATGAAAATCTGAAAAAATTCCAAAGGATTTTTCCGGTGATTGCGACGACTTCCATCTCCTCCCACAAAATCGGGGAACCGGGCACGCATTTCCATATGGTGATTATGGATGAGGCGAGCCAGGGGAATATTGCGGTGTCGCTTGTCCCGATTATACGGGGAGAGAATCTGATGCTGGTAGGGGACCCGCAGCAGCTCAGCCCGGTAATCCTGCTGGGCGGAATCGATAATGCGAAGCTGCGCAGGATTTATGGAGTGACGGAGGAATATGATTATATCAGGAACTCGGTCTATAAGACGTATCTTTCCTGCGACCCGGTCAGCGAAGAGGTTTTGCTCAGCCATCATTACCGGTGCAACAGGCAGATTATCCATTTCAATAACCGGAAATATTATAATAACAAGCTGGTCATAGACAGCATCAGCGGGGAAGAGCAGCCGCTGATATTTAAGGATATTCCTGATAATATTTCCGGCCGGAGGAATACGTCGCCTGCAGAAGCAGAGGAAATACTGGAATTTGCAAAAGCGAACAGGGATAAGGATATAGGTGTTATAACACCTTTTGCCAATCAGAAGGACTTGATAAACGATGTACTGAAAAAGAACGGAATGGAGCATGTGACCTGCGGTACGGTACATGCTTTTCAGGGAGATGAAAAGGATGTGGTGCTTTTTTCGCTGGCGCTGACGGAGCAGACGGGACATGCGACTTACGGATGGCTGAAAAACAATAAGGAACTCATCAATGTGGCCACTTCCCGTGCAAAGGAGCAGCTGGTAATCCTTTCCAACCGGGATGTGCTGGAACGGCTGCACGGGGAAGGGCAGGATGACCTTTATGAACTGGTTCAATATGTACGGACGAACGGTACATCGGAAGTGACGCCGAGAGGCAGCGCCTCCCGTGCGCTTGGCATTAAACCTTATAGCAGCGAGACGGAGGAGGCATTTCTGTCCACATTGAACCATGCATTGGATAATGTACTGAATACACAGCGAAGATGCGTGGTGCGCAAGGACGTCGGCATCAGCGATATTCTGGGCGGGGAGGGCAGATACCCTGACCTGTTCCGCTCAGGGCGGTTTGATTTCGTAGTGTATGAAAGGGAGCGCAATAAAGAGAAGACGCCGATACTGGCAATTGAACTGGGCGGAATGGAACAGGAAGAAAACAAATATGTGAGGGAAAAGGACAGGAGGAAAAATGCCGTATGCAGGGAACATGGATTCGAACTGATACAGGTAGAGAATTCCTATGTGCGGAGGTATTATTATATCAAAGAAATACTGATGAAGTATTTTCAGGGGATAAACGGAAGATGAGGTTTGACACGGTGCATGAATAATTGTAAGATAATGACAGATACAACCATTTCATGAAAAAGAAAACGGAGGGAAAACGAAGTGAAAGACAGTAATTGCGGATATTGTGCCGGCGGAGAACCGCTGGCAAAGTTCGGTATTAAAATCTGTGATTTGGATGTGAGCCAACTGATTTTATTTAAAGAGCAGAGCAAGCCCGGCAGATGTATTGTGGCTTATAAGGATCATGTCAGCGAAATCGTGGATATCAGTGAGGAAGAAAGAAACCGTTTCTTTGCGGATGTGACGAAAGCGGCAAAGGCTATTCATAAGGCTTTTGCGCCGGATAAACTTAATTACGGCGCATACGGCGATACCGGATGCCATTTACATATGCATCTGGTACCGAAGTACAGGGACCAGGATGAATGGGGCGGGACATTCCAGATGAATCCCGATAAAAAATACCTGAGTGAAGCAGAATACGAAGAGATGATAGAGAAAATCAAGGCATGTCTTTAGTCTGGGGGGCAGGGAAATGTTTTTCCCTGCCCGGTTCATCTTTTACATGGTCATGGGGATTCCCTTACTGATTCTGCGGTATATTTTCCATATAATGACTGCAGGGAAACTGATAACGAGATAAAAAGTGGCGGCAACGCCTACAGCGCCTCCGATAAGCGCAATCAATAAAATTCCGATGTTCATAATAAACTCCTCCGTTCGTGATATTTATTCATAATGCATTTAAAACGGCTTTATTATAAGCGGCGTCAGCAGATGTGAAAATAGTTTTTATACTTCTTTAACATAATCTTAACTGGCGGAAGCTTGACATAAAACAAAAAATATGAGAATATAGTTTAAAAGTAAACAGTTCATAAGTGGATTGTTTGATTATGAACGAATAAGAGGGCTGGATGTGGATACTGAATTTGAAGCGTTGCTATATGGGCAGCAGTTTAAAAAACTTTACGAAAAGATGAGCAATTTCATTACGGTGAATTACGGTCTTCATAAGATCGAAATCGAGATACTTCTGTTCCTGAAACAAGGCGAATGGGATACGGCGAGGGATATCGTGGAAATGAAATATTTTTCCAAGGCACATGTTTCCCGCGCCATTGAACATCTGATGGAGTGCGGTTATCTGACGGGCAGTCCGGACGCGCAGGACAGGAGGTGCGTCCATCTGAGACTGACGGGAGCGGCGGAACCGGTGTGTGCGGAACTGGCGGAACTTCGAAAAAGGCTTATGGAAGCCATTTATCGGGATATTACAGAAGAGGAGAAGCGGGTCATGCGGCAGGTGGCTGGTAAGATTGCCCGCAATATAGATGAAGAATTGGCAAAGGGATGACTGGCAAAGTAAATCAAAGCAGAAAAGGAGTGACTTGAAATGAAGAACAGTAAAAAAGAAATGTTGGAAAACTATACAAAAAAATACGGAGATATCTGCGTGGAGAACAACAACATCGATACGGCCTTATATGCGGAGTACGGCGTGAAACGCGGACTTCGCGATATGAACGGAGAAGGTGTGCTGACAGGGCTTACGAATATTTCTTTCATAAAGTCGTCGGAGATGGTGGATGGAAAACGTGTGCCTTGTGAGGGACGGCTGCTGTACCGCGGATATGATGTGATGGATTTGGTAAAAGGATTTGAACACCGGTCCGGTTTCGAGGAAATTGCTTATCTGCTTTTATATGGGGACCTTCCGAAAAAAAGCGAACTGGCGGAATTCAAGGAAATGCTCAGTATGATGCGGACGCTTCCGACGAACTTTACGAGGGATGTCATCATGAAAGCGACCAGTAAGGATATCATGAATTCCCTGACCAAGAGTGTGCTGACGCTGGCATCTTATGATAAACATGCGGCGGACCTGAGTATCCCCAATGTGCTCCGGCAGTGTATCATGCTAATCAGCGTATTCCCCATGCTTTCTGTATATGGATATCAGGCATACAACCACTATGACAGAGATGACAGTTTATACATACACAGGCCGGACCCGAAGCTTTCAACGGCCCAGAACATTCTGCGTCTGCTGCGGCCGGATATGAAGTATACGGAACTGGAGGCTAAGGTGCTGGATATCGCGCTTGTTCTGCATATGGAGCATGGCGGCGGAAACAATTCCACGTTTACTACGAGAGTCGTCACATCTTCCGGCTCCGATACGTATTCGGTTATAGCGGCGGCATTGTCTTCCTTAAAGGGGCCGAAGCATGGCGGCGCAAATATCAAAGTCGTTGAAATGATGGCGAATATCAAGAAGAACGTGAAGGATTTGGAAGATGAAGATATGGTCAGGGATTATCTTGCCAGGATGTTGAATAAAGAAGTATTTGACAAGAGCGGTCTGATTTACGGGATGGGACATGCGGTATATTCTATTTCTGATCCAAGGGCAACGATTTTCAAAAGCTTCGTAGAAAAATTAGCGTTAAATAAAGGACGGGATGAAGATTTCAGGCTGTATTCCATGATAGAACGGCTGGCGCCGCAGGTCATCGGGGAGAAACGGAATATTTACAAGGGTGTCAGCGCCAACGTGGATTTTTACAGCGGTTTTGTATACAGTATGATGGATATTCCGTTGGAGCTGTATACTCCGATTTTTGCCATGGCGCGTATCGTCGGATGGAGTGCGCACAGGCTGGAAGAGCTGATTAATGTGGATAAAATTATTCGTCCGGCATATAAGAGCATCATGCCGGAACGCGAATACAGGAATATTGAGGAACGTGGATAGGCGGTGAAAATTTGAGACTGTATCGTACAAAATTACAGGAGAAGTTAAAAGAGGCATTAGAGGCCGTGCTTCCGATTATCGGTATTGTACTGGTGCTTTGTTTTACCATAGCCCCGGTGTCGCCGGGAATCCTGCTGGCGTTTCTGGCGGGAGCCGTGCTTCTGATTATCGGAATGATGTTTTTTACTTTGGGCGTAGAACTTTCCATGACGCCGATGGGCGAACGGGTCGGTACCTGTATGACAAAGTCAAAGAATCTGGCAGTCATGGTGTTTCTGGGATTTGTAATGGGGTTTATCATTACCGTCTCGGAACCGGATTTGCAGGTGCTGGCAGGGCAGGTGCCGTCCATTCCCAATATGGCGCTGATTCTAGCAGTAGCCGGCGGGGTAGGGATGTTTTTGGTGGTGGCTCTGCTGCGTATGCTGTTTGCGGTTCCGCTGCCGCCTATGCTTCTGGTTTTTTACGGAGCAGCATTTGTACTTGCACTTTTCGTTCCGAAGGATTTTCTGGCGGTTGCCTTTGATTCCGGCGGTGTAACGACGGGGCCGATGACAGTGCCGTTCATTATGGCGCTTGGTGTAGGTATTTCTGCAATACGAAGCGATAAACATGCATCGGATGACAGCTTCGGTTTGGTAGCGCTTTGTTCCATCGGGCCGATTCTTTCCGTACTGGTACTGGGACTGATTTATCATCCGCAGGGAGGGGCTTATGAACCCCCGACGATGCCGGATATCGATACTTCGGTGGAATTATGGGATTTGTTTGCCCATGGATTTCCTACTTATATGAAAGAGATGGCGCTTTCCATTCTGCCGATTATTTTGTTTTTCGGAATTTTCCTTCTTATATTCAAAGGACTGAGTCAGAGGAAGCTGATTCGTATCGGGATAGGTCTTGTCTATACATATGTGGGTTTGGTATTGTTTCTTACCGGAGTGAATGTTGGTTTCATGCCGGCAGGAAATTATCTGGGACAGGTGATGGCGGCGCTTCCTTACCGGTGGGTCATCGTGCCTGTCGGTATGCTGATTGGTTACTTTATCGTACGGGCGGAGCCGGCGGTTTATGTGCTGACAAAGCAGGTAGAGGAGATTACTTCGGGAGCGGTGTCTGCGGGTGCGATGGGAATGAGTCTGTCCATAGGTGTGGCCGTATCGCTTGGACTTGCGATGATTCGTGTGCTGACCGGTATTTCGATTCTCTGGTTCATTATTCCGGGGTATGCCATTGCGCTGCTTGGCTCTTTCTTCGTACCTAAGATTTTTACGGCGATTGCTTTTGACTCCGGCGGCGTGGCATCGGGACCGATGACAGCTACCTTCCTGCTTCCTTTTGCCATGGGAGCCTGCGTCAGCGTAGGGGGAAATATTGTAACGGATGCTTTTGGCGTAGTGGCCATGGTTGCGATGACACCTTTGATTACCATACAGATATTAGGGCTGGCGAGCAGAATCCGCTCTGCGCGGATGGGACGTACTGCAGGTGCATTTGCAGTGGAAATGTCCGGTGCACAGGCAGCGTTTGAACTGCTGGGGGATGATGAGATTATAGAATTGTAGGAAATGCGTTCTGCCGATGTGGTACCGGGAGGCAGATGCGGAACTGGAATAAACAGCAGCTGCCGGACGGTGCCCAGAACAATTTACGGACATGAAGTACGGACGGAAATTGTTCTGCCGAAACGGTACCGGGAGGCAGATGCGGAACTGGAATAAACAGCAGCTGCCGGACAGTGCCCAGAACAATTTACGGACATGAAGTACGGACGGAAATTGTTCTGCCGAAACGGTACCGGGAGGCAGATGCGGGACTGGAATTGGAATAAAGAAAGGAATCCAGTATGAGTAAGGTATATATGATGGTAACGATTGCGAACCGAAGTATAGGCTCCAGGATGCTGACGTTTTATAAGAAGCATGGGCAGAATCTGATTCTGAGCACATTGGGAACGGGAACTGCAAACAGCGAGATGCTGGATTATTTCGGGCTGGAGGCAACGGAAAAAGCCGTGATGCTTTCTGTTGTAACACGGGAGCGCTGGAAGGAACTGAAAAAGGGACTGCAGAAAGAGATGAATATAGATGTGCCGGGAACCGGGATTGCTTTCCTCATTCCAATGTCCAGCATAGGCGGAAAAAAGGCGCTGCAGTTTTTGACGATGGAGCAGGATTTTGAAAAAGAGGAGGAGACTGTATTGAAGGATACGGAATATGAACTGATTATCGTAATAGCAAATCAGGGTTACAATAATCTGGTAATGGATGCAGCAAGGGAGCAGGGAGCCGGAGGCGGTACGGTTCTCAATGCCAAAGGGACAGGGATGGAGAAAGCGGAAAAGTTTCTCGGCGTCTCCATCGCGGCGGAAAAGGAAATGATTTTCATTGTAACGAAAACAAAGGATAAAAATGCGATTATGAAAGCAATTATGGAACAGGCGGGTATGGGAAGCAAAGCGAAGTCCATTGTATTTTCCCTTCCGGTTACAAGTACCGCGGGTATGCGTCTGCAGGAGGAGGATCATTCGGAAGAGGCAGGATGATACGGTATCGGCCCGGATTAGAGAAGATTATGTTCCTGAAATATAGAAAGTATCTGCCAGCAGCAGCCAGTTGGCACGGAATAAATTCATAATCTGCCAGTAATCCGCACCCCGCAGGTTATATTCCTGTATGAGTGAGAATTTTTCCCGCAGGCTGCGCACATCTTCAAACCATACTTCATGGGTGAGACCGTCCAGTTCATAATGGAAGTAAGGGGACATTGCGGTCTGATCAAACTGAATAACGGCGTTATTGGCTATGGCTATTTCAATGGCCTCGGTATTGCTGATGGTACGTGCTTTGCTGACACCCTGTTCATAGGGGAGTGTCCAGTCATAGCCGTAGTTTGGGATACCGAGGTTAATTTTTTCCGGGGGAATCCGGGTGAGGGCATAGTTTACGACTTCGCGGACTTTGTGGATGGGCGCGACGGCCATGGGCGGACCGTATGTATATCCCCACGCAAGCCATAAGTAATTAGTGGGAAAGTTTTGGGTGTATGGTCAGTTCGAAACTTGCATTATTAAGCCCGCCGCGGCGGTTTGGCTGCTCCTTAAGGTATTCAATCCGGTCGATGACTTCCTTAAGGAGTTCGTTTTTGGCCGCGGGGCCACTGGAAGGATACACTTCAAGCAGACGGATGATACGTGGTACAAACTGCTCGTCGGAATACTTTAATTCCTCATACTTTTCCAGCTCTATCTTATATTTTTCACTTAGCTGTGTCAGCCCTTCTATTTCATGGTTTAGTGAGTGCTGCCTTTTTTGAAAGATTTCCGGTGTATAGATTCCCTGTTCCAGCAGGGAAAAGGTTCTGTCAAGCTGGCCATGCAGTTTTGCAAGTTCGGCGTCGGTGCTGTTGATGGAAGCTTCGAGCCGTTCGATTTCCCTGTCAACGGGGGAACTGTAGTCGGAAGGCTGTGGGACAACCTGGTAATCTTCCAGCCATTCTTCCAGGAAGGAGATAATCTGTTCCTCAATAAGAAAAATGGGGGAAGAAACATTGCCACAGTACTTATTCGGACATTTGAGCGTGGCATACCTGTTGCGGCTGTTGGGCGCGAGCCGAGTCATCATCGAGCCGCATTTTTTGCAGTATATAAGGCCGGAAAGGGGATTCTGCAGGGCAGTGGGGGAAGGAACCGTATATTTCCGGTTCTCGGTCTTTATTTCCTGTGCCCTTTGAAAGAGTTCACGGCTGATAATGGCAGGATGGATTCCGGGATTGAACTGGCAGTTCTCATTGGTTCTGCGTGACTGCGTGACCCTGCTGTCCCGGATGTCCTTCACACATGCACGGTATCCGAAGCGCACGTCCCCGCAGTAGGTGGGATTTTGGAGCATATCCCTGATGGTGGCCCTTGACCAGTGGGATGATATCCGGGGACGGATGCCGAGGGAATCAAGACGGCGGGCGATGCCGTCGGCGCCGAGCCGCACATGGCTCCCGTCTTCGAGGATGACTCCGTTGCAGTACCAGTCAAAAACCATGCGGACCGCTTCTGCTTCTTTTTCCTCAAATTCAAGCGTATATCCTTTCCCGTCCTGTACCCTGACCCGCTTATAGCCGTAGGGCGCGGTGCTGGATATGTATTTCCCTTCCTTCACGGATGCGATGCGGCCGCGCTGGAGACGGCGGTTGATGGTTTTGTATTCCCTCCGTGCCATGAAAAGACCGAATTCAAAATATTCCTCATCGAACTCGTTTTCCGGGTCATACGTTTTGATTGGGGTTATGATTTTCGTGCCGGAGTACTTGAAGTGGTCGGAGACGATTCCCTGGTCGCGCGTGTTGCCGCGGGCAAGCCTTTCCACTTCCACGACAAAGACGCCTGCCCACAGTCCGGCCTCCACGTCACGGAGGAGTTCCTGCATGACGGGGCGGTCGGCGATGGTGTCGCCGGAAACCACTTCGGCATAAAACTTCCGGATGGGGAGTTTCATCTTGGCGGAGAGTTCCGCCAGGAGCCTTTTATGGCGTGCGAGCGTATCCCCTTCCCCGCGCAGTTCGGCGTCGCGGTCCGCGCGGCTTTTGCGCAGGTAGGCGCAGTATTGTGGTGGCTGGTTCTGTTTCATGGCATCCTCCTTGGTTCATGTGCTGTTGTTTTATGATTATATATACTATACTGTATGCTGCTTTGGAGTCAATAAAAAAATGGGGATGGTTGCGGGTATTGCCCGTCTTCCTTGATTTGCCAGTACAAAGAAGGGAGTATGTGGGTTACTATATAACCATGGAGGTGGTACATGGCAGAAATCCTTTTGTGGAAGATAAGGCACGAAAGGGGAATTACACTGGTGGAACTGGAGAAGATGACGGGGCTGGGGAAGACCACGCTGAACAATATTGAAAATGGCCGGGTGTCCCCGACCATCGATGAGGTAGAGAAGATATGCAGGGGAATGGGGGTGACGTTCAGGGAACTGGTCAGGTCGGAGTATGACAGGTAGGATGTTGTTTTTCCTGTATGGACCGGGGGATATGAAAGGAGAATGTATGTTCGAATAAATTGACACGGATGTGTTTTCATGATAATATTATATTACAAAAGGGTGGAAGGGTGGTGGCAGTATGGTATCGGCAATCAGTGTGGGAAATACTGTTTTGAAAAGGGCATTTGCGGAAGATATTGATGTTACGCCTATGAAGCTTCAGAAACTGGTTTATATTGTATACAAGGAATATCTGAAAAGAACGGGGAATTCCCTGTTCAGTGAAAGGTTTGAGGTCTGGAAATACGGTCCTGTTCTGAGGAGTATTTATGATGCTTTCAAGCACAGGAAAGCAAATGCGATAAGGGAATATGCCATGGAGGCGGATGGCGCCGTTTATGTGGTAAATGAGGATGCGTCTTCCGTCTTCCGCCAGACACTTGATTATGTATGGGATGTTTACAAGGCATATGACGGGATAGTGCTGTCGCAGATGACACACAGGAATGGAACGGCATGGTACAAGGCGGCGGTCGAGGGCAGTGAGTTCCTTTCTGATGAGGAGATAAAGACTGAGGGGGAATTTGTTAAGTGATGGATGATGATTTTGGGTTCCTCTACGGGGCAGCGGAAACGGAGGAAGAGGAACCGCTTGACCGGGAATCGTCAGTGGACAGGCTGGAAGAATTCAAGCTGAAAGCGGAAGAAAAGGAAAAGCAGAGGAAGGATAAAAGATACTTCAGCGCATTCCGCCTGATAGTTGGATGCCTTGTGTTTCTCCTGATTATATATGTGATTGAAACCATTGTTGGTGTCGTGCTGAAAAACGATGCCAGCCGGGTAACGGACAATGTAATTGAGATAGTGAAGACACTGTTGTTTACTTTAAGCGGGTACCTGTTTGCGCGAAAGGAAAGCGGGGATTAGGGTGCCGGTCGGGAGAAGCGGTTGTGGGAGTATATCCGAATGGGGCGGTAAAATCTTCCGACATTGATGCAGAAAGGGATGGGGGAATGAAAATCAGACTTGGCAGGAGTTTCATTAGGTTAGACGGTGATGAGTAGTCGGTAACCTAACCCAAACGGTTGACTTCTCCGTAAAAGAAGGAGAACCCTCGAAAGTACTGGGAATACTTCCGGGGGTTCACTCTTTGTTATGCTTCATGAGCACTCAAATCCTTTTGCCTAACGGCATTATAGCATATGCAAACCATTCTTGCAATATACCCGTGAAAATTATATTTAATACGGATACCAAGAAGGAATTATTAGGGGTTGGATGTTGAACCAATATTTGAGCCATGGTATAATATAACTAAGGAAGGAGGGATTGGTATGGAATATGGGATAATAGAAAAAAAGGCAAAAGAGTTTTGCAAGAAACATAATATCAATTCGGCTCCTGTTGAAATCATAAAGATTTGCAATGATTTGGGAATAAAAGTTTTTGAGACGTATTTAAAGAGTGATGTATCAGGCCTGATTATAGTGGATGATAAACCTTGGGAACGCTATGAAAATGCACAGAAATTTATATTGATTAATTTAATGGAGAATCCGGCGAGGAGACGGTTTACCATTGCACATGAGCTGGCGCATTATGTATTGCATAGGGATGAAGGAAAGCTGTATGCACACAGGGATACCGTTCAGGGAGGAAGCAGGATAGACAGGGTAGAGTCGGAGGCCAATTTTTTTGCCGCTAATGTGCTGATGCCGGAAGATATCATGCGGTTTGCGGTGAGGGAAATAGAGGGACGTTCCCTGTATAAGATGCCGGGGCTTATGCTGGTAAAAGAAATAGCAGATATATTTTTAGTAAGTGAGGCTGCGGCAGAGGTAAGGCTTAAGCAGCTAAAGTTATTCTAGGGGGGAAGGAATGGCGGATAATTTTAGCAATCAGGATTTGCTACAGGTGCTTCATGACTCCGTTTTGGAAGAAAATGCGGGTTCAATATTTGGTACAAATGATGAATCCATGAATCAGACAGTGAGAAGATGGGACGGGGATGGTGAATATGATAGCAGGAATAAGCTGTATACGGATCTTCTGAGTAGTTACATTGCAATATATACAGAGAAAGCAAAACAAAAAGATGAGTACAAGCTTGTATTTTTTATAATAACGATGGTATTGTTTATCCTGTTGGTAGCGGTAGGAATAGGGATAATTTCTTATGTAGCTGTTTCGGGGACGGGAAGCATATCTGATATTGGTGCCGTCGCTGGTGGAGTGGCGGGAATTATTTCGGCTTTGCTGGTGGTTCCCAAAATTATAGCAGAGCATTTATTTCCAGTTGATGAAGAACGGACTATGATTGAAATGGTAAAAGGAATGCAGGAGAATGATGCAAAGATAAGGGATATTATGTCAAAGCAGCATGAGAGTGAATAAAGAGTTGGCAGAAGAATAGTCTATTACGTATGCATGTGGCCAGTCATTAAGGATATAACAAAATAATACAAAGAAAACCTCCGGAATTTTGTCCGGGGGTTTTCTATTGGTGTACACATGATGATTGTTATAATAATTACGGCCTCTTTTGATGCCCTGTAGGCACAGTTTGGAATAAATCCATCTGACAGTGTTATTATAGAATATAATATGCGCACCGTCAACTGAAATATGTATTTGTCAATACCCATCCTTCATATTTCCCGATATCGGGAAATATTTTCCAAAGCATGGAATGCAGTGGAAAAATATGCTAAATTATAGGCAGAAAAAAGAAGGAAAGGGGAAGCGGGGAATTACATGGACTACAAAAGAAGAGTGGCGGAACTGCTGGAAGAGATAGGGGATGATGACATCATATTCCTGAGCCAGATATATACGTTGCTGAAGCGCCACATTGAAAAAAGGAAAAGCCGGTAAGGGGCTTTTCCTTTTTATTAAGAAACTTGTTCAGAGTTCAGAATACTCAGTGTTTGTCGATATTCCTTTGCAACTGGTATTTTTGTAAATTCAACTGTATTATTGAAGTTATCTTTTACAATCTGTTCAATTTCATCTAAAGAAACTTTAAAAAATTCTTTACGTAGATTAACTCGGTTTACACTTTGCTTTTCAAAATGCTGGTGGAGTGCTGTTTCAAGAGAAGGAGCGTCGTCGGAAAAAATCATTGCATGAACATCGAATTCAAAAGGAACAGATGCACTGCTTAATTCTTTGATACGGTCCATTGGTTCCAAGCGTCTTGTCATACCTATTTTATATACATTATCACCAAAGGAACCTATATTGGAAATTATGTAGACAAAGCCGGCTTTTGCATTCATCTCCCTTTCAAGAACTGATGATTTTGATTGTTCTAATTCTTTTATTTTTTCTTCTAATTCTTTGATTTTATCAATATATAGTTGTTTTTCAGTGTCATTTTGAGATTTTTGTAAATACGTCATGAGCTTGTTTATTTCTTTGGAACATTGCATCAAATCTTTTTCTATTTTAGCTTTTTGGGCTTCGATTTCGCGTCGGACTTTTTCTTCTTCAATCATTTGTTCTTTTATGGCTTTTTGTAATTCGCGTTCCTGCTCCTTTTTTACCTCATAAGTATAAACTAAATTCAGTTCTTCTAATTTTAATTCTAATAATTTTTTCTGAATTGAAATTTCATTTACAGCAAATATTTTGTTTATTGTTTCAAATGATTTCATTATTTTGCTTCTCATATTGTCAATATTTTTTGATGATAAATTGATTAACACATTATCACATTCAGAATTAAAGCAACGAAGTATTTGTTTTGAGTAATCGTTGGTTATTTTTTTAGGTTTGTCAGAATGAAGAGCAAGTGCTTTGCCGGATTTAATAAAATCCTGTTCTTCATTTTTTAGTAAAGCAAGTTTATTTTTACAGTCTTCGGAGGCAAGTCCGTCGTAATCAGAAAATTTGTAGTGTTCAACAATGACTTCTGCCTGAAGATTCTCCAATTCGTTTCTAGTACTCTCTATTTTATCATTGAGTTCGTTCAGGACTTTGCGAAGACTTTCTTTTTCCTGCTCAATTTGTTGGGCAGAGACGGAGTAAGAATCTTGTAATTCTTGGCGATACTGTTCATAATCTTCATCAAGCTTTTTCAGGTGTCCTTTGTGCTCTTTTTCTAGATATTCTAGATTAGTATCTATATCTTCACATTTTCCATATTTTTCAATATAAGGTTTAAAAAGTATGTGTTGAATAAATGCAAGAATGGAACCGGCAATAAAAAATATTGGATGAAGAGCAGATAAAGCAAATACAATTCCAATGAACCATGTGCGGAGAAAAAATTTAGAAATGATTTTTTTGTCTAAATTATTATCCATAAATAGAATCCCCTTTCTTATATTAGATTATTGTATAGTATAAAAAATGTGGGATAAAATGTCAAAGAAAAAAGAAGGTTTAATTGCCTTCTTTTCTTTTTTTGTATCCATTCAATACATTATTCAGGTATGTATCCAGTGCATTTTTTGTTTTTGTATCGCTTTTTTGGTAGTTAATTAAAAATTCTTTAATCAGGGTATACATGGCGTTTTTACACTCTATATCTTCTAGAACCTCTGATATAGCGGCAGCTACTTCATCTTCAGGAGGAAGTTCTACGAACATATTTCCTTCACCTGTGCGAAGCCATGTTTCGTTTATATTATATTTTTCACAAATAAAAATGATGGAACGTTCTGTAACGTTGCGGGAACCATTTTCCATTTGCCCAACAGTAGCCTGCTTTAAGCCTATTGGTAAGCCAAATTCTGTTTGGTTTAAGTTTAGGTGTCGCCTGATTAATTTAATTCTTTCACCTATATTTTCCAAAGTATCACCTCCTAAATGGAATATAACATAAAAAATATTGCATTGCAATAAAAAAATATTGACAAAAATACTTCTATGTAGTATTTTAATAATACAAAGCGATAAAACGTAATTGGAAAGTGAGGTGAACATTATGTCGGTGATGGTAACTGCAAAGGATAAAAAGAATTTGATGGAGATAGGAAAAGCACTGGCAGAAACGGATGAAGAGTTCATGGAAGGTCTCCTGAAGTTTCAAAGCGGGGTAAACATCGGGATTGTTATTGGGATGGCAAGGGCATGTGGAACGGATATAAAGTTGGAAGCTGCAAGCGAATAAGAGGCGGATAGAAATGGTGAAGAGATGAAAGAAGGAAATGCATACAGTCTAACAGGAAATACTGCATGGCAGCGGGAAGTTGATGAAAAAAGAAAGAAATCATTTCGCTCTTTATGGGAAAAAAGTCATGAAAAGAAGGATGTGAGAAGGATGGGAGAATTAAATGAGCGTGATATTTTATATAATGAGGTTCTTAAAACAGTGAAAGAATATGGCCAGAAAATGCATATTGGGTTAATCGTTGCTGTACTGGCAGAGATAGAGGGGGACATAAACAGAATAGTGAACCATGAAAACTTCTCTGCTGTATGTGAAAAATTAGAACCCCGTGAATATAAAAGACATCAAAAGGTTTCTGTTTAGGATTAGAAACGAGTGCATTCCTTATCATAATGGGAAAAGAGAGGCGAGAAAGTGGAAAGTGCAATAGAACTGTCAGAGAAGGTACCAGAAGTAGATTTGGAAGAAATAAAGAAAATGAAAACATTATGGTGCATAGAACTTGATTTGAAAAAGAAAATAATTGCGATACGCCCCGGCAACGATGGTTGCATATCGTTACGTGGGGCACAGGAAGCATGGCATTTTATTAAAGTGTTAAAAGAAACTATTCAAGAAACTTTTTGACAATAACAGTTTTGTCGCGTGGCGGACATTTTAAGTGGTTTTCGGAAAGATATTGCTGATATATGAAATTAGCCTCTGAATGTGAAAGTTTGCGGTAAGCATAAATGACTAGTTTGAAATTATATCGGCTATCTTTACAAACAGTTTTTATTGTGGGTTCAGGAATGTAATCAGACATAGAAATCCCCCTTTCTTTCGTACTCGGCACTGGCGGGTGCCTGTACATACAGTATAAGAGGGGATGGGGAGAAAAGGCAAGGACAAATGGAACGATTAATGGGAAAAACGAAAACAGCACAACAGGGGAGAGGTGAGAAAAAATGCAAACGGCTATAGTGGCAGCAGTTACAGCAACTATCGTTTCTGTAATCTGCTGCAATATATCTTCGAAAGTAACGTTAAACATAATTGATAAATATGTAGAGGATATGATTAATTTGGCTAAAAAATCAATCAGGGATGCATACCTTGAAGCAGACTTAGGTGGGAGGTAAAGAAGGTATGGAAGAAAAAGAGGTTCAGGAGGTATTGGGGCACTTTGGAATTTCAAATAAAAAAGTCAGAAAAGGCTTTTGGATATCCGGAAATACAGGAAATATGAGAAGAGTATTAGGAATTGATGCCATATTAAAATGTGAATCGGACGGGGTAAGAAAAGCCCGCATTATTATCGATTACGAAGCGGGCTTTCCATATATTGTCACAAGAGTTATAAAGAAGTGATTTTGACTTCTTTTGGAAGTACAGGGAATTTGGGTGAGGATGTATAACCCCAAAATGCCTGAAGATAATCAATGGTTTTGTGTGTTTCATCTATAGATATCCAATGTTCACTGATATCGAAGCCATGACAATCAAGGATATTACGAACCTCATAGCGCTCTTTATGGGTAGGGAGCGAGGATAAGTCAATACGAAACATTTGTGCCATATATAAAGTCCCCCTTTCATATGTACTCGGCACTGGCGGGTGCCTGTACAAACAGTATAAGGGGGATGGTGGGAAAAGACAACGCTGATAAACTGCATGGTGGAGGCTTTATATAGTGGGAACACTTTTCCGAAATTAAAAATTGTCTGATAAAGGAGAAGGAAGAAAATGGGAATAAATTTTGCTGATAATGCCAAAAAAGCAGAAATAAGATATTCGAAAACTTTAACTGATGGCTCAAAGTGTGAATTTTGTTTTTCCATAGATGCGGAGCGGACAGAAGGAAATATACTGGAGATATTAGGGAGTTTCGCCCAGTTATCGAAATCTGCATACATTAATTTGGGAAATAAGATGAGATATGGCACTGCAGTACAGGATGAAATAAAGCAGCTGGCCGCAGAATGATAACGGCCAGCTGATAGTTAAACATGGACTACCAGTGCATCAGCCTTGGTGCCCATTCCGCCGGTCTCAATGCTTTTTGCAACAAAAACAGAACCATCCTGGGATTTGATTTCAGTTCCTTTTACAATTTCCGGACAGTCATTTAGGGGAAAAACAATGTATTTTTCCATGTTGTCGTAAAAGCCTTTACAGGTATGTGAGCCGGAAATAGTGTACATGGATACTTCTGTAGGGAAATCAGAAAAAAGCATTCCCACCGGAGCAGGCAAGAAAAACATAGGCGATTCTCCTTTCTTTCGTACTAGGCTGCGGCAACAGCCTGTACCAGCATTATAAGGGGGAAACAAGGAAAAAACAATCCGGTACCTTTCATGCGGTGCATGGCACCGCAGGGCCAGAACCTTCTTTCGTATAGTGGTGCACGGTGAAAAGCCGTGCGCTGCATGAAGGGTACCGGACAGAAAGGAACAGAAAATGAGAAAGAACCTGAGAGAAGCCCGCCAAAAGGCAGGCATGACACAGCAGCAGATGCAGGAGGAGGTGAGAGCATGATTTTTGGATTTGAACCAATAAGCATCAAGGGAAAGAGTTTGGATGAATCGGAAAAAAGGCAATGTTTGAGGTGATAGAACTTCTGAAAACATATGGTTTTTCTGTGTGTGACTGCAGGTGGGTACTTGAAGCCACTTTAAGTGAAATCGATTCGGTAGCCGCACAAGAAAAAATTTAATCTGTATTGTTCCTAATGGTGTTCAATTTGAATTTTTGCACTGTTGTAGACATTGAAATAAAAATCGGTCAGATTTTTAACATATCAGTATATTTCATGAATACGGAGAAGAAGGAGAAATGGGTGAGATAAGTATGAAAGCAGAAAAAATAAAGTCTTTCGCTGATAAGGTGTATGAGAAATGCGTTGACAAAGGGATGACGCATGAGGATTTCGGACTGTTTGTACATTACATCACAATGCGTAAACAGTCCGTGAGCGCTGATTTAATGCGTCAGGCAAGGCGGATGGTACTGCCTAGTCTCGAAGATAATCCCTGATTGTTTGGTCAGATATTGAACGGGCTTCTTTATAGCATACTGCGAATATTCCCAAAAGCTCCTCGGAATCAGTTATGCTTGCGTCGAGTTTTCCATTTTTCATGAACCGTATTGTGGCGGTCTGCAATGCCAAATCATAGCGTAATTTGTTGTAATCCATAGTGACCATTCTCCTTTCTTGTGTACTCGGCTGTTGGCGCAGCCTGTGCATTCAGTATAGGACAGGAAGGTGAGAGGGGCAAGAAAATTTAGCGGCAATATACAGTGGGAACACTTTTCCGAAAAGTGAGAAAAACAGAGGCGTTTTGCAAAGGAAAGCCTCGGCAGGAACGGGGAGCTGGAAAGGTTCCTGTAAGAAGGAGAGAAATAGGAAATGAGAAAGAACCTGAAAGAAGCCCGCCAAAAGGCAGGCATGACACAACAGCAGATGGCGGAATATCTTGGAATAACAGTTAGGGCTTATCAGCAGATAGAATCGGGTGATTACCAAGGGAAAATAGAGCATTGGGATAAATTAGAGGATTTATTTGGAATACATCAAAGAAAACTGCGGGAATTATTCCTCACGACAGATAAGGAAATCAACAGTAATACCAAATAAATTTGCTAATTTAATTAATTTTTCAATATTGGGTTCATATTTACCCTGTTCATATTGCTGATATGCCCGTAAGGTTACACCTATTTCATTGGCAACATATTGCTGGGTATATTTATGGGATTTGCGTTCGGCTTTTAAACGTTCATTAAACTTCATGGAAACCTCCTAAAAGTGTTGACACGAAGCTAAGCTACGTATATAATAAAGAAAATACGAAGTTAAGCTACGTAAAACATTGAAAATAATAATAATATTTTATTTTATCACAATTAGGGAGGAAAAGACAATGCTGGCAGACAAAGTAAAAGAACTGGAATATGAAAACAATTCCTTAAAGGCACAGCTGGAAGAGCTTCAGGAGCGTTACAGTGACCGCGCGGAATTGCCAAAGAACTGTGAATACTGCGGTAATTTTATACAGCATTATGTTAAATGCGGAACGGTATATGCCGTAACCTGTGACGGCCACTGTGTAGCCGGAAGCAGGTTTAAAAGCCGAAAAGCGGGAGAAACATGCAAATATTTCATTCAGAAGAAGATATGAATATCTATTCTGCAATAAAGGGTACCGGAATCATGGACAGCCGGTACCGCATACCATATCCATGGAAATGGAAAAAGAAGGGAGGGGAAGGCATTGGCTGTCATAGCGGAGTACCAGTTCGGGACGTGCAGGGTAAAGGTGGAAGATGACAGGCTCCTTCCTCCGGAGGAGCAGAAAAAAGGCTGGAGAAAAGTGGATGAGATTCTGATAAGGGAAGCAGTGATACAGGAAAGGGAGAGGAGAAGCAGGCATGAATGAGACAAAGAGAAAAGGAATCAAACAAGATTCCCTAAATGAAAGTTTTGCAGAAATGATGGACGGGCTTTTTGAAAGCGGAAAATTAATGAAAGGAGGTATCTGAAAATGCTGCACGTTGATTTGGGAAAACTGGCCGGCGGCACATTGCAGGAAAAATTTGACCGGGAAATCACGCGGGTTATTGAGAATATGCAGGATCCGAACACGCCATGCAGTGAGAAGCGCAGTATCACGATTAACATATCTTTCCAGCAGACGGAACTTCGGGATGATGCAAAAGTTGAAATTTCTGTGAAGTCAAAACTGGCAAGTGTCATTTCTGCAAAGACGAATTTTGCAATGGGTAAAAATTTAGAAACCGGTGATGTGCTTGTCCGTGAGTATGGAAAACAGATTCCGGGGCAGATGTCATTTTCCGATATGCCGGAAGTGGAAGAAAAAGACGAACGGCCGAAAATTGCATCCATGCCGCGGGCATTAAAGGCAGGCACACAATAAAAAGAAAGAGAGGATAAAAGAAAATGATTAAAGAAGCATTGCAGTACATCATAGGGCTTCAGCAGCCGAAAATCGAAGAAATTAACGGGGAAAGCTATTATTTCCATAATGATACTCCCATACTGGTAAACAGCTGCCGCAGGTGCAGACCACTGGAGATTTCAACGCTGACTTCCCTTGTGGAGTATATCAAAGAACGCATGGCATACGATTTTAACGGAACCGGAGAACTTCCGCAAATGATTGTCCATGTGGAATCAGAAACGGAAGTCCGGCTTGTTACCGTCTTTAATGATGATATGGACAGATGGGAGCTTGCACATGTCAAGGCAAGGGTTCCCGATATCGAATTGAATAAATTTCTTGACCAGGAATCATTCATCATTCAGATGCAGTCCATGTTCCAGCAGACGGATGATAAAGCAATCGTCATGCAGGTAGCCGGGAATGTGGAAGATAAAACCATTGCGAATTACGGGGATGATGGCGTAACGCAGAAGGCCACGATTAAAACCGGGCTTGCAAATGTGGAAGATGTGTTCGTTCCGAATCCGGTCAGACTGAAACCTTTCCGGACTTTCCATGAAATAGAGCAGCCGGTAATTGATTTTGTATTCCGTATGAAAAATGGGGCGTGTGGCGTTTCCTGTGCGTTGTTTGAAGCGGATGGCGGTGCGTGGAAATTCCGGACCGTGCATAGCATAGAGGAGTATCTGAAGAAAGAGCTGGGAGGCGTGGGAAATATCGTCGTACTGTCATAAATGAAATATTACGGTTATGTTCCGGCAGCCGGTATCATGACCAGTCCGGCGCTCCGTACGTCTGCATAAAGAAAAGGCGCAACGCTAAAGATTTGAGCCTCCACGTTGCACCCATTGTCTGGCTTATTGCCTGAACAAAAGCCTTTAGTAATTTTAAATGCTGGAAGCCAAAATGTCAAGGTTTGATTATAAAAACAGGCTATACCCGAACGGGGATGGAATCACGCGGATTTCCGACCCGTTCTGGCTGAATACCTGCCAGAAATGCGGATATAAATTCTGGTCAGTCCTATGTACGGAGGATTGTTCCAATTGCGGGGCGCCGGATGTCCTGCGGGAGCTTGGCGGCATCCCCTACGGACAAATTATTGCGGAGCGCAGCGAACCGATGAGATAAAATCAGAGTTTATCAGAGTTCGTCAGAGTTTATCAGAGTAAATCAGAATAAATCAGAGTTTCCGTAAATGTGGAAGGAAGGTGGAACTTTGAACAGAGCAGGGTTTATTGTCCTTTCGATCCTAAAGCAGAGCGGTGCAGAAAACAAGCTATCTTCCATGACGCTTCGGGAAATTGCGGCGGCTGAAGATTTCGGGTTGAAAGAAAACACTATTTTCAAGAAAATAAAAGATTTCCAAACATCCGGATATGTCGGGAAAGGCTTAAAAGAAGGTCATGCTGACACGTTTTTCATAACGCCGGAAGGGTTGGAAATGCTGGAAAAAGAAAGGGGCATATCATGAAAAAAAAGATTTCGTTTATCGCAGTAGGGCAGGCCGGGGGCAACATCGGACAGCTGTTTGAGGAAAAAGGGTTCCCCGTGCTTTACGTCAACACTTCGCAGGAAGATTTGGACACACTGGAAAAAGCAAAATACAAATACCATGTTCCGGACGGGGAAGGCTGTAACAAGGACAGGCATAAGGCGAAGCAGCTTATTATTGACGACTTCGACAACATTGCCGGGGAAATAGAATCAAAGGTCAGGGCGGATATGATGCTGGTTATTTTCGCCAGCGGAGGCGGAACGGGTTCCGGGGCAGGCCCCATGCTGATTGATCTTCTGACCGGTGAGGGAAAAACGGTTGGTGCGGTTACAGTTATTCCGGCATCGGATGAAAGCGTGAAATCCCATATCAATTCATACGAGTGCTTTTCAGAGCTGACCGAAATTTCACAGACAGCAGCCTGCTTCATCCTGGACAACGAAAAGGGGGATAAACTGGAGCTGAACACGGCTTTTGCTGATGCTTTCACGGCTTTTCTTGAGATACCGGAAAAGCATAAAAGTGTAAAGGGCAACATTGACAAGGCAGAAATCATGGAAACGCTGAAAGCACACGGAATGGCTGTTCTGGCAAGGGATAAGGGCAAAGACAGCGCCGGTATTATCCAGGCATTAAAAGACGGCGTTTTCGCGCCCATGGAGCAGGATGGGGCCGTAAAATACATTGCGGCATCAATGGCCGGTTCTGTCTGCATGACCGATATTGAAAAGGCCATAGGAACACCGGTTGATAATTTCCAGACCTTCAACGGCGAAGAAACGGTCTGCTGCGTTTCCGGCCTTACATACCCACAGGCGCGGCTTGGCCTGGTTTATGCAAAGGTTGCGGACAATAAGGACGTAATCAGGAAAAACCTTGCGGCCGCCAGGGAATCCGGTATGAAAAAGGATGTCAATTTCTTAGACGGGATGGAGCCGGCGGCAAAGAAGCAGGAAACCAAAAATCCACAGTCAAGGCGTGATATTATGAGCAAATATTTATAGTTTTTTTGGAGGTGGTTATCATGGCTGAAATACGCTGGATAAAATTGCGGATTGATATGTTCGATGACGAAAAAATCAAGATGATTCAGTCCATGCCGGAAGGGGATGCAATACTTGTTATTTGGATTCGGATCATTGCGCTGGCGGGGAAATGCAACGCCGGTGGGCTGGTTTTGATTGAGGATGAATTTCCCTACACGGATGAAATGCTTTCTGTAATTTTCGGAAAGCCGCTGGCAACCGTCCGGCTTGCACTCAAAACTTTTGAGAAATTCCGCATGATTGAAAGCACCGAAAAAGGGTTTTATATCACAAATTTTGGCAGGCATCAGAATGTCGAGGGGATGGACAAAATCCGGGAGCAGAACCGGATCAGAAAACAGCGGGAACGGGCAAAGAAAAAGACTTTGGGGCTGGAAACGTCTGATTCCTGCATCCCTGTCCCTCCGGGTGCACAGGCGACAGAAAAAGAACGCGTCACGGATGAAGTCACAGGAATGTCACGTGACATGTCGCGTGAAGTCACGCAACAGAGAGAAGAAGAAGAGAAAGAAATAGATAATAATATATCTATATCCCCTGACGGGAATATAGATATTGTCGGCGCTGAATTTCAGGAAGTGAAACGGGAAAACCTGAGGTACGACATAATCAAGTGCGCTTTTAACTCAATCTGCAAAGACCTTCCGGAAGTCAAGGCAATGTCTGACGCAAGGAAAAGAGCGGTCAGGACGCTTTTGGCGGAGCTTGACAGCCTGGGGTTCATGCCTGCAGTTTCGCCTTACGACAAATTGAGGAATATTTTTCTGATGGTGCAGGAAAGCGATTTTCTGACCGGGCGGTCCGGCAAATGGGGGAAATGTTCGTTTGACTGGATTGTTAATAAAAAAAATGCGTTGAAAATCCTTGAAGGAAATTATGGGAATGAGAGGGGCATGAGAAATGCAAGGGATGACACGGGAGCCGGAAACAATGGGGAATCTGGCAATGCAGACAATAGACCGCTTGAAGGAACTACGCTTGGCGCACTCGAACGGTTCCGGAGGAACGCAGGAGCCGCAGAATATCTATGATTGCCAAAGGTGTAGGGATACAGGGTATTATGAGATTGAAAAAGACGGATACACGTTCATGAAAGAATGTGAGTGCGGAAAGGTGCAACGTGAGCGGATAGAAAGAAAATTGAAGTTTGCAACCATCCCAAAAGAGTTCCATGGGCAGACAGTCGATAATTTCCGGACGGACTGTTATTCCACACCGCAGGCGCAGGAACTGGCAAAAATGGCGAAGATGGTGGCCAAACGGTATGTTGAAAAGTTTCCGGAAATACAGGAGCTTGGGAAAGGGCTGTATTTCCACTCCAACACAAAGGGCAGCGGAAAGACGCGGCTTGCCGTGTCAATTGCAAATGATTTGATTAAAAAAAATCTGGTGGTTGCAAAGTTTTGTACCACAATCCAGATACTGGACCAAATCCGGGAAACGTGGTGCAGGCAGGAAAATGGACAGGACGGGCAGACATCCACGGAAACGCGGCTAATACAGGACATTGTTTCGGTTCCTGTACTGGTTATTGATGATATAGGGGTTGAACAACCCAAAGGCTGGATTAATGAGCGGTTTTATAATATTCTGGGCGGCCGCATGAATGAAAAGCGGATCACAATATTTACAAGCAATTTCCGCATAAATGAATTGCGGCTGGATGACAGGATTATTGACCGCATAAATAAAATGGCACTGCCCATTGAGTTTCCGGCGGAATCAATCCGGGCAGTAATAGCAGGAAAGGAGAATGACGATCTTTTGAATCGTCTGTTGGGAATATGATTATTGCCGTAGATTTTGACGGCGTTTTGACGCCGAACGGCCACTGGCCGGATGTAGGGGAGCCAAATACAAAGCTGTTTGACTGGCTGAAATTTTATAAAGAGCTGGGCGGGAAACTTATCTTGTGGACGAACCGCACGGGAGCCGCGCTGGAAAATGCGGTTGCTTTTTGCAGGGAACAGGGGCTTGAATTTGATACCGTGAATAAAAATCTTCCCGGAATTATTGAACGTTTCAAGGATGATGGTCCGAAAGTGACAGCGGATCTTTATATTGACGATAAGGCGGCCCGTGTGGAGTTTAAAGGGGGCAAAGCTGATGAATGAAAAGGAAAGCAAGGTTGTTGACAAAATAGAGAAATTGCTGGCACTGGCCGGTTCGGACAATGAAAACGAAGCGAGGTCTGCAATGGTAAAGGCGCAGGAGCTTATGGCCAAATATGAGATTGACCGGGAAAGGATCCAGGGCAGAGAACAGAGGGAAAGACAAGTCATATATCTTTCCGGCGGGCCATTCAGGGATGAGTGGGTAAATATGGTTGCGACCGTGATTGCTGAAAATTTCCGTTGCCGTTGCATAACGGTAAAAAGACGGAAAACCGGTGGTTCTTTCCGAATCCGGTTTTACGGTTATGAAGAGGATGCGGAAATCTGCATCAACATTTTTAATTATGCGGTCAAGGTGGTCCGGAACCGGTTTGTCACTTTACGGGCCATATACGCTGAAGCCGGAAGGGAGTTCCGGAGAAATGAAAAAATGAATTACATAGATGGCTTCTGTCATGGGCTTGACCGAAATTTTGAAGAACAGAAAAAACAAAGCCAGTCCTTCGCGCTTGCGCTGGTTGTTCCGGAAGCGGTCAATAATTACGTCAATGTGCTTCCCGGTTTGGAACTGAATG
Source organism: uncultured Lachnospiraceae bacterium (assembly GCA_947246015.1). GTDB lineage: Bacteria > Bacillota > Clostridia > Lachnospirales > Lachnospiraceae > Kineothrix. The sequence continues at coordinate 39,898 of CAMXQE010000020.1, read as the reverse complement.
AAACTTTCAGGTATGAGCGGAACCGGGAAAATACATTATTGCGCCGCACTGGGTACGTTGACGGAAAGGCTTTCCAGAATGCAGGCGACAAGGAAAAACTGGCGGGTATATGAAACTGCGGGAAGGTGGCTTGATGGATTTTGATAAATGCAAAGAAAAGTATTTTGTTATTGTGGAAGGGGATGAAAGGGCGGTTGTCCGCGATACTGAAGAAGCGGCAGAAAGAAAGCGGAAAAAACTGTCAAAGCATTGTGGGGGAAAGAAAATCTATGTCTTTCGCGCAACCGGCCGTAATGGTGGGTAAAGATGCGGACTCGGAAATTTTGGCGGCCATTGATGCGATTGAATTTGACTTCGGGCCGGAACGGTTTACAATGGCGCAGGCGGAACTATTGTCTATATACGAAACAGGGTTTGAGCTTGATTGTCAATATATGATTGCACTTTCTAAAAATTACGGAATAGTTATTTTCAGCATACCGGATGATTTAATGGGGAGGATTATGGAGCGTGCCGGAGAACTGCATTGTTCGGCTGGAAAGTATCTGGCGGATTTGGTGGAGTTCCGGCAGACGATTGGAACAATCGTGTCGGTGTTTGGCGTTGGAGTAGACGAAGCCGATTATGCGGTTAGAATGTTTGCACAGGATGAGGATAGTATCGCCCATGATGCGGCAGAAGCAACGGCGGCATTCAGGAGAATGGAAAAGGCACTTCATGCTGCATATATGCTGGATGCGTGGAAATGGAAGGAGACGAAAAATCATGAATAAATGGATAGACGGAGGAAAAGTCATGGAAGAGCCGGTAATACGCGAGAATTTCGCGGAACAGAATAGCAGGTCTTTTGGAAAATTTTGAATATACCACAAAAAACTGCCGCCCGTAATGACGGGCGGTGGAAGTGGTGTGGATGAACTACGAGCACAACACGCAGATGACAATGGAGGATTTGGGGGTGGAAACATGAACGGACTGATTATTGACTGTTTTGCCGGGGGAGGCGGGGCATCGGTCGGAATAGAAATGGCGCTGGGCCGCCATGTGGACATAGCGGTGAACCATGACCCGGATGCTATCCTGATGCACAGGACGAACCATCCGGACACGCTGCACCTGACAGAAGATATTTTCACGGTTGACCTGCAGAAATATGTAAAGGGTCGGCATGTGTCACTGATGTGGGCAAGCCCGGACTGCACAAGCCACAGCAAGGCAAAAGGCGGGAAACCGAGGAAGCAGGGCCTGCGCATCCTTCCGTGGGCAGTATACAAACATGCAAAAACCATCCTCCCGGATGTAATCATCATGGAAAACGTGGAGGAAATACAGCAGTGGGGGCCGCTGGATGGTTCCGGGCATCCCATACCGGAGAGGAAGGGGGAGGATTACAGGAAATTCATCACGGCCATGAAAACGCTTGGATACATGTTTGACAGCCGGGAACTGGTTGCGGCGGATTACGGGGCGCCGACAACAAGGAAGCGCTGGTATGCGGTATTCCGCAGGGACGGGCGGGATATTGCATGGCCGGCACAGACCCACGGCAGGGGAGGGACGGACGGGTTAAAGCCGTGGGAACCGATTTACAGGTACCTGGACTTGCAGGATTTCGGGAAATCAATCTTTGGACGGAAAAAACCGCTGGCCGAAAATACCATGAAACGGATAGCAAGGGGACTTGGGAAGTTCGTATTCGGTTGTCCGGAGCCGTTTATTGTACAGGTGAACCATGGAGGTGATAATTTCCGCGGGCAGGGCATGGGCGAACCGCTGCCGACAATCACGCAGAAGCACGGCTTCGGGATGGTGACACCGTATATAATCCAGTACCATTCGGAAACGACAGGGAATGGTGTAAGGGGGCAGCAGGTCGCGGAACCAGTCCATACAATTGATACCAGTAACCGTTACGGTCTTGTTATGCAGTATATGACAAAGTTTTATAAAAGCGGTACATGCCAGGGGGTGGCGGAGCCGGTGCATACCATTACCACATCCCCCGGACATTTCGGTACCGTATCGGTCATGAGTGTGGAATGGGAAAAACTGAAAGAAGCGGGGATTGACGGGGAAATAGCACGGAAATGCACATGGGTGAGCCAGTTCATAGAGGAATACTACGGATGCGGTACGGGACAGGCACTGGGGGAACCCCTGCATACCATCGTGACGAAAGACAGGTTTGCACTGGTAACAGTCCTTGGGGATGAATATGTGATGCTGGATATCTTCCTGCGGATGCTGACTCCGGAAGAACTGAAGCGGGGGCAGGGATTTCCGGAAGATTATGTCATTGACAGGGATTATAACGGGAACAGGTATCCGGCCAGCAAGCAGGTGGCCAGGATTGGGAACAGTGTTGTTCCGGTCATGGCGCGGAAACTGGTGGAGGCAAACTGCGGGTACCTGAAAGTGGGGGAACGGATGCCGGTATGGCAGATAAAAAATTCCGTGACAGAAGAAAACGGGCAGATGCGGTTTGCGTAAAACGGGATGGATACTATGTGGGGAGGCTGGAAAATCAGAAAATGAAAGATGGTAATAGAAGTATCCCTGGGAGCAGGGCAAAAGCAAGGATGACGGATAAATGCTGTAACATGTGCGGGGACGGGCTGAATACATGGGATGTTAGGCTGTCAAAGACACTGGCATATAAAATACCCGTATGCGAGGAGTGTATTGCAAAGGAATACGATATGGATGTGGGCGCCTTAAGGGAAAGGATGGAGGACTATTTCGGGATGCGTCCATGCCAGGGACTGTGAGGCGGACATGGAAGATTTTGAGTATAATGAGCTGACAAAACGGCTTCTGTCGGAAGGATATACAGTTGAAAATTATCCTGATTATGTCCGGATAGATACAAGCCGCCTGACGGGAACTGACCCGCTCCGCAATCTGTCACATGGTTTTGTGTATAAAAGGCAGTATGCCGGGAAGTTTGTTTACATGACGGGGTGCGGTAAATTTGTCAGGGGAGAAAATGTCATGGAGATGGGAACAATGGGTATCGAATGGATGCATGAAAACGATAACCCGGTTATCAGGTGCCCGTATGACAGGCCGGAATGTCCTGACAATGACCCGAGATTATACGGGGCGAGTGGAGGCGGGTTGTGTATCCAGTGTTTCTGCGTCTGCCACAGGACGGGAATCCCGTATGACTATGAGGACAGTATAGAAAAAGCCGACAGGGAGCGCAGGGAAGAAAAGGAAAGAAAGTATCAGGAATATTCGGATGCCCACGATGGCAGGGTATGCAGGAACCATATGTATTATGACGAACGCGTCAGGCAGTGGAATTTAAGGTATGAGCCGAAGCGGTGTGCACACGAATGTTTCGCGGAGGACGGCTACTGCCCGGTGCTTGGCAGGCAGTTGGACAGGAAAAGGGGAAATGTATATTATGACCTGAAAAAAAGTCGGATACGACGTGACGGCACCCTGTTCGACGGGGAAAAAACGGTGTATGTGGAGAAAGGCATACGGTATTTCAAAAAGCCTGTCAGCATGGACATTTGCAGGGCATTCATAAAAATGCAGGGTGATGAGATACGCAGGGATTATGAAATCAACCATTCGTGGGAAAGGATGAGGGATGAAACCATTGAAGTAGAGATAGTGAATATCCGTGCGGAATCAAGGCCGGGCAGGGATTTGATGCAGGATTTACAGGACATAAAAGAAGGGATTACAGTCGTCCATGCTTCGGATATGGAAAGGAGACAGAAAGAGGAGAAAAAGCAGCGCAGGCAGCAGACACAGGAAACTAAAAAAAAGAGGCTTGAAAAAAAGATTTTGGAGACTGGTTATTACAATCTGGAAGAATGCAGCCTTGACCGGGTACATGCTGACAGGTGGCTTGGGGAAGAACGGATTGCGGAGCTGGAGGAAATGCGGCAGCAGGCAGGCAGGGAAAAACAGAATGAACCGGCGCAGATGAGCCTGTTTGACATGCCGGGTGGTTTGGGATAATGAAAGGATGACAGGGAAAAGAGATTTGAGGATTATGGGACTGGATGAAATGATATCCATGGCTGTTATATCAGTTTCCTGTTGATAAGGATAAGGGAAAATGGAAGATGTTGTAAAAATATTGGAGAATTATTACAGAACCAAAGACACAAAAGATTTGGCATTACTGTTTGAACGGTATATGAAAGAAATCGGGGCGGGAAAGCTTGACCGCAGAAGACGGGATACGTCAAATACATACCAGATTGATGGAAATAGCACGAATTGGAATCGGGTATCTTGCTACTACTACCGAAACAGCGGAGAGCATAAGCAATATGGGAAATTTGAATTTAGTATAGTTTTCAGAAAGAGGGCTGGGAGCTATCTGTTGTTTGAGGTTGGAAGTCCTGAAGGCGATATTGCAAGGCCCTGTGAAATATCGTTTGGAAAAGTTATCCACTACAACAGGGAATTGATGGCGGGACTCGTAAAGAAGCACCAGGAGCTGTTCAGGATGATGTGTGGATGAAGGAATTTGGAAATGATACGGGAAAGGATGATGGCTGCATGGTAATGGATAAAAGAGAGGCCATACGCATTGCAGAGTGGGAAAGTGATGTAAGAGAAAGGACAAAAATGTGCCTATATTGCAGGGAATGTATACATCTAGGATGCGGAGAATTTGAGTGTGTATGAAAATATTTTACGTTTGATTACGAAAGTATTCCGGACGGAAAGAGATGCATGTTACAGGAAGATTCCAAATGCAGCTTACATCTGTAGAGCGGATAGAAACCTTAAACCATGGGATAAGAAAAGACAGGGAGAAAAGAATGTGTAATTGTATACAGGAAATGATTAGCGAAATAACAGAAAAGGGATTTGAGAATGTGGAAGCACCAATTGAATTATTGAGCGGAAGATTATATTTGGAGTTTACTGGAAATAAAAAGGGGCAGAAAAAGAAAAGGACAATTCCGGTTTTGCTGTCGAAATGCCCGATATGCGGAGAAGAATACGAAAATCATGACTAAAAGTATTCGGATGGTATACGTCAGGACGGATTTTTACGAGTATAGGCGGTATTTTTATCATTTATTTGATTTGGAGTTAAGGAGGATTGGAAAATGATTGCAGAAGCAAATAAAAATCACTATGTTGATTTGGCAAAGCATTGTATAGGACTTGATAATAAAAAGCCATATATTCGGCATGGAAAGAAGTTTTATCGCCCATATCGCAACTTCTTTGCAACTGGAAAGAATTATGGGGATTGGGAAACAATGAAGCAAGCAGGATATGCAGGCAGAGACAAAGAAAAGAATCAGCATGGAGGATATGTATACTGGCTTACCCGCGCTGGATTGGACTGGCTTGGGAAACAACTTGGAATACATATCTATGACGAAGCTGATTAAAATGGTACAACTTCCTCCTGAATCCATATTACAATATCATTAGGGGATTTAGGGGGATTGTGGAGGGAAATATGGAAGAAAACAAAGAATTAAAACCTTGCCCGTTTTGCGGTAGCGAGAATGTTAGGATGGGTAGCAGAGGTTGCTCGTTTGGAGTAGATATTTATATAAAATGCGATTGCGGTGCTAAAGTTCAAATTATGGAGGAAATTGGAGAAGAAGAACTGGTAAAGAGATGGAATAACAGAGCATGAATATCAAACAAACCATAACCAAACTACAGAAAGCCCTGCTTCACTGTGGGCATATCTATAAGCTAAACACATACCAGTTTTACAGCGAACAGCAGAACCGACTAATCACAGGCTACCGCATTACGGAGAAACAGCCATATAGGAAAAAGAATGGGGAAATGGCAAAGAAGGATGTGGAATTGCTGAATACGTGTTCACAGGTGGAAGTGTTGAAGTGGTTTGCGGAGAAGTGGAAAGAGGTAAATGAAAATGAGGAAAGTTAAATTTTATTTAGGGACTGGATTTGCCAGTGCTGTACATGAGGAAGTTATGGAATTTGAAGACGGCACGCCAGATGAAGAAATATCTGAAATTTTTCATGATTGGTATGAAGGATATTTAGATGCTTCTTGGTGAGATATTGAAGGAGAATAGTCATGGACGGTCTTACACCGAAGCAGAAAGCGTTTGCGAATTGAAAGGGATAGGATATGTGGAAAATCAAGATTGAATATGACGATGAAAGCAGGATGACATTGACCGGAAAGCATAAGGATATACCGCTTGAACTGGCACTGAAATACCATAATGACTATGTTTCGGGAAGGATGTGCAAAGCTGTATATCAGCAGTACCCGAAAAGGGAACATGAGGAAATGGATTTGCTTGAAAAAATAGAAGAGCTATGGGGGGACAGGGAAGATGATTGATGAAAAGAAATTGATTGAAGATATAGCAAAAGAAAAATATACGCTTTTTGATTCTGATTCGCATTGCGGTTGTACGGATTATAATCCCGTTGATGCGGTGGATTATGAAAGCATAATAGATGTAATTAGCAAACAGCCCAAAATCGGCGAGTGGATTCCGTGCAGTGAGCAGTTGCCGGAAGAAGAAAGTTTTTACATTGTTACATACAGATTTGATAATGATGAAGAATTAAAGTGTCATGAACTGTATTATGGAGTAGCAGACGGCGAAATCGAAGCTGGATGGCACATTGATGATGATTGTGAAAGGTTATATAAACCGTTTACAGTTATCGCATGGCAGTCATTACCAGAAGCTTACAGGGAGGGAACGGCAATATGAAATATAAATGCATAAAAGGAATGTGCCTGCAAAAATACGATGATGATGGTTTTGAAATTCCGAATGAATGCGTATTTGTAACAGCCGGAAGCATTTGGGAAAAGAACGGCAGGAAGATTTTTGAGGGGGATATACTTTCAGCACACCTTGATGATTCGCATCCCAATGATATTACCTATGTACAGGTAGTTTGGAACGGTCTTTCGTGGTGCATAAGAGAAAGTACGGAAGATGATGTTATGGAAGAAGCGGACAGTCTGCTTTGGGAGGTATGCGGAAACATTTTCGACAATCCCGAACTGATAAAATCTACAGGAGGGAAACAGCCGTGTTAATTCTGCCAGTCAAGAAAAAATGGTTCTGCATGATTCTGTCAGGAGAAAAAGAGGAATGGGGAGCGGAAAAAGGCGTTGAGTATTATGTTTTGACAGTACACAGGATTGTGTGGAGAAGTATGGATAATATGGGTGGATACTTAAAAACAGCAGTATGATACATGAAGATTGGAGTAAAGAATGAGAGCAATTCGTAAATTTGCAGAATTTGTTGGATATACACTTTATCATGGAGAAAGGTTTAATGAGTGGCGATGTCCTAATAAGAAGTGCGGTTTTAGCGTAAGTGAAGATTATACCTGCTGTCCGTACTGCAGTCAGAAGATTAAATTTAAGGAACCACCGAAAGCAAAAATGATTAGACTCAGTGTGGGAATTAAAAGCTGAATGAAAGCAGTGGGAATATGTGGGCATATATTGAGAATTTAACTAGAAAACGACCCTGAAATATAAAATACGAAGCACCGTTTCCAGCGCCCCGCACACAACCTTTAATAATTATATCGCTGGCGCGGTATAATTGCAAGGGGAAGCTGGAAAAATGGCGAAACCGGGTAAAAAGACCACAGAAAGGAATATTTTTACTGAAATCGAGCTGAAAATCATGCTGATTAACGAACGGATTAAAAATCATGAGAAATCAATTGAAAAAGCAAAGAGAATGTCCGGCTGGAACGGACCGGCAGGTGTGAGCGGTATTGACTACAGCCGGGAACCGGTGTCCGGTGTCCACATTTCCTTCGCTGAAGGGCTTCGGATGATTGAGCTTGACGAAACGCGGATCCGGGAACTGAAAGCGGAGCGGTCGGACTTGTACCGCCAGAAAAAACGGATAGAAAAGATTTATAAAAGTTTGGATGGAGCAGAAGCACAGGTATATTATTTGCGCGTAATCCGGAAAATGACACAGGAAGCCGCAGCGGATGAAGCAGGGTTTTCACGTCGTCATCTTCAACGGATAGAATCCGCTATGAGGGATGAAGGACTGATCTGAAAATGTAAATTTTTTTAATCGCATTTTTTAACGGGAAAATTTACATGTTTTTTGAGCCGGATTTTAAAGAAAATCCTTATTTTATGCGTCTTTCGGCTTGTATACAATGTCGCTTTTTATGTCGCCTTTTATGTCGCAAAAATGTCGCAAAATATGTCGTAGAAATGTCGCATCAAGGTGTGTTATAATGGTATCAGTGGAAATTATGCAAAGGCCGGATTTCAGGCGTCGTCAGCAGGCGGCGCTTTTTCTGCGTGAAAGGGGGCGTTGTTGTGTGAATACGGTTGAGCCAATCCGGGATATGGATTTGATTTTTGACATGATGGATTTTTTAAAGGGCAGGAACGTCCGGGATTATGTACTTTTCATGTTTGGGATTTATACGGGTTTGCGGATTTCTGATATTCTGAAATTACGGGTCCGGGATGTAAAGGAAAAAGACGCCGTCTATATGAGGGAGAAAAAAACGGGGAAGGAAAAACGATTCGCCATAAATGATGAGTTGAAACCGGTCATTGTGGATTTTATCAGGGGGCGGCGGGAGTTTGAGTATCTTTTTAAAAGCCCCAATTTTCCCAACAAGCCTATATCCAGGCAGCAGGCATATAACATACTGAATGCAGCGGCTGATGCGGTGGGTATCAGGGATAACATAGGAACGCACACATTAAGAAAGACTTTCGGCTATCATATGCACCAGCAGGGGGTATCGCTGGCAACACTCAAAGAGATATTCAACCATTCAAGCGAAGCCGTGACAGCCAGATATATAGGCATTAACCAGGACATACAGGACATGAGCATAAAAGGGCTGAGCTATCATAAGGCAGGCAGGGGCAGGAGATAGAGGGGTTATTGTGCGCTTATACATGGGCAATAATAGGAAGTCTTATCCCTTTATGCCCTTGATTTGTCATAATAATAAGCGTGTCAACTAATGGTGTGACTTTTTATCTGCACTTAATTGAAAGAGAACAGGCAGAACGGCACTTGACACAATTAGAAGATAAGTCAATACAAAGATGGGAACAAACGTTCGATTGCGACATGAACCAGCCAGATTGAGGGCCGGACGGCAAAAGATTAGTAGGTTCTTCCGCGAACATATATTCTATTGCGGTCCGGTCGAGTGCATAATCTGGCTAGATTTTGATAAAAAATTTTAAAAGCTGCCGTTTCCGTTCGGCGGCTGAAAGGAGGCATATATCATATGGCAAAGCAGGACACGGAATCTGCAAAGGTGACAGACATAGACAGCACAACGGTTTCTGCCGCGGTGCTGGGGAATATTTTCAGCGTGACGGACAGACGGATCCGCCAGATGGCAGAGGAAGGGATTATTGTCCGGGCGGCAAAGGGCCGGTATAAGCTGGTGGAATCTTTAAAAAATTATATGCTGAGTCTGAAACTGGCGGCAGAGGGCGCGAACACGGATGATCCGGACGGGGAAATCAACATTGATGAGGAAAAGGCTCTGCATGAGAGAATCAAGCGCCATATATCAGAATTGAAACTGCAGGTCATGAAAGGCGATCTGCATAAAGCCGGGGACGTGGAACGGGTCATGATGGATATGCTGGCGTCCTTTAAAACACGGCTGATGAATATTCCGTCAAAGGTGGCGCCGGCACTGGAAAACCGGGATACGCCATATATCAAAGACTGCCTGACAAAAGAGGTTATGGAAGTATTAAATGAATTGAAAGACTATAATCCAAAAGATTTCTATTCGGATGAATACATTGAGGGGGAAGAGGATGCAGACTAAAAAAGTAACAGTCCGGGAATCCAACGTCCTTTCCCCGGACAGCGTGGCCATGGCGAAAAAGAGAAAAGACGGAACGGTTGAGTACAAGACGCTGAAGCTGTTTGCAAATGCTGCAAAAGTCCTGTCCCCGCCGCCTACGCTGACGGTCAGCGAATGGGCGGACCGTTACCGGCGACTGTCTGCGGAAAGCGCGGCGGAGCCGGGGCAATGGAATACAGACCGGGCGCCGTATCAGCGGGCCATAATGGATGCCGTAAACGATCCCATGTGCGAGCATATTATCGTTATGAGTTCGGCACAGGTAGGAAAGACGGAAATCCTGTTGAATATTATCGGCTATTACATAGATTACGATCCGGCGCCGATTCTGGTCGTACAGCCGACAGTAAAACCCATGGCCGAAGATTTTTCGAAGGACAGGCTGGCCGCAATGATTCGGGATACGCCGGTCCTCTCCGGAAAGGTGCATGATGTGAAATCCAAGACATCCGGAAACACAATCCTTCACAAGACATTTCCGGGCGGCCATGTGACGATAGGCGGGGCAAATTCGGCTTCTTCCCTTGCATCAAGGCCAATCCGGATTGTGATTATGGATGAGGTCGACCGCTACCCGGCATCCGCCGGCACGGAAGGAAACCCGGTCAAGCTGGCGGAGAAAAGGACAACGACATTCTGGAACCGGAAAAAAATCAAGGTTTCCACGCCCGTGCTGAAAGCAACAAGCCAGATATACGAGGAATATCTTTCTGGAACAATGGAAGAATGGTGTGTAAAATGCCCGTGCTGCGGCAGGTTCCAGCCATATGAATGGCGCCGGATACGCTTTTCTGATGTATCAATGCGGTGTATGTATTGTGATGAATACATATCTGAAATTGACTGGAAACAGAGCGAACACAAATATATTGCGGAACATCCGGAGCGGCACAGGCGCCGCTCATTTCATTTGAACGAGCTGGCTTCCCCGTGGGTCCACTGGCAGGATATTGTCCATGAGTGGCGCGACGCCAACAAAGTTTACAAAGATTATGGCGACACAACGAAACTGCAGACATTTGTCAATACCGTGCTGGGAGAACCGTGGGAAGAACGCGGCAGGGGTGCGGATGATGATTCCCTTCTTGCCCGCCGTGAAAGGTACATGGCCGAAATACCGGACGGTGTTCTGCTGCTGACGGCATCCGTGGACGTCCAAGACGACCGTTTAGAGGTTGAAATTGTCGGATGGGGGCGCGGGTATGAATCATGGGGGATTAAGACTGAAAAACTCTATGGAAATCTGGAACTTGACGAAACATGGGATGAACTGGAAGCATACCTGGAGCGGGAACTTTTCTTTTCATCCGGCGCAGGGCTTTTGATTGCGGCTACCTGTATAGACACGGGCGGCCACTATACAACAAAATGTTACCAGTTTTTAAAGAAGATGGAGAAAAAGGGCAAAATGATTTTCGGCATAAAGGGCATGAGCCGGGATAAAGCCGGGGGAGGGATTCCCCTGCTCCATATGGTATCTACAAACAACCAGTACAAAGTAAAGGTTTTCATCCTGGGCGTGGATTCCGGGAAGGAAATTGTCATGACCAGGCTTGCCGCGGTGGATGAGGGTCCCGGCTATTGCCATTTCCCCATAAACAGGGAACTCGGCTACGATGAAACCTATATAAAAGGTCTGAACAGTGAACAGAGGGTCACGGAGGTAAAGAACGGGCGTGCCGTCATTAAATGGAAAAAGAAATCTGGAACCAGAAATGAACCGCTGGATCTGCGTGTTTACAACACGGCAGCAGTCGAAATCCTGCGTCCGGATTTTGACATTCTGGAAAAGAAAGTGAAAGCCGGTATAAATTACATGAAAAAAAAGCCGGCATCCACGGCAAAGAAAAAGAGGAAGGCCGGAACCGTGAACCGCGGGATACAGTTATAGGGGGATAAAACCATGAACGAATTAAGGAAAAAGCGGCTGGAGCGCTATAAAAAGCGGCTGGAAATGTATTACGAGGCAGAAGAGGCCGTCCTTCTGAACCAGGAATACACGATAGGCACAAGGAGTCTGAAAAGGGCTGACTTATCCACGATAAGGGCGGCAATCAGGGATATGGAAAAACAGGTGGAATCCTTGGAAGCGGCAGGAGGCAGAAACAAGGCCGTCCGGTTCATTCCGCGGGATTTATAGGGAGGGCTGCATGAATATTTTTGACAGAATCGTTGAAGCGGTAAGTCCGGCCGCCGCCGTGCGGAGGGAACATGACCGTTTCAAACTGCAGACAATCCGGTCAGTCAGAAATTCCGGTTATGATGAATCCGGGGCGGCCAGAAACAAAAATTCCATGCGTGGGTGGCTGGCATCCAGCAAGACGCCGCAAGAAGATATAGACAGGAATATCCCTATATTGCGGCAGCGGAGCCGGAGCCTTTATATGTCTGCGCCGCTTGCGGTGTCTGCGATTAAGACAAACCGGACAAATATCATAGGCGAAGGGCTGAAATTAAAAAGCGCAATTGACGCGGAATTTTTAGGGCTTACGCCGGAGCAGGCCACGGAATGGCAGCAGGCGGCGGAAAGGGAGTTTAAATTCTGGGCGGGGTCAAAGTTTTGCGATTCCACCAGGGTAAACAATTTTTATGAGATACAGCAGGTGGCCTGTATGTCCTGGCTGATGAACGGGGATGCCTGCATCCTTTTGGAATATGAAAAACCTTCCGGGGTGTTCCCTTACGGGCTGCGGATACACCTGATAGAATCGGACAGGGTTTCTACGCCGCACACGTCGGGGAACAACGTCTGCCTGTACACGACGAATCCGGACAATGGAAACCGGATTTTTAACGGCGTGGAAGTGGATAAAAACAACCGGGTTGTGGCTTATTATGTCTGTAATACATACCCGAACAGTAATCTTTATGCAAAAAAGGAATGGAAAAGGGTCAGGGCTTTCGGGGAACGCACCGGCGCGCCCGGTGTGCTGATGATTTTTGAAACGGAACGTGCAGAGCAGTACAGGGGGGTTCCGTATCTGGCGCCGGTCATTGAATCATTAAAACAGCTTACAAGATACAGTGAAGCGGAAATGATGGCGGCCGTTATCAATGGGATTTTCACGGTTTTCATAACGTCCGAAAATGGAACGTCGGAGTTTGGATTTACCGGCGTTGTGGATGAAGAAGACCGTGTTTCGGATGATGACATGAATTACGAGATTGGTTCCGGACTTGTAAATATGCTGAATCCGGGGGAAAAAATCGAGATTGCGGACGCAAAGCGCCCTTCCACAAATTTTGATGCTTTTGTAACATCCCTTGCCAAATATGTAGGGGCGGCGCTTGAAATCCCCGTGGAAGTGCTTATGAAAAGTTTCATGTCCAGTTATTCAGCTTCTAGGGCGGCGCTTCTGGAAGCCTGGAAAGCTTTCCGCATGAAGCGGGCATGGATAGCGGCCGATTTCTGCCAGCCGGTGTATGAACTTTTCCTTTCCGAGGCAATCGCAAAGGGCCGGCTCCATGCGCCCGGTTTTTTTCTGGACCCGCTGGTCCGCGCAGCATACTGCGGCGCACAGTGGAACGGGCCGGCACAGGGGATGGTTGATCCGGTAAAAGAGGTATCCGCCGCGGAAAAACGCATTCAGATTGGCATTTCCACGAGGCAGAGGGAAACCACGGAACTTCTTGGCGGGGATTTTGAAAGCAATGTGGCACAGCTTGCCAGGGAAAACCGGATTATGCTGGCCGCCGGCCTGTCATCCGGAAAGACTTCTTCCGGAGGTGCGGGTGCAGGGGAAGAAAACCTGAAAAGAAACGAGGAAGAGACAGATACAGAAAGATAATCAGGACGCCTTTTAATCAGGGGCGTTCTTTTTATGGGAAAATCAGAAAGGAGAGGAATGATGATAAAAAATCAGGTGGCGGCAAAGACGGCGCCAAATCCGGGGAATAACAGGTTCTGGAATTTTATTGACAACGGGGATTCGGCGGAATTACAGCTTTTCGGCACAATTGAGAGCGAGGAAAGCTGGTGGGATGATGACTGCACCACATACCGGAACTTTATTGACGAGTTGAACGGACTTGGAAACAAAAAGGCAATCAATGTTTCCATCAACAGCGCGGGCGGGGATGTTTTCGCGGCGAACGCCATATATACGGCGCTGAAAATGAACGCTGCAATGGTCACTGGAACCATAATGGGGATATGCGCGAGTGCGGCAACAATCGTGCTTATGGCGTGCGATAACCGCAGGATTGCCAAAAACGCAATCCTCATGGCCCACAATCCTTCCGTAAGCCTGTGGGGGTCTTACCAGGCGGATGAGCTGATTAAGCTGGCAGAGGTCACAAACACGGTTAAAAAATCCATTGTCGCGGCTTATATGGAGCGCCTTGACAAGACAGAGGACGAAATCGGGGAACTTATGGATGCGGAAAGCTGGTATGTCGGGCAGGAAGCCATAGACGCCGGATTTTGCGACGGGCTGATTGAGGATGATTTTTCAAACAGCGCATTTAAAAACTGTTTCAGGGTGGACGGAACTTCCTATAGTTTTAAAAACTATCTGGAAAAATTCGTTCCGGATGAAATACGAAAAAAAGTCCAGGCACTTTCGAAAACGCCACAGAAGGGTGCCGGGGCTTTTTCCAATAAACCAATTTCACAGAAAGGAAGTAAAAAGATGGAAGAAGAAAACGTGGTAACGCCGGAAATCAGAGACGCCGCAGGACTGAAAGCGGCATATCCGGAAATGTGCGCCCAGATTGCGGAGGAAGCTGTAAAGAATGAGAGGGAAAGGCTGAAAGCCATTGACGGGATTGCACAGGGAATCCCGGCTGATGTTTTGGAAAAGGCAAAGTATACGGAGCCGGTGACGGCCGCCGAACTTGCACTGGCACAGATGAAAGCCAACAACAGCGCCGGCCGGAAATTCATGGATGATTTGGAAAAGGATTTGGAAACATCCGGAGCGGCAGCAGTTGGCGGGAATCTAAATTCCGGTTACGACCCGGAAGGGGAACAGCGGGCGCAGAGCACCGAAAAAGTGAGTGCATTAGCCGCGGCACTTGGAAAAGATAAGAGAAGGGGGAAAAAATAATGGAAATGTTCAAAAAGACAGGGGAATTTAAACCGGATTCCCTCATTGTATCACCGGATTTTCCTATTCTGAAAGAAGGGATTGGTTTGAAAGCAGGGCAGGGTGTGTTAAAACGCGGTTCCCTTATCATGAAAGGAACTGACAAGGCCGGATATATCGCAGGCACGGCGGGCGAGGGGATGAAGGTTTTCGGCATCCTTACGGACGACACGGACACGGGAACGGACAATACGGCCGAAAATATCCCAGCCGTTGTCTACCAGAGTGGGGAGTTCAACTGGGAAGCCGTGCTTGTTTCCGGGGAGGGTGCAGCTGTTGACACTTACGAGGACGATTTAAAAGGGATTAATATCTACCTTCGTAGCGTCCAGAATTACGAATAAGGGAGGTTTAAAAATGGCAGACTATACCACTATTGAAATGATGCAGGCGATTGACCAGACGCCGCCGGTGCGGAGTTTTCTGCAAAAGACTTTTTTTCCGGGGGATGAAACGCATGTCACGGAAAAAGTTGAATTTGATGTACGGAAAGGGAAACGCATTATGGCGCCTTTCGTTTCCCCGCGCAAGGGCGGCAAGGTAATCACGCGCCAGGGATTCCAGACAAACCAGTTCACAACGCCGAAAATAGCGCCGGAAAGGGTTCTGACCGTTGACGACATCACGAAAAGGACGCTGGGGGAAAATGTTTATTCACAGAGGACGCCGGCAGAACGCGAGGATGAGCTTTTATCGAAAGATTTTACAGACCTGGAAGAATCCATTGACAGAAGAAAGGAATGGATGTGCCGCCAGGTGCTTTACGAAGGGAAACTGGATGTTGTGGACGAAGACGAAGGCGTTGATGTGCAGGTCGATTTCGGCTTTACAAATATTTATGTGCTGGGGGCAAATGAAGCATGGTCGCTGGCAACTGTGGACCCGCTTAAGACGCTCCGGCCAATCAGAAAGAAAATCATCAAAGACACGGGCAGGGCGCCGGACATTATGATTTTTTCATCTGACGTAATAGAAGATTTCATGGACAATCCTTTTATCATCAGGGCAATGGACATCCTGAAAATGAAAAATGTCGTGATTGAGCCGCGCGTCGTGGATACGGCGCTGACTTTTTATGGCCGGATTTCGGAGCTTGACATGGATATTTATACCTATGACGAGTGGTTCCTGAATGATGATGGGGAGGAGGAATCGCTTATCCCTCCCGGAACCGTTCTGATGGGGCATTCCACGGGCGAAGGACAGATTGAATACGGCCTTGTCACACAGATGGAAGATAAGGACTTCCGGTCCTATGAAGGGCGCCTGGTTCCCAAAGTATGGGCGGACGAAAAAGATGAGGTTAAAAAGGTACGTCTGACATCAAGACCGCTTCCGCGTCCGTTTGATGTGGAAAGCTGGGCAGTCATCTATGCAAACAAGAGCGCAGCGGTCTGAGGAGGGGGGGGGGAAAATAAAAAATGGGATACAGAACAAAAGTGACAGTAGTCACACAGGAAAAAATTTATAAGCCGGGTTCCATTCTTCCAGACGATTTTTCAAAGCCGGACCTTGCTTTTCTGAAATCAAAGAAATTTGTCGAACCGGCGGATATACCGGCCGCCTGTGAGGAGCAGGAGGACGGACCCGGGGAGGACAGGGGACAGGAAACGGGCGTTTTCACCGGTTTTGACGTTATGGAGCCGGACGGAATGAAAAGCCCGGATGAAATCCGGAAAATCCGGTCAAAGAAAGAGGTTGCCGCATATGCAAAAAAAATCGGTCTTGACCTGGGGGAAAATTATGAGGAAAAGAGCCTGAAGGACTTACAGGACATGACCATTGATTTCCAGGAAGAACAGGTGGAAGGAGGTGCTGATGAGAACGGGATTTAAGGATATGGTACAGCAGGATATCAGAAATGCATTCCTTAATCCGGAAGAATTTGGCGAACGGCATACCGTGGATGGAAAGGAAATGGACGTTATCATCGACGGAAATGAACTGGTGCGGAGGGAAGCAAAATATAAGACAATGGCGGAGGGGCTGCATACAAAGCAGCTCCTTATTTATGTTTCCGGAGAGGAATTCGGAGAGCTTCCTCTTATCGGCAGGCTGCTGAAGCTGGACAGGAAATATTACGTGGTAACGGATGTGGCGGACGAAGGGGGGATGTATTCCATAAGTCTGGAGGCGAATGAGTCATGATTGTGTATATACCACAGGATGTGTATGACAGACTGTATACGAGATTAAAAAATATTCCGGAAAAAATACCGGAAACGTTGAAAGACGCGGTTAATGATACTGCCAAGTCTACAAAGAAAAGTATGCTGGAGGAAGTACAAAAAAAGTACCTTGTAAAAGATAGCGGGTTTAATAAATCTGTGAGAATTGAAAATGCAACATCAAGGAATCTTCAGGCGACCATTTTTTCGGAAGGAAGACCGATACCATTATATAAGTTCAGAGTCAAAAAGAATAGAGGAATAACTGCAGCACAGGGGCAGGTATTAACATCAGGCATGCTAAAGGAACTGACATTAAAAGGCGGGGAAACAAATGGAAAAGATTTAAAGGCTTTTGTGCAGAAAATGAAGAATGGACATTATGGTGTTTTCCGAAGGCTTGGAAAGGATGAACGGAACAGGATACGGGGACGGCTGGATGAGGAAAGACGGAAGGGGGAGAATGGAAATAAAAATACAATAGAAAAATTGGGGAAGAAATTTAAAAAAAGATATATAAAACAGCTTTACAGCTTGTCGGCACCACAAATGATAGAAAGCAAAAAAGTGTACCCGATAGTAAGAGATACTATTATAACAGAATTACGTATTAGTATGGAAAAACATATTGCATCAGTTATGGAGGGATTATGATGGTACCAGTAATATTTGTAGAGGAATTAGCAAGCGAATTGGAAAACATACTCTCCCATATGCAGCTTCCAAATCCATTAGGAGAAAGGAAAAACATAAATATTTTCCAGTTAGGCCTGCCGGTAGAAAAAACGGAAGAAGAAAGTGAACGAAAGTTCCCATATGTGCTTATTGTTCCACAGGAGGGAAACATTACAGGGGGGAGGTCAGAACCTCAAACAGTATATATATATCTTTTGATAGGTGTGTACGATGATAACACGGACAATCAGGGAAAAAAACATGTACTGAATATAATCAGTGACATATCCGGGCGGTTCCTGAAAGACCCGGTGCTGGACGGGAAGTATTACGCGGATGAAGAAATAAAATGGGTTGTGGACACGGAAGAAGAATACCCGTACCACTACGGTGCGGTATGGATGACATTTAACATTCCGACATTCAGAAGGGAGAACAGATACGCATGAGTGAAGAAAAAAAAGAAGAAACCGTACAGAAGGAAACAAAAAGGAAAGCCGCGGCAAGGCAGGAGACCGGAAAAACAGAAACGGTCATGTATATCGGGCCGACCATCAGGAATGTGGTGACAACAGGAACCCTGTACAATAACGGCCTGCCGGAATCATTAAGGAAGGAAGCGGAAAAACAGCCGGTAATCAGGAACCTGATTGTGCCGGTAAGTGAGCTGGCAGCAGCACAGAAGGAACTTGCCGTTCCGGGAAGCGCGCTGGCAGTTATTTATGGAAAAGTAGTTACGAAATAGGAGGATTATGGGATGGTAAAGGAATACAGGCATGGCGCATATGTAGAGGAAGTGGGTTCCAGCCTTGCGGCGCCTAAGACAAACGAAACGGGGCTGCATGTGGTTTTCGGAACCGCGCCGGTAAACATGACAGAAAACCCGGAAAAGGCAGTGAACCAGCTTATCATGGCAAACACTTTTGAAGAGGCGGTGGAAAAGCTGGGATATTCCGCGGATTTTGAGAAATATACACTCTGCCAGGCAATGGATGCATATTTCAGGCTGTTTGCGGTGGGGCCTGTGGTATTCTGCAATGTGCTGGACCCGGCGAAACACAAAAAGGAAAACGGGGAAAAAGAGTACCAGGTGGTAAACAGACAGGTACTGCTGGAGGAAAAAGGAGTCATTCGTTCCTCACTGAAAGTAAGGACGGCGGAAAACACGGACCTTGTACCGGAGGAGGACTACATCGTTTCCTATGACGGGGAAGGGAATCTGACCATCACACTGTTTTCCGCAGGAAAGGGGGCGGGGACGACGTCCCTCATGGTAATATCGGAGAGCGTGGCCCCTGAGATGGTAACGGAAACGAACATTATCGGCGGCGTGGATGTGGACACTGGAAAGGAAACAGGGATGGAACTGGTACGGAGGGTATACCCGAAATGCGGCCGGTTCCCCGGCTATATCATGGCGCCCGGATGGAGCCATAAAAAGGCCGTGGCAGCAGTCATGGCTGCAAAATGCAGGGAAATCAACGGTGTGTTCCGCTGTGAGTGTCTGATAGACCTGGATACGGAAGCGGCAAGGCGGTATACGGACTGCGGAAAGGTGAAGGAAGAGAACGGCCTGTTAAGCGAGACCATGATAGTCCTGTACCCGATGGTGCTGGCAGGAGGGAAGAAGTATTATTACTCCGCAGTATACGGGGCAATGACGGCGCAGACGGATGCGGATAATGATTCCGTACCTTCCGTGTCGCCGTCAAACCGTCTGCTGAATGTGGACGGTGCGGTACTGGCTGACGGAACGGAAATATGGCTCGACCAGCCGGAAGCAAACATGCTGAACGGGCAGGGGATTGTGACCGTGCTGAACAGCGGCGGGGTGCGCAGCTGGGGGAACAACACGGCAGCCTATCCTTACGTGACGGAAACGAAGGAACGGTGGATTAACTGCCGCAGGGCATTTTCGTGGTGGGGCAATACTTTCATCGTGACATGCAGTGAAAAAGTGGACAGCCCGGCAAATTACAGGCTGATTGAATCCATTGTGGATGCGGAGAACATACGCGGCAACAGTTATGTGCAGCAGGGCAAGTTTGCAGGGGTCAGGATGGAATACCACGGACAGGACAACACCCTGGAGGAACTGCTGGAAGGGAAGATAGAGGTAAAACAGTACCTTGCGCCTTTTACGCCCGCGGAATACATACTGAACACCCTGTCATTCGACCCTGCACTGCTGGAGAATTCGTTAGGAGGTAGCAATTAATGAGGACAGTAAACGGATATAATATACCGACGGTAACAAATACTTTCAACGTATACAACAAGGGGAATGCGCTTATCGGGATGTCCAGTGAAATCACGATTCCCGATTTCACTGCGATAACGGAGGAAATGTCAGGTTCCGGACTGCTTGGGAAGATACAGGAGGCAGTCATGGGACATTTTGACAGCCAGGAAATGGAAATCGGCTTCCTGAACCTGGACGATGACATTTTTTCCTTTGCAGACCCTCTGGAGGTCGTCGACCTGAACCTGCGTGCATCACAGCAGACCCTGAGCAAAGGAGGGGGAACGGCAGGATACAGGGGAATCCGCATTGCAGTGCGGGGGAAACTAAAATCCTTCAAGCCGGGCGTGCTGAAACAGGCAGGTCTCATGAATGCGTCCGTCACGCTGGAAATGCATTACATACTGATTGAAATTGACGGGGAAACGAAACTGGAGCTGGATAAACTGAACCAGGTCTACCGTGTGGGCGGTAAGGATATCATGGAGGAAATGAGGAAGTACTGTTAGGCTGGTAAGGAAAGATATATAAATACAGAAAACAGTTAATGAAGGACACTTGGAAACAGGCGTCTTTTCATATGCAAAAATAAAAATTAATCAGGAGGAAAAGGAAATGGAAAACGAAAAAATGTTACAGGAGCAGGAAACAGAGGAAACAAAGGAGGGGATTGTGGATATAAAAGAGTACATGAATATTAAGCTGTCAAAAACTTACAGACTGGACGGCAGGGAAATCAGCGAGATTGATTTGAACGGGATAGAAGATCTTGACGGGGCGGATATGCTTGCAATCAACCGCATGATGAAGAGCCGGGGGAATGTTGATGCGTCTCCTGAATTTACGCTGGAGTTTGCATTTTTTACGGCAATGAAGGTAACAGGATACCCGCTGGAATTCATCCAGCACCTTTCCATGAAAGATAGTATTAAAGTAAAGATGCGGGTAAACTATTTTTTAATGTATTAGGGATATCCGCAGAGGATATCGGGGACATCCGGAGGATTCTGATTATATTATCAAAAAGCACGGGCGCGGGACTGGATTTCTTTTATAACCAGCCGCTGTCAGAAACTATGCTGATTGCAGGTGAATGGGCGGAAATATGGAAGGAAGCGAAGAATGGCGGGGAAAAATAATGAATACCGTATGGCAATCAAAATTGCAGGTGAAATGGAGAAATCCCTGTATAACTGTACGGACCTTACAAGAAAAGAACTGAATAAGATTGCGAAGGAAGCCGCTATGGCTTCCTCCAGGACGAAAGGCACATTCAGTCAGGGCCTGAAGGAAACGGAGCCTTTTTTTAATGGTTTGGAAAGTTTGGGAAAAAAGACTTTCAAGGCAGTTGCCGCGGCCGCGGCAGCCGCCACCACGACCATCATAGGGATAGGCACGGCATCCGCACAGGCAGGCATATCTTTTGAAACGGCATTCGCCGGGGTAAAGAAGACAACAGATGCAACGGCGGAGGAATACAGCCGGATGCGTGAGGAAATCATAGGCATGACAAGGGAAATCCCCGCGACGGGGATTGAGATTTCCGCAGTAGCGGAAGCTGCCGGACAGCTCGGCATAGAGAAGGAAAACCTGCTTTCCTTTACCCGCACAATGGTGGATTTGGGGAATGTGGCAAATGACCTTTCCTCCGAAGAAGCGGCGACGGCGCTTGCTAAATTTGCAAACATCACGCGTATGAGTGCAGAAGATTACGGGAGGCTGGGTTCCACCATCGTGGAGCTTGGAAACAATGCGGCGACAACGGAGTCTGTCATTGTGGATATGGCAACAAGACTTGCATCGGCAGGGGAACTGGCGGGTTTTTCGGAAGCACAGATTATGGCAACTGCAACGGCAATATCCAGTGTCGGTATAGAAGCAGATGCCGGCGGTTCCGCAATGAGCAAGATGATAAAGAAAGTTCAGGTTGCCGTTGAAACAGGGAATAAAAGCCTGAAAGACTATGCAAGGGTAGCAGGAATGTCAGTCAGTAAATTTAAGGAGGAATTTCAGAAGGACGGGCTTTCGGCAGTCGCGGCATTCATCAGCGGGCTGAATGACGTGGAGAGGAACGGGAAGTCCGCAACTGTTATCCTGGATGAAATGGGACTTACGGAAGTGAGACTCAGCAATACCCTGTTAAGCCTTGCCAATGCAGGGGACCTTCTTCAGAATTCCGTGGAAATGGCAAACCGTGCATGGGAAGAAAACACGGCAATTACTGAAAAGGCAGCGCAGAAATATGATACAACAGAAAACAAGATTGCCATTATGAAGAACAGTTTCACGGAAATGGGCATTGCCATGTATGACCAGTTTAACGGTCCCCTGAGGAATGGCATAGACGTGATTACAGGGATGGTACAGAATGCCACGGCGGATGCCGGAAATCTGGCAGAAGGGATTATGAACTGGATTCCGTCGGCAGTGCGCACGGTGGGACAGCTGGCGGATGCGGCCGGCAGTCTGGCATCGCCGTTCCTCTCCATGGGGGGATGGCTGGTGAAAAATCCGGGGCTGCTGGAAGGAACCATTGCAGGCGTCGGTGCAGCACTGCTTACATATAAGATTGTAAACGGGATAAACTCCCTGGCGACGGCATTCGGCTCCCTAAGCGCGGCGTCACTTCCGATTCTTGGACTTGCGGGGGCTGCCGCAGTCATAAGCGGAACGGCGCTTGCAGTAAAGAAAGCGTCAGCAGAAGCGAAAAAAGCGAATCTGGATGCGCATTTTGGAAAAATTACACTTTCCATGAGGGAACTGGAAGACGTGGCGACATACATTGTACGGAACAACAGCTTCGGCCAGCTGGAAGAGGCGGTGAGTCAGCTGGGGAAACTGGACGGGGTCAGCGACAGTATAAACGAAAGCGTATCGGAACTGAACCGGATGAACTGGAAAATTTCGATAGGAATGAAGCTGAAAGAGGAGGAAAATGCACAGTACCAGCAGCATATATCGGAATATATAGCGGATATGCAGCAGTACATAGAACAGGAACAGTACGGGATAAACCTGTCAGTCGGCATCCTGACAGGGGACGAACTGGAAGAAAGCAATATCGTGACCCAGCTGAATGAGTTCTATTCTGATAAGAATGCGGAGCTGGCAAGGCTGGGAAGGGAACTGAACGAGGTTGTGACGGAAGCATTCAGCGACGGGCTGCTGAATTTTAATGAAGCGCAGGCAATAGCGGATATCCAGCGTCAGATGGCGAATGTCAAGGCTTCCCTTGCGGAAGGGAGCTATGAAGCAAGTCTTGACCTGCTTGGACTAAAATATTCCGCGGGGGAACTGGATGCGGAAAGCTTTCAGAATCTCATGGCAGAAATCAGCACACAGCAGGAAGATGCAAGGCAGAAATATGACGAGGCGTATATCTCGGCAAAGCAGGCGGAAATGGCTGCATTGAAGGACGGCAGCATCACAAAGGAACAGTATGATTCCAACGTAAAGGAACTGGAAGAGGGCTATCTGCAGCAGGTCGGGACGATGGACATAAAAGCAACCGATTTTGTAATGAATACCATCATGCGTCAGTATGGGGATGAAATCGGGACACGTGTGGAAGATATGGATGCCATGCTTGGCGAGGTATTGGCAGCGGGAATAGAACAGACAGATATAGCGGGGAATGGTATTACTGCATGGGATGCGGGAAATATAGCGCGCAGTTTGGGCGGGAAGCTGGAAGGGACAAGCGGGGAAGCCGTAGCGGAATTATGGGAACTGGCGGTGCCGATGTACATGCAGGCAGTGAAAACCATGCAGCAGATTGCGCAGTCAGGTGGGGACATTCCGAAACAGCTGGAGGAAGCCGTTAAAAAAGGCGGTGCCATCGGTGTTCTTGCAGGAGACTATGAAAGTATATATCCTGCTTTGGGAGCCGCCGCAAATGGGAATAAAGAATATGCGGATATCATGAAAAAACTACAGGAGAGGGAAGTTTATATTCCCGAACAGATAGCGGTATCTATAAGCGGAAATACGGTTGCAGTGGATGAGGCAGTACAGGGTATGCGGGACTATATGGTGCAGCAGATGAAAGACCAGTTCGGCATCCCTATTGATTTGGAAATGACGTTAAACCCGAAGATTCGGATGGGGGATTTACAGCCCCTGAAAATGCAGTCCTTTTCATCAGATGCAATAAAGATAGCAACCCATGCCGACGGCGGATTCGTAACCCGGCCGACCATATCATGGCTTGCAGAAGGGGGATATCCGGAATCGGTCATTCCCATTGACGGTTCACGGAACGCACTGAACCTGTGGCAGAAGACTGGTGAGATGCTCGGGGCGTTTGGAGGAAAGAGCAGAATCCGGGAGCTGAAAGAAAACCTGATGGAAAGCTATGTATCAGGCGGCAGTACATTAAACTCCGTGGACAATTCAGAGGAAAGCAGGAGCATTGTGCTGAATCCGGTATTTAACATCCATGCAGGAGGCGGAAATACGGAAGAAATTGAGAAAACAATAAGGGGAATGTTTGGCGAACTGAAGGAGATGATGGAGGGCGTAATAAAGGAAACGGCCAGGAATAAGGAAAGGTTCAATTTTTATTAATAGAAAGTGTGTGTTATACATTAAGGAGGGAATCATGTATATAACCAGGCAGGGGCAGGCATGGGACCAGATAGCAAAGGAAGTATATGGGAAAGAAACACATGCGGATTATCTCATGCAGAGTAATCCGCAATATTTAGGCATTTTTGTTTTTTCCGCAGGAACGGAGCTGAAGACACCGGAACTTCCGGAATCAAGAAAAGATTTACCACCATGGAGGTAGGACATGGCAGAGGCAAGAAGGGCAGAGGTAGAAATCACATATGAGGGGAAAAATATAACCACCCCGATTAATGAATATCTTGAAAGCTATACTTATGAAGACATTGCATCAGGAGAGAGCGACCGGATAAAGATAAGCCTTCATGACATGGGAAAACAGTGGATGGATGCGTGGATGCCATCGAAGGGAGACAGGATAAGCAGCACGCTCATCCTGCACAACTGGGACGCGGACGGGACGGTGGAACGGCTTTACTGCGGTGATTTTGAAGTGGATGACATGTCATTCAGCGGCAGGCCGTTAAGATGTGAAATGGGTGCGGTATCCATTCCAAGGGATGAACCGTTCAATACGCAGTTGCGGACAAAGACCTGGGAGGGCATTACAGTCCGGCAGATTGCACAGGAAATAGCAGGACGTGCAGGTGTGGAACTTTATTATGAGGCAGAGGAGATACCGGTGGAAATCATTGAACAGAATGAAGAGACAGACTGTAAATTCCTGTATTCCATATGCGGGGATTACGGCCTTGCCATGAAGGTATATGCCAATAAGGTCATTATCTTCGATGAGGAAATTTATGAGGGAAGGGCGAGCGTAAGAAGCATTGATGAGGAGGATATGGCAGGCTGGAGTTATAATTCGACGATGGCCGGGACTTATACGGGTGCAGTGGTACGTTTCACGGACCCGAATGATGATGAAGAATACTCAGTGATGATAGGCGGCGGAAACCGTATTCTGGAGATAAATGAAAACACGGACAGTATCAGTGATGCGGAGCGGAAGGGAATCGCGAAGCTGAATAATGAGAATAAAAAAGCGGTTACGATGGAAATAACAGTTAAGACGGATATCAGGGTTTTGGCAGGGACGTGCATTGACGTGACCGGACTGGGAGGGAAAATAAACGGAAAATATTATGTGGATAAAACGTCCACGAAGAAAAGCGGAAGCGGCGCCTGTCAGACGAAACTGGAACTGCACAGGGTCGTGCCGCGTATAAAGGATGCATCCATCAGAACCATGGAACAGGAAGCTGCGGACAGCACTGCCGGAACGCAGTATACGGTAGTGCAGGGGGATACACTGTGGAGGATAGCAGGACAGTTTTACGGAAGCGGGATGAAATATGAGGATATTTACAATGCAAACATGGAAACCATAGAAAGCACCGCGAAGGGCAGGGGAAAAAAGGATTCCAGTCACGGACACTGGATATATCCCGGCACGACACTGGTGATACCGGCAGGGGAGGTGGAGGAATGAAGAAAACGGGACTGAGGGTTGGGAAGGTCTCCAGCATCGATTATGAAAACGGAATGCTTCAGGTCGTATATACGGATAAGGGGGATGCAGTGACGGCGAAACTGCCGTATGCCAATTATAATAATGAATACTGTATGCCAAAAATAGGGGAAAGTGTCCTTGTCGGCCATATGTCCAATGGAAGCAGCAGGGGCGTGGTAATTGGAACCATATGGAATAAGAAAAATATTCCGCCTGAAAGCGGGAGGGGATTGTACAGGAAAGAACTTTCCAAGAAGCAGGGAGCTGCATACATACGTTTTGATGAAAGCAGCGGGGAGTACCTGATTCGGGTGCCGGTCGTCCTGCTCCATGGAATAGAAAGGACGGATTTGGAAGGGCCGGAAGTAAACATAGCGGCAAATGTCAGAACAAGTTTCGAAAGTCCGGAGCACAGGGCCGTTATCGGCAGCGTGCATATGGAGGGGATGGAGGGAAGTGACATCCTGACCGAAATTGTGAACAATATGCAGATTACTATGGAACTCGGACAGCTGGAGGCACTGATAAAGGGGATTGTGCTGGAGACAGTGGAAGCATTGGAAATAAAAGCCGGGGAAAATATGGAAATATTGGCCGGACAGGATATCGGGCTGGAAGACGGGAAATTCCGGACGACCGTTTCCGGTGTGCTGGAACGGCTGGAGGCGCTGGATGGTGACAGGAGTGCAAGGAAGTAGGGGATGGCGTCATGATAGGAAAATACGGGAACATAATATTTGAAACAAGCGACAGAAGGATACTTTCGTTTCAGAATTTCAGTCAGAATGTGAGCGGGAGATGGGGGAACCACAGCATAATAGGAAAACGTGAAAAGATGGAATTCAACGGACCGGGGAAGCGGAAGATAACGTTCAAGATGGACTTCCGCGCGATATACGGGGTCCGGCCGCGCGAAATGCTGGAAAAACTGGAAACCATGGTCGAGAAGGGGGAAGTGGATTACCTTGTGGTGGGAGGGAGGGCAGTGGGTGAAAACCGGTTTGCGGTCACATCCATGAGTGAGGCATGGAACACGGTATACAGCGGCGGTGAACTGGCTTCGGCCACGGTATCGGTCACACTGGAGGAATATACATGATAAGGAGGCAGACATGTTTTCAGGGGAAAATGTAGAGATACAGTTTGATTATGACGGGCCGGAGAGGGAGGATATCCTCCGCTGCCTGAACACACTGTATTCCACACGGGAGGGAAGCCAGCCGCTTGACCGGAATTTCGGCCTGAACTGGGAGTTCATAGATAAGCCGCTGCCCGTGGCACAGCAGGAATACAGTTTTGAGGTAATAAAGAAAACGAGAGAATATGAAGCAAGGGTACAGGTACAGGAAGTGAAGTATGTGTTTGACGGAATGATTGGAAAGATGAAGCCGGTAATTACACTGACGAAGGGAGGGTGATGCAGATGAGCCTGAAAGTACTGGAAAATTATCCGGATATCAGTTTTATAGGAGATATGACTCTGGAAGACATGAAAGAACAGCTGGTAAGGGATTTTCAGGAGAAGTATGAGGAAATAACAGGGAAGGGAATTGTGCTTGCAAAGGCAGACCCGGTAAGGCTTATATTATATGCGGCGGCATTGCAGCTATATCAGGGAATGCAGTACATAGATAATGCGGCCAAACAGTCATTCCTGAAATATTCTTACGGAGATTTTTTGGAAAATCTTGGCGCCTTAAAAGGGATTACACGGAATCCGGGAACGGCCGCGAGGACAGTACTGCGTTTTACCTTATCGGAGACAAGGACGGGAACGACGGTAATACCAAAAGGAACCCGTGTTTCACCGGGCGGGAACATGTTTTTTTATACAGAGGAGGAATATATCATTCCCGCAGGGGAAATATCAGCGGATATTCCGGCAATATGTGCGGAGGCGGGGGAAGCAGGTAACGGATATGGGGAAGGAAGCATAAAAACGCTCGTAGATAAAATCCCTTTTGTGTCAGAAGTGTGGAATGTGGAGAAAACGGACATGGGAGCGGAAGCGGAAAGTGACGAAAACCTTGCGGAGAGGATTTACCTTGCACCATCCAAGTATTCCGTAGCCGGTCCGGATGATGCATATAAATACTGGGTAAAGACATACAATCCGTCAATTACGGATGTGAAAGTGACATCCCCAGCACCGGGGGATGTGGATATCCGGTTCATTATCGGGGACGGGGAGATACCGGGACCCGGCATGGTGGAAGAAGTTGGGGAATTCCTGATGCGGGGCGAACTCCGGCCGCTGACTGACAGGGTCACGGTAGGCATTCCGGAAATATTCAGGTTTCGTGCGGTGGGAAGATACTGGATAAATGAAAGCGATAAAACAAAAGAGGCAGTGATTCAGAGAAACGTGGAAGAGGCGGTGAGGGATTTTTCCTGCTGGCAGAAAAAACAGATAGGGAGGGACATCAACCCGTCCTACTTAAGCTATCTGATGGTTAAGGCAGGGGCAAAGAGGGTGGAGATTGAGGAACCTGTATTTACGGTGGTAGGGGATACAGGGCTTGCAGTGATGGAAAGCCAGAGTATTGTGTATGGAGGAATCGAACGTGATTAGTTTTTATGACAGCCATATAACGGACATCCTTCCGGACAGCATAAAAGGAGACCCGCTGGTAAAAGCCATGGGTTATGCCATATCGAATGCAGTAAAGGGTATCGTGCGGAATGCTGGGAAGGCCGGGGTATACGCGGTGATTGATTCGCTGGATGAAAAAGCCCTTGACCTGCTGGCTGTGGAGCTCAGGACGAAATACTATGGACAGTGGCTGGACTTGGAAGAAAAAAGAACCATGATAAAGAAAACCCTCCTGTGGTACAGCCGGGCGGGAACTCTGTTTACGGTCCGTGAACTGGCGGATTTTGTTTTCCAAAAGGCAGAGGTGGAAGAGTGGTTTGAGTATGGTGCGGATGCATATTTATTCCGCCTGATTGTGCATGTGATAAGCCAGGACATTACGCTGGAAGGTTACATGGAATTCCTGAAATCCATGTACGGGGTGAAAAATACGAGGTCACACCTGGAAGCACTGATATTCCAGTGCGACAAAAGGTCAGAGGTAAAATCAGTGGCTGCGGGAGGGATTGGGAGCGAAATAAAAATAAAGGCAAGGCTTGCAAAAAGTGTAGGGGCAGTGTCGGAAAGCAGGCCGTCCGTGGCGGCGGTTTATGAAGACAGTGTATACGTGGCGGCACTGGATGAAGTCATGCCGGATGATGTGTATCTGCTGACGGAGGAAGGAGAAAAAAAACGTGTGCTGACGGGAAACGGAAGCGTGGTAAAAGCAGGGGATAACTGACAGAATTTGAAGATAAGGAGGATTGTATGGCAGGAAGTGTTACGGTACAGGAAACGGAAAAAAAATATGAATCAATAGTAACGGACATAGGGAATGCATTAATGATGAATGCAGTGAAGAACGGAACAAAAGTTATCATTACGGATTTTGCAGTGGGGGACGGGGGCGGAGGGTATTACCGTCCGGAAACGGAAATGACGGAACTGAAGAATGAGCTGTGGAGGGGAAAAATCAATTCTTGTGAAATAAGCAGTGAAGCGTCTAATATTTTAATCGTGACAGCAGTGTGTCCGGGAACGGTAGGGGGATTTACCATAAGGGAGATAGCAGTATTTGACCAGGATAATAATATGATAGCGGTAGGAAATATTCCGGACACTCCGAAAGTAACGGTGACGGATGGCGTGGTGAACGAACTGCGGCTTATGATGGAGATTGCCCTGATAAACGGGGATTCCGTGGAGCTGCTGGTTGACCCTTACATTGTTACGGCAACTAAAAAAGATATCGAGGAGATATGGAATAAAATTCGGGAGAATGGAAGGGTCACAATCGGCACTGCCGCCGCACAGTTTGAGGAAAACGAAATCCGTTTCATAGTGGACGAGTTGCCATATTAGAAGGAGGTTTGTATGGAACCAAAACAGCTATACTCAGGAGGGAAGCCGTTCGTGCCGGAGACGGCAGCCGGGACAACCAGTGCGACGGATACACACGGCCTGACAGGAGGGAAGGAAACCACGGTACAGTCCCTTCTGGACGCGATTATAGACCGTATCATAAACCGCCTGCTGGAAAGGGGGGACATAGCGGAATGGGCAAAGAAAGCGGAGAAGCCTGTTTATACGGCAGGGGAAGTTGGTGCGGACACGGCCGGGAGTGCACAGACTGCGCTGGCCACCGCAAAGGACTATGCCGATGCCACATACCGGCAGGCAACGGGCTATACGGATGAAAGGATTGCGGGGCTGGTAAACGGCGCGCCCGAAACACTGGATACGCTGAAAGAGATAGCAGACGCGATGGCGGAGAATGAGGATGTGGTCGCGGCACTCCAGGAAGCCATCGGGAGCAGGGCAAGCGACGTGGAATTGCAGGCGCATATGTCAAATGGGACGGTACATATTACGGAAAGCGAACGGGAGGCGTGGTTCGGTGCCGTGGCACAGTGCGCCGGTCTGGCCGCGTCTTTTTCGGATGGGTGTGACCGCCTCGTGGAAGGATGCCGGAAGCAGGGAGTCACACCCGCATCAAACAGTCCGGCCGATATTGTGTCGGCAATAGAAACCATAGCCACTAATAAATATAATGCAGGCATTACGGCAGCAGATGCAAGAACCAATGTCAATAGTGCAAATTACAAGTCCGGATACAATGCAGGTGTGGCCGCGGCCAAAAAAGGTAATGCTGCCGCCGCACAGGTTCTGAAGGGATATACCTTTACCAATGCATCCAGTGTGGGCGCAACTGGTTCCATGCCGAATAACGGTGCTTTAAACTGGTCCGGAAGCAATACGACAAAAACGGTGGCGGCAGGATATTACAGCGGCGGCACACTGGACAGCCGTCCCAGCTACAATGCAGGTGTCACGGCAGCGGATGCCAGGGCGAATGTAAACAGTGCAAATTACAAGGCCGGATACAATGCGGGCGTCACAGCAGCGGATGCCAGGGCAAATTCCAGCAGTGCCAATTATAAGGCAGGGTATAATGCGGGAGTTGCGGCGGCGGATGCAAGAACCAATGTCAATAGTGCGAATTACAAGGCCGGATACAATGCAGGCGTGGCGGCGTTAAGCAGTAAGGCGTCCGTGATACTGACCGTTGCCGGTGAGAACGGTGGAGAACGCCGGAATGAAACGACTTACACAATCAAATACGGACAGACTTTTGAGGACGTATCCCACTTTGGGAACCACGGGTTCTACCTGAATGTGTCAAAATGGACATAAATTATGGAAAGGGTGATGGAATGGACAGGTATGTGACAAAAGAAATCATGAAGGAGCACAACGGGAGGAAATTCAGATTCCCTCTCGGGGTGCTGGCAAGGAACGTGGAAACGGACAATGACCACCAGTTCCTGACAGACGCAGAAAAGAAGGAGCTGAAGGAGAAGCCGGGAAAGACAGACCCTTTGAGCAATAATACAGTTGTGTTTGGGAATGAACCGAAGACCCCGGCACTCTTAAAGAGCGGTTCAACGCTTGGAGAACTTTTCCCGGCAATCAATGCATGGTTCCGGAAACCTATCCTCGGCGACGGGGCGGCCAAAGGGGTAACACAGCGGACGGACATAACCGAGGCCGGTTACGTGGCGGATGCAAGGGCAGTAAAAACAGTAAATGATAATTTTGGCGGGGTGAGGTTCCAGGTGGACGGGGACAGTGTCTATGTAATATACGGAAACGGAGGGAATGAAATCATGAAAAAGATTGGAAGCAGCGGGGGTACCGCAGTGGAAGTCGGTACATATACGGGGGATGCGACCATAAAGGTTACCACATATCAGGATTACAGGGAGTTGACGAGGGATGATTTTTACATCGTGGTGGACGGAATAAATATCCGGTGCAACAGCATCAACCTGAATCTTTTCAGCGACATCATGGTCGCCAAATCTTACGATGCATCCACGGGAACGCTTACCATAAGCAATGCGGGGCTTAACCTTGACTACACGGATGACGGCGGTGACCTGCATGAAGGGAAGATAAACCTGAAGTACACGGTATTCATAATCCGGTAAAGACTGTCCGGAAAGGAGGAAAAAAGGTTGGGAAAAATAATGGAAAGGATTATAGACTGGCTGCTCGGGGGAAACCTGGACCGGCTGGTAGAGGCAGTGGCGGGAGGTGACAGGGATGGGAGCCTCTGAGGTAGTGACAATAATCGTATCAAGTGTCGTGGGCGGTGCCGGTATTGTGGGCATCGTCTTTTATTTCGTCCGCCGGCACCTGGAGCAGATGCTGGACCGGAGGGAGGAAGAGGAAAGGAGGCGGAGGGCGAACAGGATTAAGCGTGCGTCCTATAATGACGCGCTGCAGCACGCACAGGGGCGGCTTCTTTTCTGGCTGTACCAGGCAGTCATCAAGGGAAATCATAATGGGGAGCTGACCCAGGCTTTTGAAGATTTTCAGGCAGCCGAGCAGCGTATAAAAGACCACGACAGGAGCATCGTGGCCGAACAGGAGGGCGATTAGGTGAAGAGGATAACCTTCCGCCGGGGATTCACGGACAGGATGTACTACTGCAATTTTGTCGCGGTACATGTAATCGTCGGGGCAGTAGTGCTCCTGACGGCCTTGAGCGGAATCCTCGGCATAACGGACATGAGCGCACTTGCGGCCATACCGCCGTGCGCCTATGCGGAACTTGGCATCCATACAGGATTTGTGGTATGGAAGGCAAAAGTGGAAAACTGTAGGAAAAATAAGGACATGGGAAGGCTTGGAAGCCTGGAAAGTGAGGTAACGGATTTATGACGGTAACGGTATTTTTAGTATTATTAACAGCATTTGCAACGGTAACGGCCCTTGTGACGGAGGCGGTAAAAAAGTTCCTGGACGGGCTGGGGGTAAGGTATGCAACTAATATTGTGGTGCTTGTCATTGCGGTGGTTGTCGGGTGCGGCGGGACGGCGGTTTATTATGTGAATTTCCAGGTACCCTTCGCCGCACTGAACAGCGTGTACCTGGCCCTGATGGGGATTGCCAACTGGATAGGTGCCATGGTCGGCTATGACAAGGTGAAGCAGGCCGTGGCGCAGATTGGGAAAGGATGAGGGATGCGGGGAAAAGTGGCTGTGGCGGCGGTTGTTATTGCTGCCATATGCTGTGTCCTGCTTCTGCTCGCATCTGCCGGGCAGGAATGCAGGAAAGAATACAGGGATGTTTATGAACAGATGCAGATGGAACGGTTAATAACCGGCAATATATAGTGGATGGAGGTACAGGGAATGAAGATATCAGACAGCGGGATAAAGTTAATCAAGGAATTTGAGGGATGCAGGCTGGATGCCTACAAATGTCCTGCCGGGGTATGGACAATTGGTTACGGGCATACCGGTGATGTAAGGCAGGGACAGAAGATAACAGCGGCACAGGCAGAAGCATACCTGCGGGTGGACCTTGAAAAGTTCGAAAGGAAGGTGGAAAAATATAACAAAAAATACAGCTGGAACCAGTCCGAGTTCGACGCCATGGTATCCTTTGCATACAATGTCGGAAGCATTGACCAGCTGACCGCCAATGGCACAAGGAGCAGGAATGTGATTGCGGAAAAAATGCTGCAGTATAATAAGGCAGGCGGGAGGGTGCTTGCCGGTCTGACACGGCGCAGACAGGCGGAGCGGGAACTGTTCCTGGCACCATGTTCCGGGACACGGGGACGGACAACCCTGAAAATGGGAAACTGCGGCGCAGACGTTACATATTTACAGCAGCGCCTTACCGCGAAGGGATACGGAGTGGGTGCCATCGACGGGAAATTCGGCGTAAAGACCCTTGAATCGGTCAGGGCATTCCAGGCTGAAAATGGTCTTGTGATAGACGGGATTGCCGGACAGAAGACGTGGGCGGCTTTGGAGAATAAGGCAAGATAAAAAAAGGCGGCAGGTGTTATCCTGCCGCCGTCTATTCTATGCAAATGCAATGTCAATAATATTTTCTCCGCAATTAATATAGATATCCCCGCCTGATATTTCAGCTTGCTCTTCTGCATATTTAACAGCTTCTTTTTTTGTTCCGCAGAAATCACTCAAAATATTTTCTCCATCTTCATTTGTAAACCAATATCTATTTTTCATATCCTTCTCACTTTCTCCCGGCGCAACCCCGCCGGGTGGGTGGTGTGGTTATTCTGCTGGAACTACTTTTATTTCTTTCCAATCCCAAGGGGTGCAATCTGTATGTTTTGTGATGTACTCGAACACTTCTTTGGTTTTGACCTTAATTGGATTTACCGCATATCCGTTCGCCCTTAAATCACGAACAAATTCCGCTTTTGTGTTATATTCACTTTCGATAATAACTCTCCGGCCATTCGTTTTATCAGTAACTATTGTTTTATACATTGCCATTTTGCGCACCTCCGTTTGTTTTGAGAATTTACATAAACAGTAAAACAAGTCCAACCACTACAATAAGCAACCAAATAACCGCTACCACAAGTTTCAAAATATTCTTTATCATATTGATTTTACAGACAGACTGTGATATTTTTTAGGTAGGGGAGGTTTCCCTCCCCCGTTGTGATTAGATACTCTCTATTATCATTTTGATAACGGCTATGAGAGTTCCAATCTCTAAGGCAAGTTGTGTAAGTGACCGAACCACTTTTATCAGCTTGCCTATTTTCTTGTCCATCTGCATTCCTCCTTTCCTCTCTTGATGATATTAGTATAGCATAGTTTAAATATGCTGTCAACACATATTTATAAAAAAGTTTAAAAATGCTTGTATTTTTTTATAATAAATGATAATATAAAATCAAACAGGAGGTGGCAGAATGGCATTTGCAGATAAAAAGGCGGCTTTTGCGTATGTGAACGAATATCAGAAGGAAAAATATGACAGAATTACGGTTATGGCAGGTAAAGGAAAAAAAGCGGAGTATCAGGCAGCTGCCAAGGCAGCAGGGATGTCACTGTCGGCATTTATTGAAATGTGCGTAGATGAAAAAATATCAAAAGTATAGTTTAAAAATAATTGCAGAAAGAAAAGTCAGAATGATAAAAGAGCGGAACTTGCCTCCGCTCTTTTATATTAT
This sequence comes from uncultured Lachnospiraceae bacterium, assembly GCA_947246015.1. Classification (GTDB taxonomy): domain Bacteria; phylum Bacillota; class Clostridia; order Lachnospirales; family Lachnospiraceae; genus Kineothrix. Next base: position 4,725 of record CAMXQE010000020.1, on the reverse strand, counting down.
ATATGGAAGGAATACACCCATAATGCATATGACTTGCGTGGTAATATGTATATCCCCATTCATAAGTCATCAGCAGTACGGAATCGGCGGCCTCGCCCAGCAGTCTGTAATCTTTTCCTCCATACAGCAGTCCCGGCTGGTTGTCGGAGGTTTTGGGTGCAAGGGCCACAGAGACCGGAAAGCCGAGGCCGTTAACTGCTTCACGGACTTTTGCTACGAATTCGGCGAAGGGAACCCGGTCTTCGGCGAGAATATATTCAAAATCAATATCCACTCCCTCATATCCTTTTTCCACTATGACTTCCAGCAGATTAGAGATGAAAGTCTGCTGTACATCCATATTGTTTACCATGACGGTAATCAGGTGGTTATTAAACATTCCGTCAGGGCCGAAGGGAGTGAGCGTCAGGATGGGAGCCGTATGATTCTCTTTTGCAAGGGCAATCATCCATTCATCATCCAGGGCAGGAGGAATCAGTTCTCCGGCAGTAGTGAACCCGTAGGAAAAGATGAACAGGTTGGTGAGATAAGGCAGGGTTTCCGTAAGGGTGAATCTGCGGATGAATGGATAGGCATATCCTCCGGCGGTGATGATTCTTCTGTCTGTTCCGGAGGTTCCGGTGCTGAGCAGGAGTGCCTGCCCGACGGCCAGACGGTAGGGGTAGGAGAGCTGGTTGTTATAGATGATGGTGTCGGCGCCTATGCCGTAGGCAGCGGCAATGGCGTCAATGGTATCGCCGGGTTTTACGGTGTATATGGTCATGGGGAAACCTCCTGAATTTTTCGGCAGGCAACGGCCGTCTTAAAATTAAGGTATGCAGAGTTTCCGGTACGGTGAAGCCTCAATTGTCCCTCTCCTTTGCCTTTTCAAACACGCTCCGGGACATTTCCTGCGAAACAGTTGCGTCAAAGTCAGGAATTTGCTATGATAGGGAAAAACGGGGATTACAATCTTTGGAGGGATGGAAATGGATTATAAGCAGGCGTATGAAAAATTAGAACGGTATGGACAGCAGCACGTATTGAACTATTATGAGGAGCTGACGCAGCAGCAGCAGCAGGCGCTTCTTGAGCAGATAGAGACATCGGATTTCGAAAACCTGAAATACTGTAAGGACAACACTACGAACCGGAGAGGGAAAATCACCTCTCTTGCCGCCATGCAGCTGGAACAGATAGAGAAAGAACGGGAGCATTATACGGCAATCGGACTGGAGACTATCCGGCAGGGAAAAGTGGCAGCAGTTCTTCTGGCCGGGGGAATGGGAACCAGGCTCGGTTTCGAAGAGCCAAAAGGGATGTATAATATTGGTATTACGAAGGAAGTGTATATTTTCCAGCGTCTGATAGAAAATATGCTGGATGTGGTACGGCAGGCGGATGCATGGATTCATCTGTTTGTAATGACCAGTGACAAGAATCATGAAATGACGATGGAGTTTTTTGAGGAAAAGGATTATTTTGGCTATAAAAAAGAATATGTCCATTTTTTTGTACAGGATATGGTTCCCGCTTCGGATTACAATGGGAAAGTATATATGGAAGAAAAATGGAAGATTGCTACTTCCCCAAACGGAAACGGAGGGTGGTTTTCTTCTATGTATAAAGAGGGACTTTTGGGCATGATAAAAAAAGCCGGCATTGAATGGCTCAACGTATTTGCTGTGGATAATGTGCTCCAGCGTATTGCAGACCCCTGTTTCGTAGGGGCGACCATCTCCAACGGCTGTGTGGCAGGAGCAAAGGTGGTAAAGAAAGTCTCTCCTGATGAGCGGGTGGGGGCGCTGTGTTTGGAGGACGGCAGACCTTCCATTGTGGAATATTATGAACTGACCGATGAAATGAAAGAAGCAAAGGATGAACAGGGTCAACCGGCGTATAATTTCGGCGTCATTCTGAACTATCTTTTCAAGGAAAGTATGCTGGAAAAAATCGTGGACGGTCAGCTTCCGCTGCATATTGTGGAAAAGAAAATCCCTTATCTGGACGAGCAGGGAAACTATGTAGAGCCGGATGAACCGAACGGTTATAAATATGAAACCCTTGTTTTGGACATGATTCATCAGGTAGATAACTGTCTTCCCTATGAAGTGGAACGCAGCCGGGAATTTGCCCCGATTAAAAATGCGACCGGCATAGATTCGGTAGAGTCGGCAAGGGAGCTGTGCCGTTTGAACGGAATAGAGTTATAAGTCATATTTAACATTTTGACAGCCATTGGTAACATTATAGTATTGTAATAAATACAGCTTGGAGTAAACTAAGAGTAACGGTAAGGAAGAAAATCCGATATCAGAAAAGATATGAAACAAGCATTGAATTTAACAGGAGGTAGAGAAATGGCAATTTTAGTGACGGGCGGCGCCGGATATATTGGCAGCCATACGGTAGTAGAATTACAGAATGCAGGATATGATGTAGTGGTGGCGGACAATCTGAGCAACTCCAGTGAAAAATCATTACAACGGGTAGAAGCGATTACGGGAAAGAAGGTTCCCTTTTATAAAGCGGATATTTTGGACAGGGCAGCCCTGAACGAAATCTTCGAGAAGGAAAAAATTGACAGCTGCATCCATTTTGCAGGATTAAAAGCAGTAGGTGAGTCGGTAGCGAAGCCCTGGGAATATTATGAGAACAATATTGCAGGAACACTCACGTTGGTGGATGTGATGAGGCAGCATGGCGTGAAGAATATTATTTTCTCCTCTTCGGCAACGGTGTACGGCGACCCGGCCGTTATCCCGATTACGGAGGAATGTCCGAAAGGCCAGTGTACGAATCCTTACGGTTGGACCAAGTCTATGCTGGAGCAGATTCTGATGGATATGCAGAAAGCGGATCCGGAATGGAATGTTATCCTGCTTCGCTACTTTAACCCGATTGGGGCGCATCAGAGCGGTACCATTGGTGAAAACCCTAACGGTATCCCTAACAATTTAATGCCGTATATTACGCAGGTTGCAGTAGGTAAATTGAAAGAGCTGGGTGTATTTGGAAATGATTATGATACTCCGGACGGAACCGGCGTCAGGGATTATATCCATGTGGTAGACCTTGCGGTGGGACATGTGAAGGCTTTGAAGAAGATAGAAGAGAAAGCCGGTCTGTGCATCTACAACCTTGGTACGGGAACGGGATACAGTGTTTTGGATATCGTGAAGAATTTCGAGGAAGCTACCGGAGTAAAGATTCCCTATGTGATTAAGGACAGACGTCCGGGTGATATTGCAACCTGTTATTCCGATGCGAAGAAAGCGAAGGAAGAGCTTGGCTGGGAAGCGCAGTATGGAATCAAAGAGATGTGTGCGGATTCCTGGAGATGGCAGAGTAACAATCCGAATGGATATGAGGACTAATAAAATTAGGCGGGAGAAATCCCGCCGTTTTTATGCACAGGGGCATCCAAAGGAAGTATGTCAGCAAAGCTGACGGATGCCCCGCGCGGCGGGTAGGGAGAGAAACCTTTCCTGCCCGATTGCACAGGGGCATCCAAAGGAAGTGTGTCAGCAGAGCTGACGGATGCCCCGCGCGGCGGGTAGGGAGAGAAACCTTTCCTGCCCGATTGCACAGGGGTGTGTAAGGAAATTGGCTGCTATGCCACATACAGATACATGAAGATAAAGTGGCAGATGCTTCCTCCCATGACAAACAGGTGGAAAATCTCGTGAGAACCAAAATTTTCGTGTCTGGAATTAAAGATGGGAAGCTTCAAAGCGTAAATGACGCCGCCAATCGTATAAATAATACCGCCTGCCAGAAGCCAGAGAAAAGCGGCGTGCGGCAGTACGTTCCACAGCGGACCGAATACGGCGATGCATACCCAGCCCATAGCAATGTAAAGGATGGAGGAAAACCATTTCGGACAGGTAATCCAGAATGCCTTAATCGTCATTCCTAAAATGGCAATGCCCCAAACCACAGCGAGGAGTGTATATCCCACCTGACCGCCAAGAACAATCAGGCAGACGGGGGTATAAGAACCTGCAATCAGCACAAAAATCATCATGTGGTCAATCTTACGGAAAATCCGTATTACTTTTTCCGATACACTAAGGGAATGATAGGTAGCGCTGGCCCCATAGAGCAGTACCATACTTATTATAAAAACCGTCATTGCCATAAGGCAGTTGCCGTCTGTTTCGGCAGCCGCTTTTACCAGTAAGGGAACAGCGGCGAAAACTGCCATCATCATACCGATAAAGTGTGTAATGGCGCTTCCGGGTTCACGAATCGTTATCTGCATATTGATACCTCCTGATTATGTTACAAATTAAAAGACTCTGTCATGTAGTAATAAAAACTACGTATGATGTACTTAAATACTATAACATATTATGTGAGGTGTCAACAAAAATATGCAGAGGAATTAATTTAAATGCCAAAATCGTGTTACTTCATCAATCTTCTTCAATCACATGGATTTCCAGATAATCAAAATCTATGCTTTCAATAAAATTATCCTGTGTAAACCGCGCTTTATCATGCCGCTTGAATTCCGTGACTGTAGCGTCCAGCCAGATAGGTTTTCCTAAATCAAACTGATATATGACCTCATCCAAGGCCCTGAAGACCTTATGGGTCCTGGTGTCATCACTGTCGTCACAGACGACCGTGTCCTTTAATAAATGGTTGTCCCTGAAAATCTTAGCCCATAATCGAAACATAGCGAGTTATTCCTCGTATAATAAGTTTGTAAGCAAGAAAAACAGCTTACAGACTTATTCT
>CAMXQE010000019.1 GCA_947246015.1 uncultured Lachnospiraceae bacterium | reverse complement strand
TGTCGCGTGGGTTTGGGCCCGGCGCCCACGCTTCCCCCACACCCCCCCCCCCCCCCCCCGCCGCGTCCTCCCGGTATCCCCTCATTACACCTGAAACACCCCATAGTTTAGAAAATGTTCACTTGTGTATCAATTTATCATGCATTATAATGAAAGAAGTATAGTCCGTTATGGCGTCGGAAGATGAGAATTCTGCGGGCAGGGAAGGATAGGATAGAAGGATGGGCGATTTTGACAATAAAGATTTAGAGGATGTGCTTCACGGAGAAGAAATGAATCTGGAAGGCGGAGAGGTCAGTGAGGACGATTATGAAGAGGATACAGAAGAGGGAAAGGAGACTGCGGATGGAGGCAGTCTGACGGGTACGGCAGAAAAGGAAGGTACGGCGCCGGAAAAGGAGAAAGACGGAGACGGAAATAAGAAGGAAAGCGAATATGAGGATGTGTGTTTTATCTGCCGCCGGCCGGAAAGCAAGGCAGGTAAGATGTTCAAGCTTCCTAACAATATATCAGTATGCAACGACTGTATGCATAAGACTATGGATACAGTCAGCCAGTTCGATTATCAGGGGATGCTGGGAAACATTAACTGGAATGACGAGCTGAATAAATTTAATAAAGGACAGGGATTTCCGAATATCAGCTTTGTGAATCTGTCGGATTTGCAGGGAGAGGGAGGCATTCCCAATAAGCAGAGGCTGAAAAAAAAGAAGCCGAAGGAAAAGAGCGAGCCGGTGCTGGATATCCGGAATATCCCGGCACCCCATAAGATTAAGGCGCAGCTGGATGAGTATGTGGTAGGACAGGAGAAGGCGAAGAAAATCATTTCCGTAGCGGTCTATAATCATTATAAGCGCGTGGCGACCGGGACGATGGATGAAATTGAAATCGAAAAATCCAATATCCTGATGATAGGACCTACCGGAAGCGGCAAGACTTATCTGGTGAAGACTTTGGCGAGACTTTTGGATGTGCCGTTAGCAATTGCGGATGCTACTTCACTGACGGAGGCGGGTTATATCGGCGATGATATTGAAAGCGTGGTTTCCAAGCTTCTGGCAGCGGCGGAAAATGATGCAGAGAAAGCGGAGAGAGGGATTATCTTCATTGATGAAATCGATAAGATTGCCAAGAAGAGGAATGCCAATGCCAGAGATGTCAGCGGCGAATCGGTACAGCAGGGAATGTTAAAGCTGTTAGAGGGTGCAGAGGTAGAGGTGCCGGTAGGAGCCAATAGTAAAAATGCCATGGTACCGCTGACTACGATTAATACAAAAAATATCCTGTTTATCTGCGGCGGGGCGTTCCCTGATTTGGAGGAGATTATTAAGCAGCGGCTGAATAAGGGGACTTCCATCGGCTATGGGGCAGAGCTTAAGGACAAGTACGATAAAGATAAGAGCATATTGAATAAGGTAACAGTAGAAGATATCAGGAAATTCGGTATGATTCCGGAATTCCTCGGGCGTCTGCCTATTATCTGTACGTTGGATGGATTGACGAAAGAGATGCTGGTCAAGATATTGAAGGAGCCGAAAAACGCCATTTTGAAGCAGTATCAGAAACTGCTGGAACTGGATGAAGTCAGGCTGGAATTTGACGAAGGGGCGTTGGAAGCCATTGCGGATAAGGCATTGGAGAAGGATACCGGAGCGAGGGCGCTGCGTGCCATCATTGAGGAATTTATGCTGGATATCATGTATGAGATTCCAAAGGATGACAATATCGGTAAGGTGACGATTACGAAAGAATATATCGAAAATACGGGCGGGCCGGTTATCGATATCCGCAGCAACAGCTTAGAGGCTCCCGAACATTTGAACATTATAGAAGGGTAAGGCATATAATAAAGAAAAATGTGCACCGCCGTGCAGAAATCCGTGCACGGTCATGCGTAGGCAGGGATAATTATATGGCTTGCAGGGAACAGGCATTATCCAATGATTATACGGAGATAATGGTAGATTATATACTGACGGAAGAGGACGTGGCAGGAATGAATTACTGTGTGTTCAAGCTGGATGACCAGTTTTCCATTCTGTATTTTCAGCCAAGGGAGCCGCGGGTCATCAGTGTCAGCCGTTATATTTACAATTCTATTCCGAAACTGTACGGACTGATGCAGGATGAGAATGGAAGAATCAGCAGCTTCAATACACAGAATCTGACCAATTCGGGTATCCTGCAGGTGCAGCGCCCGCCGCTGTCGCTGACGGGAAAAGGTGTTATCGTAGGGTTTGTGGATACGGGAATCCGTTATAATATGGATGTATTCAGAAGGGAAGACGGTACATCCAGGATTCTGTCCATATGGGACCAGACCATTCAGGACGGCCCGCCGCCGGAAGGATTTGACATCGGTACGGAATACACAAATGAGCAGATTAACGAGGCACTCAAAAGCGCAAATCCGTTGTCAGTCGTACCTTCTACCGATGAAGACGGGCACGGGACAGCCATGGCAAGTGCAGCGGCAGGGAAAAGCACCGATTATGGGGCATATTTCCAGGGGGCTGCTCCGGAGGCGGATATAGTGATGGTAAAGTGCCGGGAAGGAAAGCAGTATCTGAAAGATTATTATATGATTCCCGAAGGAGTGCCGGCATACAGCGATACGGATATCGGCATGGCGGTCAAGTATCTGGACCAGTTGGCACGGGTAGGAAAACGGCCGGTCATTATCTGCATCGGGATGGGAACCAACTGGGGCGACCACTCAGGAAATTCCGTTCTTTCACGCTATTTAAGCCGCGTGGCGGAAAAAAGGAACCGGGTGGTCATTGTTCCGGCAGGGAATGAAGGGAATGCGGGGCATCATTACAGCAGCCAGTTTGCGATGAGTTCTTCCACGATGGAACAGACGGTGGAAATGCGGGTCGGGGAGGGCGAGCAGGGATTTTTGATGGAATTATGGGGAACGAGGCCGAATATTACGAACCTTTCCATCCGTTCACCGGGCGGTGAAACGATTCCCGCGATAGATTTCAGGAGCAGGGAGACGAGGAACTATACGTTTGTATATGAAAGGACGCGAATAGCCATCGACCATGTCCTGGTGGAACAGGGTTCCGGGGATGAACTGATTGTGCTGCGGTTCACCATGCCGACGCCGGGGGTTTGGACTTTTCTTGTGGAGACACAGGGAGAAGCGGAGTACGGTAATTTCAATATGTGGCTCCCAATTACGCAGTTTCTCAGGTCAGAGACTTACTTCTTAAGGTCCACACCGTACATGACCCTGACGGTTCCGTCCATGGCAAGAAGTGTTATTACCCCGTCGGCTTATAATGCGGCTAATAACAGTTTTTACATCGATTCCAGCAGAGGATTTGTGAGGGACGGGGGGATAAAGCCCGATTTTGCGGCACCCGGGGTGGATATCCCGACTGTGCTGGGGAACAAGAGCGGTTCCAGTATGGCGGTGGCGATTACGGTAGGCGCGGCGGCCCAGTTTATGCAGTGGGCGGTAGTGGAAGGTAATGACGTGCTGGCTCAGAGCGTGGAAGTGAAGGCTTATTTTATAAGGGGAGCAGTGCGGGACCCGAATATTATTTATCCGGACCGTTCCTGGGGATACGGACGGCTGAATGTGGCGCGGGCGTTTGAGATTATTGCAGGGACTACTACAGTGTGACGGGCGAAAGCGGAGGCGGGATGATTCCCGCGAGCAACGAGCCAAGTGGCTGCAACATTTGGCGACTGCCGCGAGGGTCACATATCCCGCTGCAAGCAGCGGGGGTGTTGACTTAAGGGAATTGCGGAAGGGTAAGAGGTGGTGCATATGAAACCGGTTGTTTCCATTGGAAACCAAAACTTTGAATCCATCAGGATCAATCATGCATTCTATGTTGATAAGACGATGTTAATTAAGGAATGGTGGGAAAGCCAGGATATTGTAACATTGATTACCCGTCCGCGTCGTTTTGGAAAAACATTGAATATGAGTATGGTGGAACAGTTTTTTTCCGTTGAGTATGCAGAACGGGGAGAGCTGTTTGAAGGACTGGATATATGGAAAGAGGAAAAGTATCGTCGGATGCAGGGTGGGTATCCGGTCATTGCCCTTAGCTTTGCCGATATAAAGGGAGATACTTTCGGGACAGCACGGGATGGAATTGTTCAGGTCATGATTGATTTGTATGCAAAATTCAGTTACATGCTGCAGGGAAATCGTCTGAATCAGCAGGAAAAAGAATATTTTAGCTATATAAAAGCGGATATGCCTGATGCTGTGGCTGCGGTGGCATTGAAGCGGTTAGCGATTTGCATGAACCGCTATTATGGAAAAAAAGTGATTATTTTATTGGACGAGTATGATACGCCATTGCAGGAGGCGTATATACATGGCTACTGGAGAAAGCTTTCTTCTTTTATCCGAAGTCTGTTTAATTCTACTTTTAAGACCAACCCTTATATGGAGCGGGGGCTTATGACTGGTATCACCAGATTAAGCAAGGAGTCTATCTTTTCCGATTTGAATAATCTGGAAGTGGTAACAACGACTTCCGTTAAGTATGCAGAACGGTTTGGGTTTACAGAGAAGGAGGTATATGACGCCCTGGAACATGCAGGGATGGCTGACAGGAAAGAAAGAATCAAATATTGGTACGATGGTTTTACTTTTGGAAATTGTACGGATATTTATAATCCGTGGTCGATTACGAAATATCTGGATTCCGGGATGTACGGGGCTTATTGGGCAGATACAAGTGAAAACAGTCTGTTATCCAAACTGGTCAGGGAGAGTTCGGTTCAGGTTAAAATGTGCTTTGAGAGTCTGCTGAAGGATGAGCAGCTGGAAACAGAGCTGGATGAGCAGGTTGTATTCGAACAATTGCAGGAAAAGAAAGGAGCGATATGGAGCCTTTTGCTTGCAAGCGGATATCTGAAAGTGATGAAGCGGGTACCGGATGAAAAAAGAGGGCGGTATGTTTATTCGCTGAAAGTTACGAATCATGAAGTAAGGATGATGTTTGAAGATATCATAGGCGGGTGGTTTTCGGAAGAAAGCACATCTTATGGAAGTTTCAGGGATGCTTTGCTTATGGGAAATCTGGATTATATGAATCAATACATGAACCAGGTGGCATTACAGACCTTCAGTAGTTTTGACACGGGAAAAATGTATACGGGACGTGAGGAGCCGGAACGGTTTTATCATGGATTTATCTTGGGATTGATTGTGGATTTGGCGGATAAATACCGGATTACTTCCAATCGGGAAAGCGGGTTCGGGCGGTATGATGTAATGATGGAACCCCTGCGTAATGATATTCCGGCGATTGTGCTGGAATTTAAGGTGTTTAATCCGGCAAAGGAGAGGAATCTGGAAGATACGGTAAGGACTGCACTCGCTCAGATTGAAGAGAAAGGGTATGACAGGGAGCTGTTGGCCAGAGGGATTCCAAAGGAAAGAATCCGTCATTATGGTTTTGCTTTTACGGGAAAGAAGGTATTAATCGGTGAAGTGGGAAGCATATGACAGATATGGCAGGTTGTGTATGAAAGAGGAATGAAAATGGGATATATTCTGATGGCGGCAGCGATTTTTTTCGGTGACTTATGGATTAAGAATTATGTGGAGAAAGAATTTCCGGAGAACGGGGAGAGAGAAAAATTAAAAGGTTTTTTGCGTCTGCGCAGACATTATAATGAGGGGGCTTTCCTGAATGCAGGGCAAAGAAAACGTCAGATGATAGCGGGGCTGTCGGTATGTCTGACCTTATTTGTGCTGATACTGTTCGTGTTTACCCTGGGAATGAAGGGGAATACCGCGTTGAAAACAGGGCTTGCCATGCTGTTAGGAGGGGCATTCAGCAATACATATGACAGGCTGAAAAGAAAACATGTGGTGGATTATTTTAGTTTTGGTGTAAAGTGGAAGTGGCTTTCACGTATTATCTTTAATATTTCTGATTTTGGTATTATAATAGGCGCTTTGATAGCAGCGCTTTCCGTGAACGGAAGTAAATAGCCGGAAGGTTTGACTCCCGCAGACAAATAGCCGGATGCTGTGTTTACACGGGCATCTGGCTATTTGCTACAGGATTTTCATAAATTACGGACGGATGACCGTTCCGGCTTTTCCTTTGATGGCTGCGGATACCCGGTCCAGTGAGGTAATCAATACGCTGCCGTCCGGATATTCCTTCAGATAGGCAATCGCCGCTTTTATCTTAGGCAGCATACTGCCTTCTCCGAATTGTTTTTCTTCTATATAAGCAGACGCTTCGGCAATGGTGAGGCTTTCTATGGGTTCTTCTTTGTCTGAACCAAAATTCCGGTATACATAAGGCACGCTGGTCAGGATGATGAGCTGGTCGGCCTTTAAATCGCCTGCCAGTTTTCCGGCGATATCGTCTTTTTCAATCACTGCGGAGGCGCCTTTCAGGATGTGGTTCTGTTCGATGACCGGAATACCGCCGCCGCCGCAGGCAATGACAATCTGGCCTGCATCGGAAAGCGCGCGGATGGCATCGATTTCAATAATCTTTATGGGAGTGGGAGCAGCTACGACACGGCGGAATCCTTTGCCCGGTTCCTCTGCCACATAATTCCCTTTTTTGATTTCCACTTCCGCATCTTCTTTGGACATATACCGGCCGATGATTTTGGTCGGTTCATAAAATGCTTCGTCATAAGGGTCAACCGTTACCTGTGTTAAAATGGTACTGACTGTTTTGGAAATTCCCCGGCCCAACAGCTCCGCACGAAGGGAATTCTGTATATCATAACCTACATACCCCTGACTCATGGCGGAACATACGCACATGGGGGCGGGGGTATAATCAATGTATACCCGTCGGAGTTCTGTCATGGCTTTATGAATCATGCTTACCTGGGGCCCGTTGCTGTGTGTAATGGTGAGCTGGTAATCTGCTTCCACCAAATCAGCAAGGGCCTTTGCCGTTACCTGCACGGCATCCCGCTGTTCCATGGTAGTATAACCGAGAGCCTGATGGCCGAGAGAAACTACTGCTTTCTTTTTCATGTATTTCCTCATTTCTGCGCTGCTTTTGTACATACCAAGTTTGTGGATGCAGCGCAGACACAAACAATGCTCTTTTATCCGAAACAAAAAAGATATTAAAATTATATCAAAAGGCGGGGGATTTCACAAGGATGAAATTATCATAAAAACAAGAGGAGGATTGTATGGGAATATATGGATATGTACGTGTTTCCAGCCGTGACCAGAACGAGGACAGGCAGATGATTGCCATGAATGAAAAGGAAGTTCCAAGAAAGAACATTTTTGGAGATAAACAGTCCGGCAAGGACTTTGACCGTCCGATGTATCAGAAAATGCTGAAAAAACTGAAGCCGAATGATTTACTGTATATAACGAGCATTGACAGGCTGGGCAGGAATTATGAAGAAATACTGGAGCAGTGGAGGATACTGACAAAGGAGAAAAAAGTGGATATTGTCGTGCTTGATATGCCGATTTTGGATACAAGACAGGGAAAAGACCTGATGGGGACACTGATAGCGGATTTGGTGCTGACGCTGCTCAGCTATATGAGCGAAAGCGAAAGGTGCAATATCAGGAGCAGACAGAGAGAAGGGATAGAGGCGGCCAGACAGAAAGGTGTGCAGTTTGGGCGGCCGCAGAAGCCGGTACCCGAAGATTTCGGGCGGATTTGTGAAAGATGGGAGGCAAGGGAGATTACTGCGGATGAAGCAGCGCGGTTATGCAATTTCACGAAATCCACATTTTATAATAAAGTACGGAAGTATAGGGATGGCAGACGGAATACAGAGGAAAAAATATCTTGACATCCTTTCTGCATAGTGTTATCATACATTTCATAATAAACCTACCGATTTAGTATGAAATAGAATAAAACTGAATGGAGAGGGATAGAGTGTGTTTGAAAATTGAATTTCCAAACACACTCCAAGAAGGGAGAAGAGAAAATGGCAGATATTAAAAGAAGTGCAACGGAATTAATCGGAAAAACACCGTTGCTGGAGGTAAGAAATTATATGAAGTCGGAGGGGATAGAAAATGCGGTGATTCTGGCAAAACTGGAATATTTCAATCCGGCGGGAAGCGTAAAGGACAGAGTGGCATTGGCAATGATTGAGGATGCGGAAAAGAAAGGGATTTTGAAAGAAGGTTCCACGATTATCGAGCCTACTTCCGGTAATACGGGAATCGGTCTGGCGTCGGTGGCGGCGGCAAGAGGTTACCGGACGATTCTGACCCTGCCCGAAACGATGAGTGTGGAGCGGAGGAATCTGCTGAAAGCATACGGAGCAGAATTGGTTTTAACGGAAGGCGCCAAAGGAATGAAGGGTGCGATTGCCAAAGCGGAGGAACTGCGTGACAGCATTTCAGGAGCGGTAATATTGGGGCAGTTTGACAATCCGGCGAATCCGGCGGTACATGAGGCGACCACGGGACCGGAAATATGGGAAGATACAGATGGCAGGGTGGATATTTTCGTGGCGGGCGTAGGTACCGGAGGAACCGTTACCGGTGTAGGAGCGTACCTGAAAACCAGGAATCCGCAGATAAAGATAGTCGCAGTAGAACCGGAGGACTCCGCTGTGCTTTCCGGTGAGAAGCCGGGGCCGCATAAGATACAGGGCATCGGCGCCGGATTTGTCCCTTCCGTATTGAATACAGGTATCTATGATGAAATTATTCAGGTGAAAAATGAGGATGCCTTTGCTGCAGGAAAGAAAGTGGCAGTCAGGGAAGGCATTTTGGTGGGGATTTCTTCCGGCGCGGCGCTGTATGCGGCAAAAGAACTGGCCGGGAGACCGGAGAATGCTGGAAAAACAATCGTGGCGCTGCTTCCGGATTCCGGCGACCGCTATTTGTCTACGCCTTTGTTTTCATAAAAGTAAGTGTCTTGCAGAAAGAGGCAGTCTGTGGTATGATACGGTCTATATTGGAAAGTTAAGGACGGCACATCGGCAGTCCGGTGCCGGGCAGGAACGGAGTATATATGGAAACGATTATACAGGTAAAGAATGTCGGCAAGACGTTCATAGGAAAAGAAAATACGGTGGAAGCCCTGAAAGGGATTAATCTGGAAATCCACAAGGGAGAGATATACGGTATTATCGGCATGAGCGGCGCCGGGAAAAGTACTTTGGTCCGCTGCCTGAATTTTTTGGAAAGACCCACTACGGGAACCGTAGAGATAGAGGGAAAGGATTTGTCGGCGCTGTCCGAGAAGGAACTGCGGGCAGTCCGGATGCAGATAGCGATGATTTTTCAGCATTTTAATCTGCTGATGCAGCGCACGGTACTGGATAATATCTGTTTCCCTTTGGAAATTGCAGGACAGAAGAAAAAGGAAGCGAGACGCAGGGCAAAGGAACTGTTGGAGATTGTCGGGCTTTCGGAAAAGGCAAAGGCCTATCCGGCACAGCTTTCCGGGGGGCAGAAGCAGCGGGTAGCCATAGCGAGGGCGCTTGCCACGAATCCCAAAATCCTGCTGTGCGACGAAGCCACCAGTGCACTGGACCCTACGACGACGAAATCCATTTTGGCGCTTTTAAAAGATATCAATAACAAATACGGCATTACGATTGTGATTATTACGCATGAGATGGCGGTAGTGCGGGAAATCTGTTCCCACGTGGCGATTATTGACGGCGGCAGCCTGGCCGAGACGGGAAGGGTGGAAGAAGTATTTGCAAGACCCCGTACGCGCGCGGCGAAAAAACTGGTATTCCAGGGGGATACGGGTTCGGAGGAAATGAACCGTAACCTGGCTACGGGAAAACGGTGCATCCGTATCGTATTCCGGGAAAATTCTTCATTCGAACCGGTCATTGGAAATATGGTGCTGGCATGTAAGGCACCGGCAAATATCCTGCTGGCCGATACGAAGGACATCGGCGGCGTGGCGCATGGACAGATGATTCTGCAGCTGCCGGAGGATGAAGCGGTTGCAGGGAAGATGATAGCCTACCTGAAAGAGCGGAGGCTGGAAGTGGAGGAGCTGGATAACTATGTGGGATAATGCGACGATTATGATGCTGGTGAGAGAGACAGGGACGACCTTATTTATTACGCTGACCTCCACCGTATTCGCCTATGTGCTGGGACTTCCTTTGGGGATTCTGCTGGTGATTACGGCAAAAGACGGACTGCGTCCCAATGCGATTGTTTATAAGATTCTGGATGTAGTGGTGAATGTGGTGCGGAGTGTGCCGTTTTTGATTTTGCTGATGCTGCTGATTCCGTTTACCCGCTTTGTGGTGGGAAAGAGTTACGGCGCAGCGGCAACCATCGTACCGCTTACCATAGCGGCAGCGCCGTTTATTGCAAGGCTGGTAGAGTCTTCCCTTTTAGAAGTAGACAAAGGTGTCATCGAGGCGGCGCAGAGCATGGGAGCCGGAACGGGAACCATCGTATGGAAAGTGCTGCTGGCAGAGGCGCGGACCTCTTTGATTGTAGGGGCTACGATTGCATTGGGAACGATTCTGGGCTATTCGGCAATGGCCGGAGTAGTAGGCGGCGGCGGTCTGGGAGACGTGGCTATCCGCTACGGATACTACCGTTATCAGGCGGATATCATGATAGTGACCGTAGTGCTGCTGGTCATATTGGTACAGATATTACAGGTAATAGGTACGAAGCTTTCAAAGAAGCTGGATAAGCGGATTACCGGATAATAAAACATTCGCCGCCGGAAGGAAGGCGGCGGAACTGGAATAAAAAAACAGCCGCCGCGCCGTACAGTGCCCAGAGAAAATTATGGCTGCAAAGCAGACAGAAATTTCTCTGCGGAAAAAGGTACTGGAAGGGCGGCGGCGGAACTGGAATAAAAGAACAGCCGTTGTCCGGACGGTACCCAGAGCAATTTATGAGTGTGAAGCAGGCAGAAATTGCTCTGCGGAAAAGGTGCCGGAAGGAAGGCGGCGGAACTGGAATAGGAGGAAAAGTTATGAAAAAGAAAGTAGTGGAGAAGAAAGTTTTGGCAGTTGTCCTTGCAGTTGTTTTGGCAGCAGGCACACTGACGGCATGTGGAGCGTCGGGAAAAGACGGGGGGACGATTACCGTGGCGGCAACAGAAGTTCCCCATGCGGAAATACTGGAAGCGGCTAAACCGATTCTGGCGGAGCAGGGATGGGATTTACAGGTGACGGTGTTTAACGATTATGTACAGCCCAATGAAGTGGTAGAGGCGGGTGACTTTGATTGCAATTATTTCCAGCATACGCCGTATCTGGACAGTTTTAATGAAGAAAGAGGCACCCATCTTGTCAATGTAGGAGAAATCCATTATGAACCGCTGGGAATCTATGGCGGGACGGAATCCGACCTTGCCAATATTTCGGACGGGGCAACCATTGCGATTCCCAATGATACGACCAATGAGGCGAGGGCTTTGCTGCTGCTTCAGGACAACGGCATCCTGACATTAAAAGAGGGTGCAGGAATAGAAGCAACCAAAAACGACATTGCGGACAATCCGCATAACATAGAAATCGTGGAGCTGGAGGCTGCACAGGTAGCGAGGGTTATCGGAGAAACTTCCTTCGTGGTACTTAACGGCAATTATGCATTGCAGGCCGGATTAAATGCGCAGACAGACGCCCTGGCATATGAGACTTCGGATTCCGAAGCGGCAAAGACATATGTAAATGTCATCGTAGTAAAAGAGGGAAATGAAAACAATGCAGGCGTAAAAGCCCTGGTGGATGTGTTAAAGTCCGATGATATCGAGAAGTTCATCAACGACAAATATCAGGGGTCGGTCGTGCCTTTTAATTAACAGAAGTAACTGTATAGGAATAACAGGGTAGTTGCGGAACGGGAATGGAAGGAGAATCTGGGATGAAAATATCCACAAAAGGACGCTATGCGGTAAGAGTCATGCTGGATTTGGCATTGCATAATACAGGCGGGCATATTAAGGTAAAGCAGATAGCGGAACGTCAGGGTATATCGGAGAAATATCTGGAACAGATTATTTCCATCCTGAATAAAGCCGGATATGTGAAGAGCACCAGAGGCGCGCAGGGCGGATACCGGATAGCGGACGACCCCCATTCCTATACAGTGGGAATGATTCTCAGACTGACAGAAGGTTCGCTTTGTCCGGTGGCCTGTTTAGACGACAAGGTAAACGAATGCGAACGCTGTGATACCTGTGAGACACTCGGAGTCTGGAAAGAGTTAAACGAGGCCATAAACCGGGTCGTGGACGGCGTGACCATAGGAGACTTAATGGAACGCCAGCAGAAACGGGAGGGTTTTGCGGATTATTCTATATGATGCCGAATGGAACGCACAGCCTTTGGCGCATATCTTATAGATTTCTTCCTTGATACTGTATCGTTACCACATAAACCGTTTTGTGCGGTTCGTTAATGCGGAAGATAGCAATATAGTTATCAATCATCAACTGTCTATAACTCTTTCCGGCATATCTGCCCTCGTTTTGCTCTTGATGAGACTGTGGAAAAGTGTCTAAACTTAAAACAGCTTTCTTAATTCTGTCAACCTGTCCTTTTGCATTTTCAAGAGCCAATTTCTCATTTGCAATATATTCGTAAATGTTGTCTAATTCGCGTATTGCTCTGGGATTAATCATTACCTTGTATTTATCCAAAATGCTTTCTCTCCAATTCTGCAAAAACTATCTCTGCATCGGCTGCTTCTGCTCCGTTTGCAATTTCCTGTTCGGATTCGTAGATAGCTTGGTCAATGCGGTTAATCCTTGCGAATTTATCATACAATTCACTGCTCATTACAACCAGGTCGCTATATCCATTTTTGGTAATAAAAATAGGCTCCTGCGCCTTGTGTGCAATATTGGAAATTTCGGTTGTATTACGTAAATCCTTGATAGGCATAATAAGTGGCATAATGCTTCACTCCTTTCTTTGACACAATTATAGCATAATTATGTATCGGAACCAATAAAAACATATGATATACTAAAGTGGAAATTTTCGGGACCTTTTCACTCCTTCTGTCAAATACCTTATTTTTTCTATTGACAGACACAATAGGAAGATGGATAATAGTGTACGGTTTTCACCAAAAAGGTTGAGGAGATTATGAAAAAGGAAAGGTCAGGTGGAAAAAATGGCGAAAGATTCAACGAGAGATATGACGCAGGGTTCGCCGATGAAGCTGATTTTGGGATTTTCCATCCCGCTTTTATTCGGCTTTTTGTTCCAGCAGTTCTACAGTGTGGTGGATACGGTAATCGTAGGGCGTTTTCTGGGAGTTAATGCGCTGGCGGGGGTGGGAAGCACCGGTTCGGTGAACTTCCTTATTATCGGTTTCTGCATGGGAATCTGCAATGGGTTTGCCATACCTTTGGCACACAAGTTCGGAGCAAAGGATTATTCGGGGCTGCGGCAGTTTACGGCGAACTGCATGTGGCTTTCCATTGCGTTTGCAGTGGTATTGACGCTGGTTACATCACTGCTGTGCGGGAAGATACTGGAACTTATGAAAACGCCGGAAGATATTTTTGCACATGCGTATAGTTATATTTTTATTATTTTTGTCGGGATTCCGGCGACTTTTCTTTATAATATGCTGTCGGGAATCATCCGCGCGATGGGCGACAGTAAGACACCGCTGGTGTTTCTTACCCTGTCTTCCCTGTTGAATATTGCGCTGGATTTAATCTGCATCCTGACTTTTGATATGGGAGTTGCCGGGGCTGCGGTTGCAACGGTGGTTTCACAGGGGGTATCCGGCGTATTGTGCCTTTTGTATATGATAAAGAAGTTTCCCCTCTTACATATACAGAAGGAGGAGTGGCGGCCGAACCCTTCCCATATGGCAACTCTGTGCGGAATGGGAATTCCGATGGGGCTGCAGTATTCCATTACGGCAATCGGCAGTGTGATTTTGCAGACGTCGGTGAATACGCTCGGTTCCGTGGCAGTGGCGTCTGTAACGGCTGCAGGCAAGGTCGGGATGTTTTTCTGCTGTCCTTATGATGCCATGGGTTCCACGATGGCGACTTACGGCGGGCAGAACGTAGGGGCTAAGAAGCTGGAACGGCTGGGACAGGGAATGAAAGCCTGCATATTGCTGGGCGTGGTATACTCCCTGATTGCCTTTGCAGTGCTGTCGCTGTTTGGCGACAGGCTGGCGGCATTGTTCATCGATGCTGAGAATCCGGAGCTTCTGGCAAATGCTAAGCAGATGCTTATGATTAACAGTGCTTTCTACATACCGCTTGCATTGGTGAATATCGTGCGTTTCCTCATACAGGGTATGGGATTCGGTACATTTGCGATTCTGGCCGGCGTATGTGAAATGGTGGCAAGGAGTCTGGCCGGTTTGTTTTTGGTGCCGTCCTTCGGGTTTATCGGAGTATGTTTTGCCAGTCCGCTGGCATGGATTTTTGCGGATGCTTTCCTGATTCCGGCTTATCTGCATGTAAAAAGAAAACTGGAGCGGTTGTTTGAACCTTCGGGGGCCGATACTTTGCAGACTTTACGGTCGTAAGTGAGCAGGCCGTTTACTTCTTCTTCCACGTCGGAAACCTGTGTGTATACTGCGGCGCTCAGTCCTTTTTTGACAAGGGGAAGTACGTCTCTGCTGATTAAACGGCGGAATGCAGAGGTAAGTTCTTCGCAGGTGTTGAATTTACGGTAGCCAAAAATACGTTCCACACTGGAATGGTCTTCGATATGGCAGGCATAGCCGCCGTATTCGGAAATGGCAAAAGCTCTTGCAGATGCCTTTGGCTCGCGGATAACCTTTAATTTCCGGAAGTAGTTATGGATGCTTTTAAAGTCCCCGCCTTTCTGGTCAAACCAGCCGCTGGCATGGTCTACCGGACGGGTGGGGTCTTTTTCTTTGATTTTTTCCGCTGTTTTTTTGGCGTCAAACTGCCCCCATCCTTCGTTGAAAGGAACCCATACGGCAATGGAAGGAACATTGCAGAGATAATCCACTGTGTCCAGACATTCCTTTGTCCATTCCCTGCGTCCGGCTTTGGAAGCGCGTCCGAATCGTTTATAACGGTCATCTTTCATCCAATTGGAAAGGGCAGGAAACAGGGTGGGGAAGTAGCAGACCAGCGGCAGGGAATAATGGTCGCCGCCGCTGACCATATCCTGCCATACAATCATACCCATCCGGTCGCAGTGGTAGTACCAGCGTGCGGCTTCGATTTTAATATGCTTCCGCATCATGTTGAAGCCTAATTTCTGCATGGCGGCGATATCATAAATGAGCGCTTCGTCCGAGGGGGCCGTATACAATCCGTCGGGCCAGTAACCCTGGTCCAGTACGCCGTGAAGGAAGCAGGGTTTGCGGTTCAGGCAGAAACGCATCGTTCCTGTTTCATCCGGCTCTACAGTAAAGCTGCGCAGTGCAAAATAGCTTTCTATCCGGTCCTCTCCGTATTGCAGCGACAGCCCGTATAAAAAGGGAGTTTCCGGCGTCCACGGGTGCAGTTCGGAAAGTTTTATGCGGGCTTCGAAACGGCTGTTTCCTTCGGGGGTCTGGCAGGAACCCTGATAAATGCATCTTTCTTTGGCATAGATGCTGATTTTAACAAAAGCGGATGTCTGTTCGGAAGCGAGCAGGCGGAGGTGGATTTCCCCGTGGTCGTAATCGGGCGTCAAATAGAGTTTCCGTATATGGTTTTCCGGAACCATTTCCATCCATACGGTCTGCCATATGCCGCTCTGGGCGGTATAGAACATGCCGCCGCGCTTTAAGGTCTGTTTTCCACGGCTGTGAAAAGAAGTATCGCTGGAATCCTGTACCCGCAGGGTCAGGATGTTTTCACCCTCTTTGACAAATTCTGTGATATCCGCTTCAAAGGGCAGATAACCGCCTGTATGGGAGCAGACTTTCCGTCCGTTGAGATAGACGATAGCGGTCTGGTCTACTGCTCCGAAGTGAAGGAGGAGTTTTTGCGGGAAGCGGCTGCCGGCGGAAACGTTTTCCTGTTCGGAATGAGCGATGTGCGGGGCCGGAACGGAGGCGGCCGGGCAGAGAGAACGGTATGTATCGGAAGTAAGGAAAATCGTCCGTTCATACCAAAGATATTCATCCGGTTTCAGCTGCCGTTCCACGCCGGATAAGATACTTTCCGGAGAGAAAGGCACGAGAATCCGTCCGTCATAGGCGGATGGGGCGGCGGGGGAATCGGTGATGGCATAATTCCAATAACCGTTTAAATTGGTATAGCTGCCGCGTTTTAGCTGAGGCCGCGGATACTCTTCCAGAACATGTTCCGGGTCAAGCGCTTCTCCCCAAACAGTAGTGAGGCGGGCGAGTACATCGTCTTCGTGTGTTTTGTTAATATTAAGGGCTGCATCCAGGATATCCATAGACTATTTACCTCGTGCGGATGAGAGGAGGGAGTATTCCCTTCGGTTTATAGTTTAGTTATGGTTATATTATAGAAAGTATCGGGAGCAATGTCAATTTTTAATCAGACGATTTCCGTGTTAATCAGAGAATAAAACATTGTTTTTTCGATGATTTCATAGTATAATAGATGAAAATGACAACAAATAAGTGTTTGAAGAGAATACAAACAAATAAGGAATGTGTTTTGAAAGGGAAAACAAGAGAATGTGGACAGGGCGGAAGGGCGGCATTTCCAGCGCCGGAGCGTGTTTGAAAAATGCTCCGGGGTTCCGCTTTCCGGGTACATATCAGCAGATTGGAAAGGAGAACGGTTATCAGAATGAAGAAGATAGCGGCAGTCATATGCAATTATAACAAAAGCGCCTATGTAACGGAGTGTATACAGAGTGTGCTGGAGT
Organism: uncultured Lachnospiraceae bacterium; assembly: GCA_947246015.1. Classification (GTDB taxonomy): domain Bacteria; phylum Bacillota; class Clostridia; order Lachnospirales; family Lachnospiraceae; genus Kineothrix. Next base: position 56,397 of record CAMXQE010000019.1, on the reverse strand, counting down.
CCGCCTTTCGGGATTTTGACATCATCGTAGTGGATAATGCTTCTACGGATGATTCGGTGGAGCAGATACGCGGGAAATACGGGGAGCAGGTGCAGCTGTTCGTAAACAGGGAGAACCTGGGCGGAAGCGGAGGATTCAATACGGGAATCCAGTATGCCCTGGGAAAAGGGTATGAGTATGTCTGGTGCCTGGATAACGATGTGCTGGTGGATGAGAATGCCATAGGGGAACTGCATGACTTTATGGAACAGCATCCGGAGACGGGAATGTGCGGTTCGAAGGTGTATCATATGGAGGCGCCGGATTATGTGCAGCAGTTCGGTATTGACATTGTGTGGGAGGAATACTGCTGTGAGGCGAAATATTATAACCGGCTGGAAGACGGTTCCATGCCGGAAGTGGTCTATTCAGATGCGGTAGCCGCCTGCTCCGTATTGGTGCGGACTTCCCTGATACGGGAGATAGGCCCTCTGCCGGAGGAAAATTTCCTCTATTGGGATGATACCGAGTGGGGACTTCTCTGCAACCGGGCAGGTTATAAGGTGGCGTCCATCGGGCGTTCGAAAGTACTGCACTGTATGGGGGCGAAGAAGGAAACGGTCAATACCTTCCCGCTGTATTACTCATGGAGGAACTGGATACGGTTTTTCATGAAATACACGCCGAAGGAAAATTGGGAAGGAATGTGCACTGCCTTTTTGGAAGGGATATTTGAGGTGGTCTGCAACGACCTTTATCTGGGTGAGGAAAACAGAACCAAAACGGTTATGCATGCGTATGATGACGCCATTCACGGGAGACTTGGCAGGGCGGAGGATTATAAGATACATCCGGTCGTCCATTCGGAGAGAAAATTAAAGGAGCTTTTAAAAGGACAGAAACGCATCCTGATATACGAAAACAGGAGGGAAGGGCAGGCTGAGTCCTTTGCGGAGCGGGTACGGAAAGCAGCGAAGGAGGAAGGTATGAATTTAGCGGTGGAGGTACTGCCGGGACATGCTTTGGATAAAAGATACGGGTATAAGGAACCGTTATTGGAGGAGACGGACATGGAACCGGAAGTACGGCCCGTTACTTTCACGATGACAGAGGATGTATTCCGTCTGGAGGCAGGGAATCTGGGGCTGGCAACCTGTTATGTGGACTGTGAGGGGCGTATCGTCTCTTCGCCGGAAGATGCATTCCGGATTCTGAACATTCCTGAGAGCCGCCGCCTGTTCCTGCTCAGCCAGAAGGATTTGTTTTTAAGCGCGGTGAAGGAAATGCACTCTTAATTTTTTATAAATTGTTTATAAGCCGTTTATTGTCATCTTTCCGGTAAGGGGTTAGGATATAACAAGGAAAACCGATTGCTGGGAGGAGCGGCTATGTTTGGTTATGTGATTATCAACAAAGGAGATATGAAATTCAGGGAATTTGATATATACCATGCCTATTATTGCGGGCTGTGCCGTTTGCTGAAGGAAAAGTACGGGCTGACGGGACAGCTTTCCCTGTCTTATGATATGACTTTTGTGATTATGCTTTTATCGGGGCTGTATGAGCCGGATACGGCAACGGCCCGGTGTAAGTGCGCGGCTCATCCGTTTGAGCGGCATATGACGAAAATAAATGAGTTTACGGAATATGCGGCGGATATGAATATCCTTTTATCTTATTATAAATGCATGGACGATTGGATGGATGACAGGAAGTATATGAAACGTCTGTATGCCGGTCTGCTAGAAAAGGGATATCATACCGTAGGAAAGAAATACGGAGATAAAGTACGGCGTATCGAGAATGCAATGCGCCGGCTGACACAGAAGGAGAAGGAAGGGTGTGTGGATATTGACGGAATGTCCCGCCTTTTCGGTGAAATCATGGCGGAAATACTGGTTTATAAGGAAGATGAGTGGAAGGATAATCTGTCCCGCATGGGATTGTATCTGGGGAAATTCATTTATCTGTGCGATGCATACGAAGATGTGGAAAGAGATATAAAGAGCGGCAGTTATAATCCGTTCCGGAAGATGTACGGGAATCCCGATTTTGAAGGACAGTGCAGGGAAATCCTGGTTCTGATGATGTCGGAGTGTTCCAGGGAATTTGAAAAACTGCCTATTCTTGACCATATCGAAATACTTCGCAATATCCTATATTCCGGTGTCTGGTACCGGTATGAAAAGGTGAGGGAAGAGCGGGAAGCAAGGGAAAAGGAATTGGGGGAAGCAAAGGAAGCGGGAATCAAAGAATCGGAAGAAAAGGCAGGGATGAAGCGATGACGAATCCATATCAGGTGCTCGGAGTATCTGCGGATGCTTCTGAGGAAGAGATTAAAAAAGCATACAGGGCGCTTAGCAGAAAATATCATCCCGATGCCAATATCAACAATCCGAATAAGGCGCAGGCGGAGGAAAAGTTTAAGCAGATACAGGAGGCATACCGCCAGATTATGAAAGAACGTACGGAAGGATACGGCGGTCAGGGATATGGGAACCGGGGAAGCTACGCAGGGGCGGGCAGCTATGGAGGAAGCGGAAACGGAGGCGGTTACGGTACCGGTGGTTTCGGCGGTTTTGGAGGCTTCGGCAGTTTTGGCGGCTTTGGCGGTTTCGGTGATTTCGGCAGTTCTGATACAGGTTACGAGGAGGACGGGCATCTGCGCGCGGCCGGCAATTATGTGAGGAACGGATATTACAAGGAAGCGAGGACGGTACTTGACAGCATGGAAGAAAAGGGTGCAAGATGGTATTATTACAGTGCACTGTCCCATGCAGGTCTGGGGAATGCCGTAGCGGCCCTGGAACATGCGCGGCGTGCATCTGCTTTAGAGCCGCAGAATGCGGATTACCGGAATCTGGTATACCGTTTTGAAAACGGGGGAATGCAGTACCGGCAGCGGCAGTATGCCTATGGGAATCCTTATGCCGGCGGGGGAAACATGTGTTTAAGGCTTTGTGTTATAAATATGATATGTAATCTGTGCTGTGGCGGAGGCGGCTTATGCTGCGGCGGGGTTCCCAGATATTAGCGCATGTTTGGGAATTGACCCTCGCGACGGGGTTATTGACTTTACCAGGGTGTACAAATCAGGGGAATGAATGTTCAAACATGCTCTGGCATTAAGAAATCAGGTGGTAAGGTGCGTTGGATAAAAAACGCCGGAATGCGGCTATGGAAAGATTTTCTGAATTATAAGACAGGGATACTGTTATTTGCCGTATATTATGCGGCGACACATATATGGTTCCATGCTTTTTGCCCGCTGGTGATGTTTGCCGGGCTGCCCTGTGCGGGCTGCGGGATGACAAGAGCGGTGTTTTTCCTTTTAACCGGACAGTTTGAACGGTCATGGAGACTGAACCCCATGGCGCTGCCGGTGCTTTTATTTTTGGCATATTGTGTGGTGATGCGGTATTTTTTGGGGAAAAAGATAAAAGGAGTCAGAACACTGGCCGTTATACTCTGCCTGTGCCTGTTTGCAGTGTATATATACCGCATGTGTACAATATTTCCCAACCGCCCGCCATACGTATACACAGCCGGAAACTTTTTGGAAAAATACTTTCCCGTTTACAGAGAAATATTGCGTAAACTGCTGGGAATATGATATACTGTTCGCCAAGGGCAGAGTCAATCGGGTGAAAGGACATATGCCGAGCTTGCTCGCGCAGATGTCCTTTCACCCGTTTGACGAAAGAAGTATCTGGAAAAAACGCAGATTTTTTTGAACTCTGCCTGCAGTTTACGGAAACATGAAACAATAATTGCATACAAATTGTGACGAACAGCTGGTTGAAAGCATTTTTCAAACGTGCTTTGGAGAACAAAGATGAGAATAGCAGGAACAGCCAGCAGAAATATCAGGCAAGATGTGTAACAGGAGGAAACGAATGGATAACAGGAACGAAGTTTTTTCAGACAAAGTAGATTTAAACAAAGGCGGCGTTTTTACCAGCCAGCCGAATGAGACCATGACCGGGAGCAACACAGTCCAACCACAGGACAGTGTGGCACCAACACCGGACAACGCGGTTCTGGCCGAAGATATGACGCAAGTTCAGGATAACACAGTCCCGGCTCAGGAAAACATGACGCCAGCTCCAGGCAACACGGTTTCGGAAGCGAATACAGACGCAGGGCGGGAAATGCAGTCGGGTTCTGCTCCCATTCCGTATCCAGTGCCAGACTATGGATCCGCAGGCCCTGTCCCCAATCCGTATCCAACCCGGAATTACGGACCAGCGGGTTCTGCTCCCAATCCGAATGCAGCGCCAAACTACGGACCAACAGGCCCTGCTCCCAATCCGAACATGTCACCCGATTATGGATATGGAAGCCAGGGATATACTTATGGAGAGGGATTTTACCAGTATCCGGAGCAGGGAGGTTACGAACGCGAGATGGAGGTTCCGGTCAGTATTGGAGACTGGCTGATTTCCATGCTGTTGATGCTGATACCCTGTGTGAATATAATCCTGATGCTGGTATGGGGATTCAGTGATAAAGAGAAGAGAAGCAAATCCAACTACTTTAAGGCAAGACTGATATTTTGCGGTATTGAGATAGGACTCATTTTTGTATGGTTTATATTTTATGGCTTTATGACGATACTGATGTTATAGTGAACAGCATAAGCCGGTGCAGGGGAATATGTCACAGAGGCAGCGCATCAGCGGCGCGGGCAGGGGGCAAATCGCCTTTGCCCGATGCCATTCAGATTATTTTGGAACGTATCAGAGATTCGTGTTCTGCCATCGTCCCGATGCGCCGCATGGAAGAACCAGACCGCTGTCCGTAACCGGCAGGCCGATTTCGTCTGCGGTTACAGCCCCTCCGAAACGGCGGACAATGGCAGTATGAATCATATAAGACAATACGGCCGGCTGCAGGCCGGTAGTATAGGAATTGACTAAATAAAAAACGGCGTCTTTGGACAGAATCCGGGCGGTCAGTTCCATAAACGGAAAAATATTTTCTTCGATTTTCCATATCTCGCCTTTGGGACCGCGGCCATAAGAGGGCGGGTCCATGATAATGGCATCATACGTATTTCCGCGGCGGATTTCACGTTCCACGAATTTGACGCAGTCATCTACCAGCCAGCGGATAGGAGCATTGCCCAGGCCGGAGGCGGCGGCGTTTTCCTTTGCCCATGTAACCATGCCTTTGGAGGCGTCTACATGCGTAACCTGGGCGCCTGCTTTGGCTGCGGCTAAGGTGGCGCCGCCTGTATAGGCAAAAAGATTCAGGACCTTCACAGGCCGTCCGGCACTGCGGATGAGCCCGGAGAACCAGTCCCAGTTGACTGCCTGTTCCGGAAAAAGTCCGGTATGTTTGAAACTGAAAGGTTTCAGATGAAAAGTAAGTTCTTTATAATGGATGTCCCACTCGTCCGGCAGATGGAAAAACTCCCATTCTCCGCCGCCTTTGGAACTGCGGTGATAATGGCCGTTTTTTTTCTTCCATCCGGGATTGTTTCTGGGGGTGTTCCATATGACCTGCGGGTCCGGGCGTACAAGCAGGTAGCTGCCCCAGCGTTCCAGTTTTTCGCCGGCAGAGGTGTCGAGGACTTCATAATCGTTCCAGTTGTCTGCTATCCACATGCTGAGTCTCCTTTGATTGTGGTTTTGTATGCTTAAGTCCGTTCATCATATCATAACGGATTCAGGCATGTCTACATTATAATCTACAATGTTTTTGTATTCAACCGGTGAAATGGATTTCTGCGTTATAATTGTAACAGTTCAGCCTTCGGCTTCCCTGTTACTTATAATTCCGTGGCTGTTACTGTTCAATGGTCAATGTTATTCACGTAAGCCTTACAACACTCTGTCCGGTAACTTATGGCTGGAAATTTTTATTTGGTATAGTATAATGTTAGTTATGAAAGTATGAAACAGGAGGATGCAGAGATGATAATTGCAGTAACTTATGAAGACGGACAGGTGTTCCAGCATTTCGGGCACAGCGAGTATTTTAAGATTTATGAGGCGGAAGACGGAAGGATTGTGAAAGAGGAGGTTTATAGTACAAACGGGCAGGGGCACGGAGCATTGGCAGATTTCCTGCATGAATATTCCGTGGATGCGCTGATTTGCGGCGGCATCGGAGGCGGCGCAAGGAACGCACTGGCCGAAATGGGAATCGAACTTTATCCCGGTGTCTCCGGAAAAGCGGATGATGCGGTAGAGGCATTGCTTAAGGGAAACTTAGCTTATAATCCGGATACGGTGTGCGCCCATCACCATCAGGAAGGCGGACATGACTGCGGGAATCATGACCATGGATGCGGCGGACATTCCTGCGGGAGCCATTAACCGGAATTGGAAAATATAGAAAGCAATTTGGAAAAAGAGGCGGAAAAAGGACGGGACGATGAAGATAGTTGTTTTAATGGAGGATACATGCGGGAATCCTCTGTGTGAATACGAGCATGGGCTGAGCGTTTATGTGGAAACGGAGAAGCATAAGATTCTGGTGGACACCGGGGCAGGCGAAAAAACGCTGGCGAATGCAAGGCGGCTGGGAATTGATTTATCCCTGGTGGATACGGCAGTGCTGAGCCACGGGCATTACGACCACTCCGGCGGGCTGCCCGCGTTCCGGAGCATCAATCCGGACGCCGTTATTTACATGCAGAAGACAGCGCTTGGGGATTATTACCATGGGGAGCGGTACATAGGGATAGATAAGAGGATTGGACAGCTGCCGAACATCAGACTGTTGGACGGGGATTTCCGGATAGACGGAGAACTTTCTGTTTTTACGGGAATTACAGGAAGAAGATTCTGGCCGGAGAGCAATTTAAGCCTGTCCGTGCAGTTGGAAGGACAGCGCCTGCAGGATGAGTTTGGCCATGAGCAATGTCTGGTAGTGCAGGGGGAGAAGAATCTGCTCGTTTCGGGCTGTGCGCATAATGGAATCTTAAATATTCTGGACCGGTACCGGGATAAGTACGGCGGTTGTCCCGATGCGGTTATCAGCGGTTTTCATATGATGAAAAAAACGGACTATTCGGAGCGGGAGACGGAAATCATATGCCGGACGGCAGAGGAATTAAAGAAAACGAGGGCTGTTTTCTATACCGGCCATTGCACCGGAACGAAAGCCATGGAACTGATGCGGCCGGTTTTGAAAGAGCAGATGGTGCCCATCCACTGCGGGACGGAGCTGTGGCTGTGAGGATTTGATATATGACCGCCGTGAAATCCCTTTGGAATGAGAAGCCTCACGGTGCCACAGGTTAATACGGCCGGGCGGAATCAGGAATTGGATTTTTGGTGAATTTTTAGTGAAACAGGGCGTTGAACGGAATGGGCAAATATGGTAGAATAGTCAGGCATACAGGATTTCTGCGGGCAGCAGGCCGGTCAGGTGTGCTCCGCAGAGTAAAAGAAGGAGGGAAAAAAGTGAAAGCAAAAGAATGGAAGAGAGTCGGCGCATGTCTGTTAGGATGTCTGCTTATGTTTCCGATGGGAAATATGAGGGCTGATGCGGCGGAAAACACGGTGAACGTTCAGGTGGATGTGGAATTTGGACAGGCGGAAGCGCAGACCGTAAAAGATATGGTGAACGACCTGCGTACCGGAAACGATGCATGGCAGTATAAGTCAGATGGTTCAATAGAGACCATAACGGGCCTGCAGGGACTGGTTTATGATGAAAAGCTGGAAGAAATCGCCATGCAGAGGGCGGCGGAGATTGCACTGTATTACAGCCATACGCGTGTAAACGGAAAGGATTGTTTTACGGCATATAATGAGTTAGGTTACTCCGGTACGGTAAAAGGGGAAAATATTGCTGCCGGACAGAGGAGTGCGCAAGAGGTATTTGCCGCATGGTGCGAAGACGGTCCCAACGATACTTATGAAACCCAGGGCCATAGAAGAAACATGCTGAGCAAAGATTTTACGGCAATCGGTATGGGACATGTGGTTTATAACGGAATCCATTACTGGGCAATGGAACTGGGAAATAGCGGTACGGAAAGCAATACGGGTGTGGACGGAGCGCAGACGGTTCAGGTAGAGGTACAGCATTCCCATATTACATCGCTTTCCGCAGGGAAAGCTTCCTGTGCAGTTGCCATTGGCGGCGTAAGCGAACTGCCTGAGATAACGGTCACCCTTGCACCGTCCGTGGAATGGGCCAGTGAAGCTTCCTGCAAAGCCGTGAACCCTGACTGGGTAGTGGGCGATACATCGGTTGCAACAGTAGCCGACGGGAAAGTAACGGGGCTGAAAGCCGGCAGTACCACGCTGACCGCAACAGCCGGTGGAGCGAGCACGGAGATAACGTTGGAAGTGACTGCAGACGGACAGGGCAGTGACGACAATAATACCGGTGATGACAATACCGGCGATAACAATACCGGTGATGATAATATCGGCGATAACAATACCGGTGATGATAATACCGGCGATGATAATACCGGTGACGATAATAATGGCGATGACAATACCGGTAACGGAGATAACAACAATAATAGCAATAATAATGGCGGCAGCAATAGCAATAACAGCGGCAGCAAGGATGATGGAAAAGAAGAAACTTCTTCCGGTTCCTCCGCAGGCAAGGATGCGCCTGCCGTTATGATAATGCCGACGACGAGCATGGTCGGAGGCGTGAAGACGGCAACGGAAGGAATTTATCTGGCAAACAGTGTCAATGGCTCGATTATCACAACATCCGTGGCAGATATTGCAAACGGCTACGGACTGACAAATAAAGAGAAACCTTACAACAAAATCTACAATCTGGATCCGAAAAAGAGTTCTCTTGCAAAAGCGAGCGTTGATGCGGCAGCTGCCGAGCAGAAAGCAGTAGTAGGACCTATCCTGAATATCGAACTTGGGAAAATGAACGGCGGCAATTATACCCTTCTGCCTTCCGACGGCCCTGCAATCCGGATTGTATTAGGCATTCCTGAGAATTTTGCACAGTCCGGTAAGACCTACGCGGTAGTATGTGTACGCGCAGGCGGCGCATACACAGTGCTGAAGGACCTGGACAGCGTTTCGGATACCATTACTTTTGATACGACGGGCGGAGCAGGCGTTTACGCGATTATTAAGTATTAGATATGAAATACAGTTAAGGACCGGAAAGTCCTGCGTTCCCTGTAAATAAGGGAGCGCAGGGCTTTTTTTATGCACAGGGGCGCGTAAGGGAATTAGCTGCTACGCAGCACGCACCCCGCGCGGCGAGTAGGGAGAAAAACTTCCCTGCCTGATTGCACAGGGGCGCAAGGAGATTTTTCGTAACAGTTCAGCCCAGGACTTTGCACTGGCTGCAAAGTCCGTAAGAATACGTAAATTTAGCTGAGAGGGAATCTGCCCCTCGCCGCAGGCGGCGCTAAACGTCCGGTGGACGTTTGCTTAGCGCCGACCGAAGTGGAACGTAGACCTTGGAATGGGCAGATTCCGTAACAGGGAAGCCGAAGGCTGAACTGTTACGATTTTTCATGGAAATATACAATTATGATTGACGAAACACCTGTGTAATAGTATTATTGTATACAAATGCTAAAAACAGGGAGGAGAGAAAATGAGTGACTCATTAGGATGGATTATTGTAGCATTTGCATTGTATCTGTTGATGATGGTTATCGTAGGTGCAGTCTATGCAAAGAAAAATAGCAGTTCCGAGGATTATTTCCTCGGCGGGAGGCAGTTAAACGGCTGGGTTGCGGCGCTTTCCGCGCAGGCTTCGGACATGAGCGGGTGGCTGTTAATGGGACTGCCGGGAAGTGTTTATGCACTAGGGACCGGTCAGGCATGGATAGCCATCGGGCTTTTAATCGGCACAGTGTGCAACTGGCTGTTTATTTCGGGGAGACTACGGAGATATACGATACGGGCCAATAATGCGCTGACGCTGCCGACTTATTTTGAGAACCGCTTCCATGATAAAAAGCGTGTACTTCTGCTCATATCGTCTGTAACCATCGTGATTTTTTTCTTAGTGTATACAGCTTCTGCGCTGGCGGCGGGCGGTAAGCTGTTCCATTCGGTGTTCGGTATGGATTACAGGATAGCCCTTACGGTAGGTGCACTGGTGATTCTGACTTATACGTTCATGGGCGGTTTCCTGGCCGTATGCGTGACGGATTTCATTCAGGGAACCCTGATGCTGGTCGGTCTTTTGGCAGTGCCGATTCTGGCATGGGCTTTAGTGGGCAGCGGCCATGTTTCCGAGGCACTGGAACTGAGCGGTGCTCCGGGCGGAGCCGCAGGGTTCTTAAGCCTTACCAATGACGGTACGGGGACTTATCATGCGGTAGATATTATTTCCCAGCTTGCGTGGGGGCTTGGGTACTGCGGTATGCCGCATGTACTGGTCCGGTTCATGGCAGTGAAGGACGAACAGGAATTGAAGAAATCCAAGGGAATTGCGATTATCTGGGTAACACTTTCCCTGACCTTTGCAGTTATCATTGGTGTCATTGGACGGGCTTATCTGTATCCTGTGCTGTTGAGCGGCGGCGCAGAGGAAAATGTATTTATTCAGATGATTATTAAACTGTTTACAGAGGATATTAAAGCGCCGGTTATCGGGGGAATCTTCCTGTGCGGTATTCTGGCGGCCATTATGTCCACGGCGGATTCCCAGCTTTTGGTCAGCGCCTCCAGCGTGGCGGAAGATATTTTTAAAGGCATATGGAAAAAGGACGCGAATGATAAGACGGTGCTGTTAGTCAGCAGGATTACGGTATTTGTAATTGCCATCCTGGCCTATGTCATCGCTTTGAATCCGAACAGCTCTATCATGGGGCTGGTATCCAATGCATGGGCAGGTTTGGGCGCAGCCTTCGGGCCTACGGTGCTGCTGTCGCTGTATTGGAAACGTACCAATTTTCAGGGAGCGGTGGCAGGTATTGCGGCGGGTGCCTTAACTGTCATTGTATGGGATTATATTCCTCTTGCGGGAGGAAACACGCTGGGAACGGTTACGGGTCTGTACTCCCTTGCCATTGGTTTTGCCATCAGCCTTCTGGTCATTGTGGTGGTCAGTCTGCTGACGCCGGCTCCGTCGGAGGAAATGCTTCGGGAATTTGAGGATGTGAAAAACAATCGGAATATAGATGTTTAAATATAGGTGCGTAAATATAGATGCTTAAAAAAGAAACGGTATGGCTGCGGCTGTGCCGTTTTTTTATGGACTTCCCCCACGGACAAGTGTTATAATAAACGGAGGAAGGATAACAAATGGAGGAAAAGCGGATGAAAGGAATTATTTTAGTCGTAGACGATGATAGTGCGAACCTGTTGCTGGCACAGAAGATTCTGGGCGGGGAATATCGGATTGCTGCGGCTAATTCCGGACCGGCAGCTTTAAGATATCTGGAAAAGAACCGTCCGGATGTGATTCTGTTGGATATTAATATGCCGGAAATGGATGGTTTTGAAACGATGGAGCGGCTGAGGGGCATGGAAGGGCTGGATTCCATACCGGTCATTTTCCTGACCGCCGATAAGAGCACCGAGACGGAGACGAAATGTTTTCAGGTAGGGGCTTTTGACTTCGTGGGCAAGCCTTTTGTTCCCGATATTTTAAAGAGCAGGGTAAAACGTGCGCTGGAGCTGGAGCAGTATCATAATAGTCTGGAGACTCTGGTGAAAGAGCAGGCGGAACAGCTGATGGAGCGTTCCAAGCGCATCGGGGAGATACAGGAAAAAGTAATCGTCGGATTGGCGAATCTGATAGAGAGCAGGGACGGCAGTACCGGAAAGCATGTAAAGAATACGCAGGGCTATGTGAGGATGATTGCGGAGGAACTGCGCCGGAGAGGGCAGTTTATGGAAGTTCTGGATGAGGAATATATGCAGAATGTCTGTAAGGCCGCGCCCCTGCATGATATCGGCAAGATTAAGATACCGGACAGTATCCTGCAGAAACCGGGCAGGCTGACGCAGGAAGAGTATGAAACGATGAAGAAGCATACGGTTTACAGCGAGGATATCATAAGGGATATTATCAGTGATGTGGAGGACGAAGCTTATGTAAAGGTGGCTGTCGATATTGCCATGTATCACCATGAACGCTGGGATGGCGGCGGCTATCCGAAAGGGCTGGGGGGAGAGGATATTCCGCTCTGTGCAAGGATTATGGCGGTTGCGGATGTGTTCGATGCGCTGTATGAGGAACGTTGTTATAAAAAGCCGGTACGCCCGATGCGGAAGGTACTGGATATTCTGGAAGAGGGAAAAGGAACGCAGTTCGATCCGGCCATTGTGGATGTTTTCAATGATATGGAACCGGTATTGAAGGAACTTCTGGGTGGATTTTAATCAGGAAAATGAACGAAAAGTGGAGCGGGTGGTCCTGACGGTTTATATCGTTTATACAGTCGGGATGGCGGTCATGTCATATGTGCTGGGATGGGGAAGCTGGGTGATGCGGCTGATTCTGGCAGGTATGCTGGCCAGTATTTTCATTCATGTGAGAAAATACCGGGATTATCAGTTCCGTGCAATGTTTACGGCTTGTATGGCGTGGATGAATCTGATTCTGTACGGAATGAACTCTAAAAGTTATTTCAGTATTCTTTCCACAATGATATGCATGATTATATTGCTGAGTATTTACTGCCTGCCGAAAATCGTTTACATAGCAGCGGGGGCGTCTACGTTCCTGCTGTTTTATCATGGCCTGTTCCTGCAAAGCATCCACATTACGTCGGACGGCGAGGGCGGCAGGCTGGTGCTGCAGATTCTGTCTGTATACGTGGCAGAATATGTTTCATACTATCTGGTAAGGGAACAGGTGGAAAGCAATCAAAAACTGCTGCGGGTGATTTCGGACCTGCGGAAGACGGAGCGCAGCAAAGATGATTTCATGGCCAATGTTTCCCACGAAATCCGTACGCCTATCAATACCGTCTGCGGTATGAGCGAGATGATACTGAGGGAAGAACTTCCGGCCAATGTGAGGGAGGATGTATTCGGCATACAGACCGCAGGCCGTAATCTGCTGTCCGTCGTCAGCGATATTCTGGACTTTTCCGAACTTCAGTCAGGTAAGCTGACGCTGGTGGAGGAGCCTTATAATATCACTTCGACCATCAATGATATTATGAATATGGCTTTGGCGAGGATGGGGGGAAAGAGGCTGGAGCTGATTGTGGACTGTGAGGCGGATATACCCTGCGGTCTGGTCGGGGATGAGCAGAAGATACGGCGCGCGGTCATGAATATCGTGGACAATGCCATCAAGTTTACGAATGAGGGTGCCGTCATCCTGACGGTCGGAACGAGAAAAGAGGAGTATGGCGTGAATCTGTCGGTTACGGTAAAGGATACGGGAATCGGCATGGAAGCAAAGAATGTGGAGAAGCTTTTTTCCAGTTTTAATCAGGTGGATACGAAGAGGAACCGGCAGGAGGGCGGCATAGGGCTGGGACTGGCAATTACCGAGGCGCTGGTCAGCAAGATGGGCGGTTTCATTACGGTAAGGAGTGCACCGGAACGAGGAAGCGAGGTGCAGGTTGTCCTGCCTCAGAAAGTGGCGGACCGTGCGCCGATTATTTCTCTCCGTAATCCGGAGAAGATACGTGCGGCTTATTATATTAATATGGAGAAATATGATTTTGCCGCAGTGCGGGACGGTTACGCCGACACAATCCGCCATATTGCGGAACAATTGAAGATTTCCTGCAGACAGTGTAAAAATCTTCAGGAACTGAAGCGGTATGTGGATAAGGAAAAATTCAGCCACGTATTCATCAGCTGGGAAGAGTACTGCGAGGACAGGGAGTATTTTGAACGGCTGACCGGAGAATTGAAGGTGGTTCTGGTAAAAGAAAGAGAAGGCGGGGAAAATGCGGGCAGCGGAATGTTCTATATTTATAAGCCGTTTTCGGCTTTGTCCATCGCTGCAGTACTGAACGGCGAACACGTAGTACAGAGTATGGACAGCGGACGCCGTATGGACGGACGGTTTATTGCACCGCAGGCCAGCGTGCTGGTGGTAGATGACAATATCATGAATCTGCGCGTGGTAGAGGGGCTGCTGCGTCCCTATAAGATAAAGGTATTTGCAGCAGGCAGCGGGAAAGAAGCTTTGGATAAAATAGAATCCATGGATTTTGATTTTGTATTCATGGATCATATGATGCCGGAAATGGACGGTGTGGAGACACTGCACCGAATCCGTCAGAAACCGGGCCGGTATTTTCAGAAAGTGCCGGTCATCGCGCTGACGGCAAACGCCATAGGCGGAGCGCGGGAAATGTTCATTGCGGAAGGATTTGCGGATTTCGTGGCGAAGCCGATTGAACTTTCCGTTTTGGAAAGGGTGCTGCGGCGCCATATCCCCGAAAATAAGATTATTAAAATAGAGGAAGCGCAGGAAGAAAGGGAAAAGGACGGATATACGGCGGAGACTGCGGGACAGGAGGCAGGAACCGCAGGCAGGGAGGAGTTCCCTGCCGATGCCGCAAGAAAGAAGAGGAAACGTTTAGACGGACTGGATATGGAGGGAATCGATACGAATATGGGGATTTCCTATTGCGGCGGAGTATTGCAGGACTATATTGACATCGTGCGGATTTATTATACCAGCGGACGGGCAAAGAAAGAGGAAATACGCAGGAATTATGAAAAGAAGGATTGGAAGAATTATACAATCGGTGTCCATTCCTTAAAGAGCATGTCCATGGGAATCGGTGCGGCAGGACTGTCCGATATGGCAAAGGAGCTGGAGGCAGCGGGTAAGGCAAAGAATGAGGAATATATCCTGAGCCATACGGAGGAGACTTTGGAGGAGTATGAAAGAGTGCTTCATGCCATCGGAGAAAACGAGGTGATTTTCCCTGATGGGACAGGAAACAGACCGGAAAGTGCGGGGATGGCGGGAAATCAGGACGGAAGCGGAGAAAACGGACGTGCGTTGTCCAAAGCGGCGGAAGAAGATAAGGGGGATGGACGCTCATCGTCCGGAGCGGCTGCAGCGGACGAAAGACCGGAGCTGTCTTTGGAAAAACTGGAAGAGGCATTGGCAAAACTGGAGGAACAGCTGGAAACCTTTGAAAGCGAGGGCGTGCTGGCCGTTTTGAAGGAATTGGAACTTTACTGTTACGAAGGGCAGCCGCTGTCGGAACGGTTGGCGTCCGTGCGTGAGAAAGCAGAGACATTTGATTTTATGGGAGCGCAGGAGGAACTGGCAGCATGGAAGGACCGGTAAAAGGACATTTGCGAAAAAGAGGTAGACGCTATGATTAAGAAATGGTTTGATAAGCTGTATGGCGGAAAAATTGATTTCAGGGAGAGGCTGTTCCGCATTATCCTGACGCTGAGCGCAGCGGTATCAGGAACGGCAGTAATAGCGGGTATATGCATCGGTTCATCTGTGATTGTATTGCTTCCTTTGGTACTTATGACTCTGGTAACGGTTTTGGCGCTTTGGCTGGTGTACAAATACAGGAAAGTCGGATTGGCTGTCTGTCTGATGGGAATTTTGATTAACGGCTGTCTGTTTCCGGCCATGTATTTTGTCAGCGGAGGAATGGAAAGCGGTGCGCCTATATGGTTCGTACTGGGACTGGTGTATGTTTTCCTGCTCTTTTCAGGAAAAGCAATGTATTTTGCCCTGATTCTGACCGTGGTGTCACTTCAGGCAACCTATTATCTGTCATGGAAGCATCCGGAATGGGTGATTCCCATGGACAGTCCGGCATCTATCCATATGGATTCCCTGCTGGCGGTGCTGATGGTGGGTATTGCCATTGGTATAATCTTTAAATTTTATGTATATATGTATGAACAGGAGCGGAAACAGGGCGAGGAACAGAAAGCGGAAATAGAGCGTTTCAGCGAATCCAAAAGTGCTTTTTTTGCAAATATGAGTCATGAAATTCGTACGCCCATCAATACCATCATCGGTCTGAATGAGATGACGCTGCGGGAGGATATATCCGATGAAATTGCGGAGAATGCCATTAATATACAGAATGCCAGCAAAATGCTGCTGGCTTTGATTAACGACATTCTGGATATGTCCAAAATCGAGTCGGGGAAGATGGAAATTGTGCCGACACAATATGAAACCGGGGCAATGTTCAGCGATTTGGTGAATATTATCTGGATTCGGATGCATGAAAAGAATCTGGAGTTCAAAGTCGATATTTCCAGACATCTGCCGTCTATGCTGTATGGGGATGAGGTAAGGCTGAAACAGGTTCTGACCAACATATTGACCAATGCGGTCAAATATACCGAGCAGGGCTCCGTCACGCTGACCGCGCAGAGTGAGCGGATTGACGCGAACCGGATACTGCTTAAGATTACGGTAGCGGATACGGGTATCGGGATAAAAAAGGAGAGTTTGGAGGATTTATTTTCTTCATTCCGCAGGGTGGACCAGGAAAGAAACCGCAAAATCGAGGGTACGGGCCTGGGGCTGTCCATTTCCAAACAGCTGATTGAGATGATGGGCGGAGAGATAACCGTAGACAGTATTTATACAAAGGGTTCCACATTCACGGTTACGGTGGAACAGCAGGTGGTGAATCCGAGACCGGTAGGTACGATGGATTTCATGGTGCGCCGGAAACTGTATGAGAGGGAGAAGTACAAACAGAGTTTTGAAGCGCCTGAGGCGAAAGTGTTGATTGTCGACGACAATGAAATGAATCTGATGGTAGCCTGTAAACTGCTGCGTGCTACCAGGGTACAGGTTGATACTGCAAAAAGCGGGGTGGAGTGCCTGGAGAAGACCAACAGTAAGTTCTATCATGTGATTTTCATGGATCATATGATGCCGGGGATGGACGGCGAAGAGACGATGCGGGAGCTGAAGAAGCAGGAAAAGGGGCACTGTCAGGATGTGCCGGTCATTGCGCTGACAGCGAATGTGATGACAGGGGCGGAAGAACTGTATCAGGAAAAAGGGTTTGCCGGTTACCTGGCCAAGCCAATCAACGGCGTCCTGTTCGAAGCAACGCTGTTAAAATACCTGCCGGCGGAATTGATAGAATACAGTGTTTATGAGGAGGAAGAGGAAAACGAGGATAGCAATATACGGACCTTCTTAAGCGCTAAAAAGAAGAAGGTAAGCGTTACGGCTGACTGTGTCTGCGATTTGCCTGCGAAGTGGCTGGAGCAGTTTGAAATCAGAACTATGTATTATTATGTATATACCAATCAGGGAAGGTTCTGCGATTTGTCGGAGATTTCTTCGGATAATCTCTTAAAATACATGCAGCAGCCGGGGAATGGGGCGCATTCGGCAGCGCCTCCGCCGGAGGAATATGAGCTCTTCTTCGCGGATGAACTGGAGAAGTCGGAGAAAGTTGTTCATATTTCCATGGCTTCCAAAGGAGGAAACGGATACCGTGCGGCGTCTGCGGCAGCGAAAGGGTTTGACAATGTATCGGTGGTGGATTCGGGGCATCTGTCCAGCGGAATGGGAATTATGGTGCTTTATGCGGCGCAGATGGCGCAGGAGGGGAAAAGCGCGGAGGAAATCTGTGAAATGCTGGAACAGCTGAAGGAGCGAATCAGCACCAGTTTCATCGTGCCGTCGCCGGAAAACCTATACCGCTGCGGAAAGGTATCGAAGAAAGTACGGGATATCTGTGAAAGCTTAAGCCTGCATCCGGTGCTGCATCTTTCTCAAAGTAAAATCAAGTTAAAAGGCGTGGAGACAGGGAGTGTGCAGGCGGCGAATAAGCGGTATATCCGGCATACGCTGAGGGATAAGAAGAATATCGATACGAGGCTTCTGTTCCTTACTTATGCGGGCTGTTCCATGGAGCAGCTGGAGGAAATCAAGAAGGAAATCAAAAAGTATGTATTTTTCGACCATATAGAAATGCAGAAGGCATCTGCGACTATTTCCAGTAATTGCGGAATCGGTTCGTTCGGGCTGTTGTACATGAAAAAGAAACGCTGACGGGCCTGGAACGTGTTTGAAAATTTATTCCGTTTCGTGTCACGGCGCCCGAATGGAATCATAATTCCCATTCAGACCCGCTTTCGCTCGGCATCAAACGCAGCGGTACTAAGACGCTAAAAAACAGCGTCTAAGAACCGGCGTTTTCCGACGGTCCGAATTGGGAACTTATGATTCCATTCGGGCGCCGTGACACGAAACGGAATGACATTGAAAGCCGGGCCAGCGTTTCGGTGTTAGAGAAATCTATATATAATGCAGCTGCCAGATATCGGCATTGCAGAATTTTCGTTTCTCGTAAGACAACTCATCGAGGAAGGAGTCGTGCAGGCGGGAGTATTTGTTCCAGTTTGTATTTTTATACTTGGGAGCGATTTCTGTCATGGATACCTTCTTTGGTGTTTTTTTCTGATGCATTGGGTGTCCACCTCCTTTAACTACCTATATTGTATGCGGTAAATGTGAACATGGTGTGTGGAATACCTTAAGGATTGGTTATTTTTCTTAGGAAATGCTGAGGAAAAAATAAAATGTTTATAAAATCTGGCAGAGAACAGGGAGGAAGTGGAACGTATGGAAAATGAATTATTTGAGAGTGCTCCGGTTCATAAGGCATATTTTAAACTGGCGCTTCCGGTCGTATTTGGAATGGTGGTTTCCCTTGTTTATAATATGGTAGATACATATTTTATTGCGCGGACGGGAAATACGGATTTGGTGGCCGGGGTTTCCCTTGGTGCGCCTGTGTTCACGCTGATGATTGCGCTGGGGGATATCTTCGGGCTGGGAGGGAGTTCCGTGATTTCCAGACTGTTTGGACAGAAGAAGGAGGCGGAGGGTAAGCGTCTCAGCATTTTCTGTTTTTATGCGGCAATTTTGTGCGGGATTATCGTTACGGCAGCGTTGCTTCTGTTCCGCCAGCCAATGCTGCGTCTGCTGGGTGCGGATTCACATACGGAGGTATATGCGTCGCAGTACTATACGTTCCTTGCGCTTGGTGCGCCCTTTATCATTCTGTCATTTACGCCCTCCAATCTTCTGCGGACGGAAGGCTTTGCAAATGCATCAATGGCAGGTACGGTGCTTGGTGCGGTTGTCAATATGGTGCTCGACCCTGTTTTTATTTCCGTACTTGGTCTGGGTGCGGCGGGGGCGGCAATTGCAACCGTAATCGGGAATATATGTACAGATTTGTATTTTGTCTGGTTTCTGCTGGGAAAAAGCAAACGTTTGTCGATTATTCCCAAAGGTTTTTTCATTTCTTTTCCGGAGATTGGGGAAATCCTTGCAATCGGCATTCCGGCTTCTGTTACAAATTTAATGCAGAGTTTTGGGATTGCCCTGATGAACCGTTTTCTGCTTCCTTACGGGAATGAACAGGTGGCGGCTATGGGAATTGTGATGAAAGTCAATATGATAGCAGTTTTGGTTTTGGTCGGTTTTGCGTTTGGTGCGCAGCCGTTGGTCGGGTATAATTACGGAGCTGAGAATTACCGGCGGTTAAAAGGAATCCTGCGTTTCTGTTACGGATTTGAATGTGGTCTGGCGGTCATACTGGTATGTGTGCTGTCTTTGGCTGCTCCGTCATTAATCCGTATGTTTATGAAGGACACGGTGATTGTGGAGACAGGGGTTCCGATGCTTAGAATGCAGCAGGCAGGGATGCTGTTTGTGGCAGTCGTTTTGGTAACGACCTGTACATTTCAGTCAGCCGGGAAAGCATGGGGAGCTTTTTTACTGTCTGTCAGCAGACAGGGAGTGATTTTCGCGGCTGTTATAGTTACGTCGTCCCGTTTGGCGGGTTATACGGGCGTAATCTGTTCGCAGGCTGTTTCCGACATGCTTACGGCACTGCTTGCCATTTGGCTGTATGGCCGCAGTATCGGCCGGGAATTGAAAATTTCATAAGACAGTAATACCATATTGCGTTATGACCGTGCGAATGGGTATTGGACTTTGAGACAAAATATGGTATATTTATTAAGTAAATATGTATAAATGGGAGGCGGGATTTATGACCAGGGAGCAGTATTTAAGAAGCGACAAAAGAGTATTGGTGTTAGTGGGGATAACAGTGCTGTATATGATTCTGTCGATGGTGTATGCAATTGTACTGCATACGGCGGAGGTTGGAACTTATATTCAGATGGTGGTGTATATCGTACTGTTTATTATCTGCATAGTGGGATTTGCGTTCTGTAAGGGGACCAGGCCGTGCGGCAGCATATTGACCGGAGCGGGTGCATTGGCATATCTGGTTTTAATGAGCCTTGGTTCCGAGGAACTTACATATGTGTATGCTTTTCCTATTCTGATGGCATCTATCCTGTATCTGAATAAGCGGTTTGCGCTGGCCGGGTCTTCGGTTATCCTGATTGCGAATATCATCAAGACGGTGCGGGATGCCTCTGCGGGAACCATGAATGTTGGATATGCCATGATTCGGTGGGTCATGTGTATTCTGATATGCGTGGCGGCGTATGTGGTAATGATGACGGTACAGCAGTTTAATGAGGAGAGCATTTCGAGTATCCGGAGAGCGGCAGACGAACAGGCGGCGGCTTCCAGAAAAATGGTGGAGACAGCCGATGAAATCAGCCGGAATTTCGAGAGTGCGAATGAAATGCTGGAAAAGCTGCGTGAGAGTGTGGAGGCTAACAATTTTGCCATGAGCAATATTGCGGACAGTACGGAAAGTACGGCGCAGGCAATACAGGACCAGGCGCAGATGTGCGCTTCGATACAGGAAAGTTCCGATGAGGTGGAGAAGGATACTTCCAGAGTGGAGGAAGCGGCAAAGAACACTTCACGGAATGTAGCGGAAGGCGCTTCTCTGGTGCGGAATCTGAAGGAACAGGCGGAAGGTGTAGAGTCAGCGAGCAGGCAGACCGTTGAGGCAACGGCAAGACTGACGTCCAGAGTGGATGAGGTGGAAAATATCATAGGCGATATTCTGAGTATTTCTTCGCAGACCAATCTGCTGGCGCTGAATGCTTCCATAGAAGCTGCGAGAGCGGGTGACGCGGGAAGAGGGTTTGCAGTAGTTGCGGATGAAATCAGGCAGCTTTCGGAGCAGACCAAGGAAGCTACGAACCGGATAACGGGAATCATTGCAGAACTGATTGGAGATGCGAAAAGCGCTTCCGACAGTCTGGATAATTCGGTAGAATATATTAACCGTCAGACGGAAATGATAGAAGTGGCAAAAGAGAAGTTCGAGAGCATTGACAGGGAAGTAACGGAACTGACAAACAGTATCCGGCATACGGATAAGACGATTGCGGATATCCTTCAGGCGACAGGGGTGATTTCCAACAGTATTGCTCATTTGTCGGCAACCAGCGAAGAGGTGGCGGCTTCTTCGGAGGAGAGCGTGAAGACGGCTTCCGATGCGGTAGGAAGGATGGAGGAATGCGTCCGGATACTGGGGAATATAAAAGAACTGGCGGATGCGTTGAAAAACTAGAACTGGCGGCGCCGGTTTTGAAAAAACGGAAGAGGTAAAAGAATAAGAGACAGGATGGGTGCGGATATGGGCGTAGTTGAAAAATTTTTAGAGTATGTGAAGTTTGATACACAGTCTGCGGACGGGAGCATTACGACTCCGTCTACGGAGAAACAGCGTGACTTGGCAAAAGCGCTTTTGGTACAGCTGGAGAAAATGGGGGCGGAAGAAGTGGTGTATGATGAGGAGCATTGCTATCTTTATGCGTCGGTTCCGGCTTCCGCCGGATGCGAAAACAGACCTGTGGTCGGTTTTATCGCACATATGGATACTTCCCCGGCCGTAACGGGAAAGGATGTTAAAGCCAGAATCGTGAAGAATTATGACGGCGGGGATATTTTGCTGAATCCGGAGAAACAGATTGTGATGAAGGTCAGTGATTTTCCGGAACTTGCAGTATATAAGGGAAAGAGCCTGATTGTAACAGACGGGACGACGCTTCTGGGTGCGGACGACAAAGCGGGCGTGGCGGAGATTATGGAGATGGCGGAATATTTCCTGAGCCATCCGGAGATTCCCCATGGAAAAATCCGCATCGGGTTTACACCGGACGAGGAAGTGGGAGCAGGGGCAGATTTTTTTGATGTGAAACTGTTTGGCGCGGATTATGCTTATACGGTGGACGGTGATAAGCTGGGCAGTCTGGAATATGAGAATTTCAATGCGGCAGGTGCGAAAGTGACTGTGTATGGACGGAGTGTCCATCCGGGGGCGGCAAAGAATAAGATGGTGAATGCAATCCTGTTGGCACAGGAGTTCCATTCTATGTTTCCGGCGGCGGAGAATCCGATGTATACCTGCGGTTATGAAGGCTTTTATCATTTGGAGGCGATTGCGGGGGATGTGGAGCGGACGGAGATGGAATATATCATCCGCGACCATAACAGGGAAAAGTTTGAAAAAAAGAAGGAGTATTTTTTGCAGACAGCTGCATTTCTGAACGGAAAGTACGGGGAGGGCACTTTTGAGGTCGAACTGAAGGATTCCTACTATAATATGCGGGAAGTCATCGAGCAGCATATGCATTTGGTAGAGGATGCGGTTGAGGCTATGAAGGAACTGGGAATCGAGCCGGATGTTGCGCCCATCAGGGGAGGAACGGATGGAGCAAAGCTGTCCTTTATGGGTCTGCCCTGTCCGAATCTTTGTACGGGAGGCGGAAATTTCCACGGCAGGTTCGAATATGCCTGTGCGGAGGATATGGAGATGACCGTGCAGCTGCTGGTAAGGATTGCGCAGAAATGCGCCCGTCCGGTGTGAATATAGGAAAAGCAGTCCGTCATATACTGGAATAACAATCGGTATATGGCGGTGTTTTTTTCATATGAAGCATGATGTAAAACATATTTTAAACAGGGCGGCGGGGGTGGTGCCGAAGAGGGCGGAAGGACAGTCGGGGGAAGAGTACAGGAGGATGCTGCTTGCGAAGGGCATATGGGCTATGGCATTTGCCCTTGCCGCACTGGCAATCGTGAAAGGGGCACTGGCAGCGCTGCCGGGTTCCATTACGGTGAGCAGCAGTGTAAACGGACAGGAGATACCAATATATTGCGTGAAGACGGATAAGAAGCAGGTGGCGCTGACGTTCGAGGCGGCAGGCGGGAACAGCGATATGGAGCGGATATTGGGGATTTTAGAGAAACATGGTATCCATGCTACTTTTTTTATGACAGGCGGATGGGTGGAGAATTATCCGGAGGATGTGAAGGCGATACTGTCTGCAGGACATGACATGGGAAACCAGAGCGAAAGTATAAAGAACATGTCGCAGCTTAGTTCCGCCGAGTGTCTGGAGGATATACAGAAAACCCATACGCGGGTGCAGGAACTGACCGGGTATGATATGACGCTGTTCCGTCCGCCTTACGGCGATTATGATAATAAAGTGATATCCAATGCGCGGGAATGCGGATATTTTTCGGTTATGTGGGATGTGGACAGCTATGACTGGAAAGACTATGGTGTAGATGCTATATTAAAGAATGTGCTGGAAAGCGGGAACCTGGGAAACGGCAGTATCATCCGCTGCCACAGCGGGGCTAAATATACGGCGGATGCATTGGATTCCCTGATTAAAGGGCTGGAAAAGCAGGGATATGAAATCGTTCCCGTTTCCCAAATGATTTATTATGAGAAATACCATATGAGGGAAGATGGTACACAGGTGAAGAATTAGGGTGTGTTTGAAAAGTATTTGCCCTGAGATGGAATTTTCAAACATGCTTTGGAGCACCAGCCGGACAGAAATTGGAGTTGTGCTTTGCATGGATTCGGATGAATCTGACAGAATGTAAATATAAGTATAGGGGGGAGAAAGAAAAAGGAATGTAAGGATAGAAAGATAAGAGGATATAAGGATAAAAGAAATGAAAAGGGACGGAATGAAAAAGGATGGAATAAAAAGGAACGGAATGAAAAGGGACAGAATGAAAGCGGGAAGCGTAAAAAGAAACAAAATGGGAAGTTGGATTAGGGGGAAAGCGGGACGGGTGCTGCTTGTCAGTATCGCTGTCCTTATCCTGACTGCCGGATTTGCTGTGTTCCGTTTCACCGGCGCAGGAGAACAAAGCGGGGAAAGAAAGGAAGGGGAGAATTCCGGGATGACAGGGCTGACAGCAGCAGAGGAAACTGACAGGGGCGGGAGAACCGATGCGCCGGGAGATGAGGGAAAAGAACCGGAACAGAGCAGAGGGGAGACAGAGGAAAGCGGAGAAGCGGAGGCGAAACCGGAAGGAAGAGTGCAGAAAGACACAGAACCGGAAGAAAGTGTGCAGAAGGAAGCAAAAACGGAAGAAAGCGTGCAGAAAGACGCAAAAACGGAAGAAAGCGTGCAGAAGGAAGCAAAAACGGGAGAAGGAGCGCAGGGGAAAACAGAACCGGAAGAATCAGGACAGGACAGAACCGGAACAGAGAAAAGCGAACCGGAGAGAAGGAAGACGGAAAAGGACGCAGAGGAAAGTCTGGCGGAAGAAGTCGAAGCAATCATTTTGGGAATGAAACTGGAAGAAAAAGTGGCGCAGATGTTCTTTGTAACGCCGGAATTAATTACGGGAGTATCCCGCGTGAGAGCGGCAGGAGAAAGAACGAAAGATGCATTGGCTCAGTATCCGGTGGGCGGCCTTATTTATCTGGCTGCGAATTTGGAAAATCCGGAGCAGACGGAAGAGATGCTTTCCACGGTGCAGAAGTATATGATGGAACAGTGCGGTTTCCCCATTTTCCTGGGAGTGGACGAGGAAGGCGGAAGGGTACTGCGTATCGGAAGTAATGCGGAGTTCGGCGTGAAAAAAACAGAAGCGATGGGAACGCTTGCCGGGAAAGAGGAACCGGAGACTGCAGTCAGGGATGCGGGAGACACGATTGGAGCATATTTGTCGGAACTGGGATTTAACGTTGATTTTGCACCGGATGCCGATGTACTTACGAATAAGGAGAACCGTGTAATCGGAGACCGTTCATTCGGAAAAGACCCTCAGGTGGTGGCCGGGCTGGCATGGGAATTTGCGCAGGGGCTGCATGACAACGGGATTATGGCCTGTTATAAGCATTTTCCGGGGCATGGGGATACCGTTGAGGATTCCCATAAGGGGTATGCTTATTCTTATAAGACATGGGAGGAGCTGGCGGAAACGGAATTGATTCCGTTCCGGTCCGGAAGTGAAAAGGGAATTGAATTTATCATGGTCTCGCACATATCCCTGCCGAAGTTCAACGGAACGGATATTCCGGCGACTTTATCAAAAAGCGTTGTGACGGGAAAACTGCGGGAGGAAATGGGATATGAGGGAATCATCATAACGGATTCCATGAATATGGGGGCGGTCAGCAAGCATTACGCGTCCGGCGAAGCGGCGGTACTGGCAGTTCAGGCGGGGTGTGATATGCTGCTGATGTCGCGGGGGTTTGAGGAATCCTACCGGGCGGTTTTAGAAGCGGTTGAAGCAGGGGAAATTACGGAGGAGCGCATCGATGAATCCGTCAGGAGAATCATGGAAGCGAAACTGAGGTGGAGGGACGGTTATGGGGACGATTTTTCACCATTGTCCCCATGACAGATATACAACAGTTGCGAGTATGAGTGTGACGCACACGCCCAGCCGGATGATGCGGGAGCAGATTCCCATGAAACCTGTATCGGAATAAATCCGTTCACTGTCCGCAAGCCCGATTGCAATATAAATCAGACAGATGACGATGTAGCGGAAATCGCTGCTGCATGTATACGGATATTTCATGGCAAACAAGGCAAAACTTAACAGGAATCCAAGATAACCGGTGGAGAGGAAAATGACCTCGCAGCCGGTTTCTTTCGTCCCGTTCTTCCACTTTTTATATTGGACGATGAAGAAGAGCAGGGCGGAGGATACGGCGGACAGAATAGCAGCAATATAGGTAATCTGACATAAAAGGAGGGGAAAACCTGTAAGTGCTGCAGGGTATTCTTCCGTAAACAGAGAGGTTTGGAACAGGATGACCCATGTATTGTGGACGGCATCTCCGCTTAAAGGGTGGAAAGGGAAATCGAAATGCCAGTCAGACAGGGAAGGCAGGCCGAGTCTTGCCCATAAACCGTAATTGCCCGTATACATGACAGAGTCTTCCGTGGAGGAAGAAATCCCCGGTTTCACATGAAAGCGGATTAAATTGCGGGCAATCCAGCACAGGCCGATGCTTCCGGCAGTAAAGCCGAACAGAAGATAGTTTCTGACGGAGCGGAGAATATTCCGCTTTTCTTTCGTGCGTATCGTCCCGATGAAATCCAGCAGGAATAGCAGTCCGACGGGCAGGGCAATGACAGCGGTATTGATTTTGCATAACATGCCGAAACCGATGGAGAGGGCTATGAGAAGCAGGTTCCGCAGTGATTTATCCCGAAGCCAGCAGAGGGATGCAAGGATTGCGCAGGCTAAAAGAACGGAAGAAAGCATGTCATTGTTGACGCTGCCGGACATAATAGTCAGTGCGGGATGGGCGCAGGCCAGCAGCAGTCCGGCATACAGTCCCTTTCCTTTTGCGTCCGTCTTTTTCAGGATGCAGTAGGTGAGCAGCATGAAGAGTCCGGAATAAAACAGGGGCAGTACCTGAAGGTTTTCGAATGCCAAATCTTCCGCCATCCCAAGGGAGGTTAAGAATATAAGCCAGATGCCGGACAGTACGTAATGCAGGGGCGGATGGTAGTAGGAAAAAAGCTGATAGGGATGGATGTCCGGCAGCCTGCGGAATTTATAAATATATTCAATATAACCGATATGGCCGGGATTTACCTGCGCAGTGGCGATGCCCGTGTATACGCCTTCGTCGTGCTGTCTTTCATACAGACCGGACAGCAGGACATAACAGCTGTGAAACAGCATTCCCCAGAAGATAAGGAAGAATGCCATGTGCTCTTCGGTAAGTCTGCGGCTGTTATGCAAAAACAGCACAGCCCCGCAGGAGACGAGAAAAAGGCAGAGACAGCCGCACAGGATGGAAATGCGCGGGAGTCCGGAGAGGGCAGGGATTCCCTGTATGAAGGTGGTAAGGGCGCAAAAAAGCAGAATCATAAGCAGAACGGCGGGATAGAGTCTGCCGGTTGGTCTGTTGGGGAGAGCGGTTTGTCCGTTTTTTATATTACGCATGTCTGTTCATCCTTTTTTAATTTTAAATACAAATTTTATGTGCAAATTCTGACATAAATCATTTCATTATAGCATAATCCCGATTTATTTTGTATAATAAGAAATGATTCCATCGCGAAAATGGTAAGGGACTGTCGCAATAAGAATGATGTATACAAGATATGGCAAATCCTGCCCCGGAGCAATACTATATCTTGTATAAAAAGTTCTTAATGCGACAGCCCCTTGCAGGAACACAGCATGGAATGCAGGAATGGGAAGAGGAACGGTTGGAAACGGATGGGCGGCGCATGATGAGTGGGAAGTCACAGGAAAAATCACGGGAAAAGAAAGTAAACGGAACATTCCGCATCTTATCGGCTATAGGCATTCTGCTGGTGGTGGCGGGACATGCGGATTTTCATATATTTGATATGGGCGGGCTGTTTCCCTATTATTCGTTTCATGTGGCGGTCTTTTTGTTCATATCCGGATACTTTTATGACGAAGCGGCGGAGCAGAGGATAGGGGCTTATGTGAAGAAGAAGGTATGCAGGCTTTTACTGCCTTATTTTATATGGAATCTGTTTTACGGACTGTTTGCGGCTGTGCTTCACGGCGTTGGATTTACGATTGGGCAGGGAATTGGTTTCAGGACATTGTTTCTTGAGCCGTTTTTGGGCGGGCATCAGTTCGGATGGAATTTTCCGGCGTGGTTCGTGCCTGCGTTATTTCTAATCGAAGTCCTGAATATATGTATGCGTAAGGTTTTAGGATGGCTGCATCTGAAAAAGGAATGGCTGATTCTGTTTTTCTGCCTCTGTGCGGGGATGCTGACCGTCTGGTTTGCCATTGGCGGACATGTGTGGGGAAACTATAAATTTCCGGGCAGGATTCTTTTCATGATGCCCTGTTATCAGATGGGTTGTTTTTATAAGAAGCATTTGGAAAAATATGATACGCTGCCGGACGGAATCTATTTTGCCGGACTTTTGGTTTTGCAGCTTTTGGTTGTGTTTTCCTGCGGCGGATTGGCATACAGTACGGTATGGTGCACCGGATTTGCCAACGGGCCGGTGGTTCCTTACCTGACCACGGCAACAGGGATTGCTTTTTGGCTGAGAATAGCGAAAAGGCTGGAACCTTCCCTGGAGAATCTGCCGGGATTGGAATGGATAGGCGGGAACACATATGCGGTAATGATGCATCATATTTTGGGATTTTTTATGGTAAAAGGGATTTTGTGCGGAATTGGCTCCGTAACCCCCTGGTTTCAGGATTTTGATAAAGCGGCGTTTCTGAACGATATCGGTTATATCTATGTGCCGGGCGGTGTGGAAGCATTCAAGTGGGTATATATAGCGGCCGGAATCGGCGTGCCGCTGTTAATCCGGATGGGTACGGGAAGAGTGTTACGCCGGATTTCGGAATATCTGGCAGGAATAAAGGGAATATAGGGAATATAGAGACGGCAGACATTATGGAGGATTGGTATGTTAAGAAAACTGCGGGAAAAAATGAAAAACAGAGACAGGAAACCGTGGGAGATATGGCTCTGGCTGTTGGCGGCCGCGTTGGCGCTGGAGATTTTCCCGTTTAATTTTTCCGCATGGAGGAGCCGGTTTTACGGGAACGAAGTATGGTTTGAGGAAATCGGTATAGAAGGCGGCGCCGAAGCGACAGAGGATTTCGGTGAAGGGCCGGTTTATGAAGTACCGGAGGGAGTATTGACTTTACATATAAATGACGTGGGCCGGGACATACATAATCTGGCGCTGGGGTTGGAGTTTTCCGATCCGGAAGCAATGGCAGCATATACGGTGAGTCTGTCAGATGAGGGGAATTATTACGCTTATTCTCTTCCGGAACAGATATGGGCGCCAGGGCTTGTCAGAACGCATTATGTCAATGTGCATCCGGCAGGCAGAGTGTCGGAAATCAGTATACAGATTGCGGTTCCGGCAGGGTGTCTGGTGGCAGTGGACTATATTATGGCCAATGGGAAAGTCCCGTTTGTATTCAGTTTCGGGAGGCTGGTTCTGGCATGGGCAGCGCTGTGTTTCCTTTATTTTGCGCGGGGCGTGGGCAGAGGCAGCATCGAGGCGGGAAAGTGGATTGGTTCGAAGCGGCAGAAGGCGGTTACGGCAGCTGCAATCCTGCTGTTAATGGGAATGTCATGGAAACTGGCCCATGTGAATCCGGTCTGCATCGAGGCACCCTGGCCCCACCATAAGCAGTATCAGGAACTGGCGGAGGCTATGGCGGACGGGCACTTTTATCTGGCGGCCCGGCCGTCGGAAGAACTGCTTCAGGTGGAAAATCCGTATGATACGATTTACCTGCAGGCGAACGGGATTCCTTATCAGGCGGATTATGCTTATTTTGAAGGGAAATACTATGTATATTTCGGCGTGGTGCCGGAACTTCTGCTCTATCTGCCCCTGTATCTGCTGACAGGGCATCATCTGCCGAATTATCTGGCGGTGTTTGCATTCTACTGCGGATTCATACTGGCGGTGTTTGCGCTTTACCGGGAAATTGTGAGGAGATGGTTTGTGAATACTCCGTTTTTCCTGTATCTCATGGCTTGTATACTGACGGTGTGCAGCGGTAATTATTTGTTCGTGATTGCCAGACCGGATTTGTATGATACGCCGATTATGGCTGCCAATATGTTTACGGCGGCAGGGTTATGGCTGTGGATAAAGGGAAAATATATGACGCATACAAAGCGGAAACGGGTGGTTTATCTGCTTGGCTCCCTCTGTATGGCGCTGGTGGCTGGCTGCCGTCCACAGATGCTGTTATTTTCGTTTCTCGCGGTACCGTTGTTTTGGGAAGAAGTAATAAAAAAGAGAGAGCTGTTCGGAAAAAAGAATCCGTTGGATACTCTTTGTATCTGCCTGCCTTATGTGCTGGCAGCGGCGGGAATCATGTATTATAATGCGGCCCGGTTCGGCTCGCCTTTTGATTTCGGGGCGGCGTACAGCCTGACCAGCAATGATATGACGAAACGGGGATTTCATCTGCATCAGGCGCTGTTGGGCTTGTGGCATTATTTCTTAAGACCTCCGGTCGTAAGCAGTGAATTCCCGTTTTTGCAGGGGGTGCAGATTGAATCGGGAACTTACATGGGCAGACTGAATGCGGAGTATACCTATGGGGGAATACTGGTCTGCAATGCTTTTGCATGGCTGCTCGTACTTTTAAGGCGTGAAAAACGGGTGCTGAAGCATAAGGGGATTTATGCATTTACACTGGTAAACCTGGCGGTTCCGGTTGTTTTGGGAGTGGTGGATGTGACCGGGGCGGGGATTCTGCAGCGGTATATGGTGGATATGGTATGGGGTGTATTGGCGGCTTCGGTACTTGTGCTGTTTGCACTTTGGGAAGTAAGCAATGGTACGGAGCGGAGGAGCGAACTGATGATGCTTTTGGCGGCTGTCTGTGTGCTTCAGGCGTTGTATGGTCTGGGTGTAGTAATGGGAAACGGCGATTTGAGCGTGAATGTACGCAGCTCGAATCCGGAACTGTATTATTATCTGAGGAGTTTGTTTATGGTTTGAAACGGGGAGTTATAATAATTGTGGGTTTTGAAGGTTTATTCCCGCGAGCAACGAGCCAAGTGTCTGCTTGCAGCGGGTTATTTGGTTAGAAAGAGATTGACAAAATGAATCATAAGTGATACTATATAAACCATAATATTCGTGAATGGAATTATAACCTATAGCGTGAAACCTGTCTTTTGGAGTGTGAAAGAGATGCATCCATGGGATAGGTTTTTTGTGTGTAAAAATTTAAGTGAAAAATGGAAAAGAATTAGTAAAAAATCAGTAGAGAGTATCAGGAGGTCATGAATATTTATGGAAAACGGAAAAAACAGGAAGCGGATGGTTCAGACAGGCGGAAAAAGATTCCGGCAGAGAGCAGGTATACTGTTTCTGGCGGCGGCGCTTGCCGTACCCGCGCAGATTCAGGCGCAGGAAGGAACGATGGCAGGGAGCCTGCCGGGGGAAAGGGAAACCTTTATGCAGAAAGAGGTGCAGACAGCGGAAGGAAACCGGATAGAGAAGGAACTTTATCATGTGCACACCGGAACAGGGGAAGAGGGAAGCGGCTGCTATACGAGGGATATCCTGCATGTACATGAGGGGAATCCAAGTGAGGGAGGCGCCTGTTACAGCGAGCCGGTTTATCATGAACATACGGGGAATGAATCGGACGGTGCGGGTTGTTATGGAGAAAAGAAGTATCATGTCCATGAAGGAAGTGAGGCGGAGGGCGGTGTCTGTTACAGACAGGCGGTGTATCACAGCCACACGGGAAGCGGGACAAAAGGAGGCGGCTGTTACGGGACAGCGGTATATCATGCGCATAGCGGAAGTGCGGCAAAGGGAGGCGGCTGTTACGGGACGGCGGTCAGTCACACGCATAGCGGAAGTGCGGCAAAGGGAGGCGGCTGTTATGGGAAAGCCGTATATCACAGCCATACCGGAAGCGCATCCTCAGGCGGAGGATGTTATAAATTGCCGGTTTATCATTCCCATGCGGGAGACAGTTCCTCAGGCGGAGACTGTTACAGGGCCGTATACCATACGCATACCGATAACTGCTATACAACGGAAAAGTGTATCGCCACCTACGAGGGCGGTTTCCAAAGGATAGCGGAGTACGACGCGGAATGCTATCACCATGGTATGACGCTTCATATGACATTTGAAGGAACCTATAAGCATCAGGATTGCGGGCTTGGGAAAGTGACCGACAGCAAGACCATCTGCTGGGCGTGCAATAAAATGGATATCGACCATAAGTACCAAAAGATTACATGCGGCAAAGACGAGAAGACGGTAGAAGGATATGAATTGTCCTGCGGAAAGAGGACAGATACAGTGGATTCGTGGAAAACCGGATGTAATCAGAATGAGACATCCATAATGGGATATGAGATCAACTGTGGGAAAAATACATCGTCCATTGATTCATATCAGCGCGACTGCGGCAAGAATGAAAAGAGTGTGGAATCGTATCAGATAAACTGTGGGAAGTCGGAGAAGACAGTGGAGTCTTACAGGCGGGACTGTGGGAAAACGGAGGAAACAATTGATTCTTATGTCAGGAACTGTGGGAAAGATGAAACGGTGGTGGACGCCTATGCCCGCTCCTGCCAAAAGACGGAGGAGACCATAGATGGCCATGAGCTGGGATGCGGCAGGGAAGAAAACAGGGCTTATGCAGTATTCTCCCTTTCGAATCCAAACGCCGGATGGAGCAGTTCCCCGATTGTCCTACAGGCGGCATGTGAGGATAAAGACGGATTTTTACATTTGGAAGAGATTCCTTTTTCGTGGACTGGCGGAAACGTGGACATGGCAGAAGGAGTGGAAGGAGGAGTAGAAGAAGGAACGGGAGAAGACAGAAGGAGCGGAGCGGATGCTCCGGAATATATTTCTGATTATATTTCCAGCTGTACGGTGAAGGAAAATGGGACTTATACAGTACGGTTACTGACAAAGAATGACGATATAAGCGAAGCGGAACCAGCATTATCCATTGAAGTGAGGAATATCGATGATACGGCTCCGGTGATACGGGAGGTTCTTTATGATACGGAGGAAGGAGCAGCAGGAAATGAAGTCCGTGTGATTGCGGAGGATATACAGCCGGATGGAAGCAGCGGAAGCGGACTGGCGCAGAAGGCTTATTCCTTTGACGGCGGGAAAACATGGACGGAAAAGGCGGTATATGAGGTCAAAGAAAATGGAAAACTTCTTATCATGGTACGCGACCTCTGCGGTAATATTTCCGAAAAAAACATAGAAATCAGCAATATCCGGGAGGAAGGAACGGACGGCGGAGATAAGTCCGGTCTGGAAAATGAGAATGGAGAAGGAAAGGAACCTGGTTCGGAAAACAAAAAGGACGAAGAAAAACCCGAACCGGAAAACGAAGAAGGCGGAGAAAAACCCGGTCCGGGAAACGAGAACGGCGGGGATAAACCAGAACCGGAGGACGGGGGCGGAGAAGGAAATGACTCCGATTTGGAAAATGAAAAAGACGGGGAAAGTGATTCCGGTTCAGAGGGTGAAAAAGACAGCGGGGACGATTCCGGACAGGGAAGCGGAGAAAACGGGGAAGATAATTCTGATTCGCAGGGCGGAGATGAGGATGATAGTTCCGATGCCGGAGGAGAAGCAGAGAACACGAATCATAATAATCGGAAAGAAGAGGAGAAGCCGCAGAAAAAGACGACGGGAGGCAATGAGGAAGCCGCCGGAGAGAAAAAGCAGTCAGGGGAAGCCAGACCTGCAGTGGCAGGAAAGATGAAGGACGTGAAAGAAGAGAAGAAGGAAACGGAAAAAAAGGAACCGGAAAAAAAGGAAACAGAAAAAAGGAAAACAGAAGACAAAATCAATCTGCCAAAGAAAAAGGAGGAGATATCCGTAAAACAGCAGGAGGTAAACGCAGAGTCTGTCACCGTCCTGCAGACCGAAACCATGAAAAAGAATGATGTGGCGGCTCCGGTCGTAAAAGCGGTGACTTTTACCGTAGGTAGCGTGGCATTTGCCGCAGTTCTTTTATATCTTCTGTATATGATGTTCAGGAGCATAAGAGTATATCATCAGGATGGGGAAGGTGCCTCCCACTATGCCGGAAGCTGTATGATGAAGAAGACGGAAAACGGATTTGAAGTGAAACTGCCGGATATGATAGTGGAACAGTCGGCTACCGGACAGTTCAGCCTGCGGCCGGGCGGTATATTCGCATCACGTCATAAGGGAGAGGAATTGCTGATTCTGGCAGGAGAAAGGAAAGAAGCGGTATGGATTGACAAAGAGATTCCTTTTAAGCTGGCAGTATTTGTGTGACAGGCTGTCAGTCCATATCGCAGAACGGAATCAGCAGATATAGCGGAAGCGTATATGCCAGCGCGTAGGCATAACGAAATTCCGAGGAAACGGGAACCGCAATCAGCAGCGTGAGCAGTACGGCCAATCCCGGCAGGAACAGAATATAGCGTTCCGGCTGTTCTTTTATGATGCTGATGGCAAAACAGCAAAGAAAGGCCCAGAACATGGCCCCCATACTGGTCAAAAGACCGTAAAGAGGGAGCATATCACTTAATTTCAACAGGATTTCCTTTGCTTTGACGATAAAGGGTCCTCCGATGACCGGCTGGCTGAAGGCGCCAGTCTGGTTGGCGATGATGCCGTCGATATCGCCTACCGTATATTCCGTGCCGGGATACCAATAACCGATGGTCTGGTCGATATATGCCTGAAAGTAGACAGAAGGATAGCGCAGGCCAAGAGAGAGCCAAAGCTGAAAATATTCGTCTTTGTGCGCTTCGAGATATTCCGGATGCCCGGCGCGTACCAGTTCTTTCATATTGTCAGCAAATCCGGGAGCGTACAGTTGACGGATATAAGTAGTGTCGATGACCTTGTGCACGCTGTCCCATTGTCCTCCTGTCAGCCCCTTATCTTCACAGATGACTCTGGCTACCTGCTGGAGCGGAATGCTGATGGATTCCGTGAAGTCGGGCTGGGTTACATGATAAGCATTCATGACAGGAACCCGGACGATGAGCGTAACGGCCAGTATGGCAAGATGTACCGGAAACATGGTTTTCCAGCAATGACGGAATGTAAAGAACAGGAACGGAAGGGAAAACAGGAACGCATACCAGCCGTTAGAACGGAACAGACACAGCATGATACCTGATAGGATATATGCAGTTATGGAAAAAAAGCAGGAGGCGGTGCGGTTCCTTTCCCTGTTCATGCTGCGCCTGTCTTTCGGAAAAAGCAGCCGCAGACGCAACAATGCGGTAGTGAAGAGCAGCATACTGCCCGAAAACAGGATATCTTTCCATATGGTAACGGCAAAGACCCCATGGTAGGGTATCAGAGCATAAAAAGCGAGTACGAAAAGACAGGGCAGGTTTCCCGCCTGCAGATGCTGCAGAGTGGAAAGCAGCCATGCCACGCAAAATGCCATAAAGCACATCTGAAATATAGTAAAAACGGAAAGGGCAGCATTAACGTCGTTGGTAAACAGGCGTCCAAGAGAATAAAAGAATTTGATTACCATCGTATGTGCCCATGGGTGGTGATTGCTGTAAGGAATTATGCCAAGCACCTGTTCGAATTGATTGACGCTGTCCGGCGTCATGATACCCGGATATTCGTACAGAAAATAGGGAAGCCAAAAAATCAGGCAGGCAAAGAAACCGATGAGCGGCAGGAAACGGATGGGAGCATATTCCCGCCTCAATGTGTAGTCAGCCAAAGAAGCAAACAGCAGGAGAAGAAAATAATAAAACAGAAAGAAAATGCCCAAACCTCCTGCAAACAGAACAAGAACCCGGAAAATCCGGTTTTCCAGACCGGCTGTAATATGATTGTGTTCCGCCATTAAGGTAAACAGGGTAAAAAGTCCGGCAACAAGAGGCGTAATAATGGAGAGCCGCAGGTTGTATATGGATGGGGCTTCCGCTTTTTTTGCGGAGGCGCATCGGAAAAAATACAGCAGGGCGGCAAACAGAACCGGCGTCAGTATGCTTCGTGTGGACAGGCCGCAGAGAAGCACAGCAGCCCAAACTGAAAAGAAAGCCTGTATGCATGTAATCCAAACGGATGTGTTCATTTTTCCGGGAAATGTTTTTATCATGATTACCTCGTTTCTACGCTTTTTTCATAAATGTTTATATATTTGATTATTATACCGCATTATGTCAGACAGTGGAATATAAATTTCAGATATTTTCCGAAATGAGCAGAACTTATAACCGTTCCGGCCGGAGGCGGAATTGTTGTGAATGTGACTATATAGCGAAATAATTATGCATAAATTGTTGATTTTATACAGTTAACATGCTATGCTAGTTCATGTGTTGTTCACAGGCGTGTGTTTTTTGGAATGACTGGAAGAAAATGCCTGTGGAACAGGCAGTGGGAATTTATAGTTTAAAGGGTGACAGTGTTAAGTGGATTATGAAAAACCAAAAACAGTAACCGACTGTACGGCGCCCGGAGAATTTCTGTCTGCAAAGCGGACCGGAATTTCTCTGCCATGTAGTGCCGGGAGGGCGGCTACGGAACTGGAATTAAGGAGGAAATGACTATGAAAAAATTAGCAGCAGTAATGGCAGCTGCCGTATTGAGTATGACGGCTCTTACGGCATGCGGCGGTGAAAAAGAATCGGAGGCTTTAGCGGATGGTGTCCTGAATGTAGGAACCAATGCGGAATTTCCGCCTTTCGAATATGTGAATGATAATGGGGAGCCGGATGGTTTTGATGTTGCACTGATTAAGGCTATCGGTGAGAAGCTGGGTGTAACAGTGCAGGTTGATAATATGGAGTTCGCGTCTTTGGTTTCCTCAATCGGGACGAAGATAGACGTTTCCATCGCGGGTATGACTGTTACGGAGGAAAGGCAGAATGCAGTTGATTTTTCCGATTCTTATTATGAGGCGGTTCAGTACGTGATTGTAGCGGAGGGTTCTGCAATTGCGTCGGCGGAGGACCTGAAGGGTAAGGCAATCGGAGTGCAGCTTGGTACGACGGGTGATTTTATTGCAGAGGAAATCGAGGGTGCGACCGTATCCCAGTATAATAAGGCTGTAGATGCAGTGAATGATTTGATAAACGGAAGGCTGGATTGTGTAATCATCGATAAGAATCCCGCGCTGGTATTCCAATCCAAATTCGAGGGACAGGTAAAGGCAATTGACGGTGCGGATTTTGAGTTTGAAGCCGAGAACTATGCGATTGCACTGCCGAAAGGGGATACCGTGCTTGCAAATCAGATTAATACGGCTTTGAAGGAATTGATTGCGGATGGAACTTTCGATGCTTTGGTAGAGGAGTATATCGAAGGCGGCAATGAAGGATGATACATAGTGATGGCTTTGTTCATCGGTGATTTGGGGATGGCGGTTATCCGCCGTCCCTTTTGATGCACAGGGGCGCGTAAGGAAGTCAGCCGCTAGCGGCACGCGCCCCGCGCAGTATGCAGGGAGAAGGGCTTCCCTGCTCGATTGCACAGGGGCGCGTAAGGAAGTCAGCCGCAATGCGGCACGCGCCCCGCGCAGTATGCAGGGAGAAGGGCTTCCCCGCATGATGGCACAGGGGGCGGCAGGAAGAAAAGGGAAAGGATGGGAAGGAAATGCAGGCTTGGTTTGAAAAGGTGGCGAGGATGTTTAAAACTGCATTTATCACCGGAGACAGGTGGAAACTATATTTGGAAGGGCTGGGCGTTACGCTGCAGATTGCAGTATTTGCGGCGATACTCGGTATGCTGATTGGTACCGTACTGGCATTTATGAAGCTGTCGGTGAGAAGAAACGGAAAGAGAACCATACTGGCGGTGATAGCCAATATTTACATAGATATCATACGGGGAACGCCTTCCGTGCTTCAGCTGATGATTATGTGGTTTATCATATTTTCCAGTGCAAAAAACGGTGTAGTTGTGGCGGTGCTTTCATTTGGCATCAACAGCGGCGCATATGTAGCGGAAATCGTCCGGGCGGGAATCCTGGCTGTGGATAAGGGGCAGATGGAAGCGGGACGGTCGCTGGGGCTGTCCAAGGCTCAGACGATGATTTATGTCATTATTCCGCAGGCGGTGAAAAATGTGCTTCCGCCCATCGGAAATGAGTTTATCGTATTGCTGAAGGAAACTGCAATCGTAGGTTATGTGAGCCTTACGGATTTGACTCGGGCGGCAAATCAGATTGCATCCAGGACTTACGACGCATTCATGCCGTTGATTGGTGCGGCAGTGATTTATTTTGTGGTTATTAAAATACTGACGGTTCTGCTGGGAATATTGGAAGGGAGGCTGCGTAAGAGTGATAATCGTTGAGAAGCTTCATAAAACATTTGAGGATAACCATGTGCTCAGGGGTGTGAGTTACCATGTGCATCAGGGGGAAAAAATCGTAATTGTAGGGCCTTCCGGTTCAGGAAAAAGTACCTTCCTCCGCTGCCTGAATCTGCTGGAAATACCTTCCAGCGGCGATATTTGGTTTGAGGGAACCAGGATAACGGATCCTAAGACCGATATCGATAAAATCAGGGAACATATGGGAATGGTATTCCAAAATTTTAATTTATTTAATAATCTGACCATTATGGAAAATATTACGCTGGCTCCGGTAAAATTAAAGATTATGGGAAAAGAGGAAGCCGGAGAAAACGCATTGAAACTTTTGGAGAGGGTGGGCTTAAAGGAAAAAGCGGATGCTTACCCAAGCCAGTTGTCAGGCGGACAGAAGCAGAGAGTGGCAATTGTACGTTCGCTCGCTATGAATCCTAAAGTGATGCTGTTTGACGAACCGACGTCGGCGCTGGATCCGGAGATGGTGGGCGAAGTCCTGGAAGTTATGAAGGGACTGGCGGAAAGCGGCATGACCATGGTAGTCGTAACCCATGAGATGGGATTTGCGAGGGAAGTGGGGACAAAGGTGTTATTTATGGATGAAGGAATCATTATGGAAGAGAACACGCCGCAGGAGTTTTTCGGAAATCCGCAAAGTCCGAGGCTGCAGGAATTTTTGTCAAAGGTTTTGTGATGTGATAAAATGGAACGGGATTGGATTTGACGGGATGCAGTGCGGTGCATTGGAATAAGAAAAAGAGATATGGAGCAGAACCTATGGCGACCGTAACATTATGTATGATTGTGAAAAATGAAGAGAAAATATTGGACAGATGTTTGTCCTGTCTGTATGATTTGGTGGATGAAATCGTGATTGCGGATACCGGCTCTACGGACAGGACGAAGGAAATTGCGGCAAAGTATACGGATAAAATCTACGACTTCCAGTGGATAGATGATTTTTCGGCTGCGCGCAATTTTATATTTTCCAAAGCGGCTGGGGATTATATTTATTCTGCGGACGCGGATGAAGTGCTGGATGAAGTGAACAGGGAGCGTTTCCGTCTGTTAAAGGAAAATATACTGCCTGAGATTGAAATTGTGCAGATGTATTATTGCAATCAGCTGAAATTCGGTACGGTATACAATTATGACCGGGAATACCGCCCCAAACTGTTTAAGCGTGTCCGGACTTTTAACTGGATTGACCCGATTCATGAGACAGTCCGGACGGAACCGTTGGTGTTTGACAGCGATATCGAAATCATACATGAACAGGAGGAAAGCCACGCAAAGAGGGATCTGGCGGCATTTGAAAGGCTGTGTGCCAAAGGAGAGCGTTTGTCCGGACGGCTCCTGGATTTGTATGCAAGGGAACTGTTTATTGCAGGGGAGGAAGAGGACTTCCTTCGTGCAGAGCCATATTTTAAGAAGATGTGTGAGGAAGAGGGGCGTTCGGAAGAGGAATGGAAGGAGGCGTTCTGCGTAGCGGCAAAAGCGGCGAGGCTGCGGGGAGATGTCTCCGGTTTCTATAAATATGCGATGAAAGCTGCAGCCTGCGGAAGCTGCGCGGAAATATGTCTGGAACTGGCATATTATTATGAGGCTGCGGCAGATGACAAGGAAGCTGCGGTCTGGTTCTATAATGCTGCGTTTGAAACGGAGAGCATACTGGATATCCGGTGCGGCGGCGTGAAAGCCCTGCTGGGACTGGCGGGGTGTTGCCGCAGAAGCGGCATGGAGGAAGCGGCGCAGGAGTATGAGCGGATGGCAGCGCAGAAGGATGGGCAGCAGGAATGAAACTTCAGCCGGTTTTGTTTCCTGGCTGATGATGCGGAGGAATATCACATGTTCTCGTATGAAGAGATTCAGACGTATAACAAAACTACACAGGTTCCGGTTATGTTTGTTATGGAAGCGCTGGCAAAAAGAATATAAAGGAACGGCCTGTTACTTATTGTGTGACAGGCTGTTTTCTAATATGGATGTATGGAGGTGGTACAGTGAAAAGCGAATTGGAAAAATGTATGGCGGGAGAATATTATGACTGTCATGATAAGGTTTTTTTGGATTTTAAAGCCAATGCAAGAAAACTGCTGAAGGAATATCATGCGCTGGTGTATGAGCAAAAAGCAGAAAAAACGGAACTCTTGAAACAATTGTTTGGAAAAATCGGTACGAATGTATCCGTCGGATTACCGTTTATCTGCGATTACGGACGGAATATTCATATCGGAAATAATGTGTCCGTTAATATGAATTGTACATTTGTGGACTGCAATCAGATTACAATCGGGGACAACGTACTGATTGCATCTAATGTACAGCTTTATACGGCGGCGCATCCGGTGGAACTGGATGAAAGGCTTACACCGGACTGGGAACCCGGAACAGGGCAGTATTTCTGCCGGACTTATGCATTGCCGATAACTATAGGAAGCGGCTGCTGGCTGGGGGGAGGCGTCATTGTCCTGCCGGGAGTGACAATCGGCGCGGGTTCCGTAATTGGCGCCGGAAGTGTTGTTACAAAAGATATTCCGGAAAATTCAGTGGCAGCAGGCAATCCGTGCCGTGTAATCCGAAAGATAAATGAGGGGCCGTATTAATTGTCCATAATCTTACTAATGGTACAGCATGTAAGGAAACTTTTTTCAGTCAGTTCCATTTGGCTTACAGCCTGTCAGTTATTTTCATCATATCCAGCCGTCATTACAGATTTTTTAGGACGCCGCAAGGGACGCTTCTTATGTGAAGCGCCCCTAAAACGTCTTTTTATTTTGTGAATTTAACGATGTCGTTAGGGGTACAATCACATATAGCGCATAGCTTTTCTAAAGTGATAAGCGTTATGTTGTTATTTCTTTTTAAACCATAAATTGTTTTGGAATCAATTCCACCTTTGATAAGGCGGTATTGGCTTATTTGTTTTTGTTCCATTGTTGACCAAAGCGGGCTGAAATCAATCATAATCAATCTCCTTTTCAATTATTATGGACTAAAATCAAGAAAAACAACATTATGTATATATTCATAATGTTAAACTCCATAATGTATGTTTGAATAAGGAAAAAAATCATAATGAAAAATTTCATTATTTTAGTATTGACAGATTAATAGAATAATGATAATATAAAAATGTACAAAATATAAAACATGTTTTGTACATGTAAAATTCCCCTTTTACATGTAAAGCGGTATCAGCTTATGCTGATACCGCTTTATGGTTTATATGGCCGACGGCATATGCTTCTGATGGGTGGAAAAATGACGTTTGTGTTCCAAATTTCCCTTGCCCATATGGCTTATTTTGTCGTGTTTAAAATGTCCAGAAATTCTTTTGCTGTAACGATGAATGGTTTCGCCGGAAAGTGCTTCATATTACCGGTAACCAGGTAAGCATCATCTTTTTGCTTTTCAACAACAATCTCGTAAAATGGCAGGTCTTTCATATCAGGAAGCAACTCACCAGTTGGTAAAGGTACGACTCGTTCTCCAAATTTTTCAATGGTTTGGATAAGTATGCTGACTGTTTCTTCCGAGAAATGAAATTTCGTGCGTCGTAGCACTTCGTTGTATTCTTTCAGAATTTCATCGCTGAAAAGTGGTATCACCTCGCCGGAAAATAATTTTCCGACGACCAAAACAGTGGCAGCGTCATCATGACTTGAAAGCAATGCAGAAACGAGGACATTTGTGTCAATTACTGCATAGCAGGTCATTTATTCACCTCCGTACCGTGCATGTCGGATTTCTTCGTTGATTTCATCCAAAGTCAAATCCTGAACACCATTTTTTTTTGCCTCAGCCCGCAGAGAGAGAAAAGCCTGCATGCCGGAAGCTCTGGTTACTTCCTCAGAAGCCCGAATTTCAAACGGGATTTTTCTTTCCCGAACAACAGCCCGTGCAAAGATATTGAATGCAGTTGTGGCATTCATTCCAAAGTCTGCGCAAAGAGCATCAAATTGTTGCTTCAGGGCTTCATCCATACGGACACTGAAAGTTGCTTGTGCCATTATAACACCTCCTTCACTATCTATTATATTCACAAAAACATAAAATGCAATAGATATGAACCTAAATGGTGCAGATTTTCATAAAAATTATACAAACAAGATGCCTTTGCCATATGCCAGGCGTTGACAAAATGTTGGGATGGAGATAGAGATGAACAGAAAGAATGATAGACCGGAATTATAAAAGGGATTTATGGTAAAATTATATAATTTGGAAATTTATCGCCTGCTTGAGTAAAATAAGCTGTTAAGTTGAAAAATAAACTTAACAGCTTATTTTAAATCAGGATTTTATAGACGGGAAGCTGCGCTTCCGGCATGGGAAATGAACATGAGAAGCAGACGAGGAGGTTAGTAATGTCAAAAAAGATAATGGAAAAGAAGATAATGGAAAAAAAGAAAGAGAAGATATGGGAGAGGAACGGAAATATAACCGATATATTCATAAAAGCAATGAAGATTTGGATATTTGGCATGATGATATGCAGTATGGCGGGATGTTCGTTTCTTGGCAGTATGAATCTGCCGGATGAGCAGAGCATGGATAGCATAGACGGTATGGACAGCATGGATAGTATAGATGGCATAGATAGCATAGATAGCATAGAGGGCATAGATAAAGAAACCGGAAATACAGAAACCGGAAACAAAAAAACGGAGAATAAAGAGCCTGAAAATTCTGAAAGCTCTGGAAATAAAGAAGCGAAGTATATGTTTGTGTGGATGTCGGATACACAGGTATACAGCGAAAGGTATCCGGAAATTTATCAGTCCATGACAGAATGGATTGCAGAACATGCACAGGAGGAAAATATCAAATTTGTATTTCATACGGGAGACGTTACGAATCAGAGTGAGGATCAGGAACAATGGGTAAATGCGGATGCTGCAATGAAAAAAATCGATAACGTTGTTCCGTACAGCATTTTGGCGGGGAACCATGATTTGGCGGATACGGAGAGTTTCTATGACCACTATTTACCTGTTTTTGGAAAAAGCCGGTTTTCCTATAATGATGATATTCTTTGGTATAAGGAGGGTGAAGCAAGTGCGCAGATACTTCCGGCCGGTTCCCACAGCTATCTGATACTTGCGCTGGGGTACCGTCCCGATGAGGAAATGGTGGCGTGGGCAAATGAAATTCTGGCAGTCCATCAGGGATTACCTGCTATTTTGACCACACATGAATATATTGTGGACGGTGAGCGGAGTGAAACAGGACAAAGACTATTTCAGGAAATTGTTTCGAAGAATCCAAATGTCCATTTGGTGCTATGCGGGCACAATCACGATGTTGCGAAGATTGTTTCAGAGATAGATGATAACGAAGATGGCATAACGGACCGT
The DNA here is from genome assembly GCA_947246015.1 of uncultured Lachnospiraceae bacterium. Taxonomy (GTDB): domain Bacteria; phylum Bacillota; class Clostridia; order Lachnospirales; family Lachnospiraceae; genus Kineothrix. The sequence goes on along the minus strand of CAMXQE010000019.1, from coordinate 13,169 downwards.
ATGGTATATCAGCTGCTTGCCGATTATCAGGCGACGCCGAATGGCGGAAATGGATTTATGCGCCTTCTGTCTGTGGATGAAAATGCGATGGAACTGCATGTCAGCACGTATTCGCCTTATCTGGATGCATATAATTATTTTGATGCGACCGTTTATCCTGAAAAAGATGATTTTACGTTTTCAATTGAGGATTGGTTTCATTGATTTTCATTTTCATCAAAAAAATGAAAAAACTATTGCAATCCCGAAAGAGATATGCTAATATTTTCACATCAAAAAATTAACAGCAAATGCATTGAAAGAGACTCTTATTATGAAAAACGACAGGAATACGGCGTCACCGACTGAGAGCGCTGTTCGCGGGAAGTAATAAAGGGAACACTCCGGAGCAGATTTTCCGAACCGTCAGGCAGGCTGTAACAGCAGACAGACGTTAGGGAGATACGTTGCACGCGTTAAGTGTAAAAGTGGGCAAGGCGGTTCACACATCTTGATGGAGATGTCGGCTTGTCAATGCGGGTGGTACCGCGGATATAGAAATGTTTATCCGTCCCGGAATGCAGGAGACTGTGTTCCGGGGCTTTTTTATGCACAGGGGCATCCAAAGGAAGTGTGTCAGCAGAGCTGACGGATGCCCCGCGCGGAGAGTAGGGAGAGAAACCTGCCCTACTCGATTTTCATAGGAAATGAGGTAAAGGATGATGGAGATGAAAAATATTTATCGGGATGTAACAGTGAAGGAATTGGATGAGTCCTATATCGGCAGGACAGTGCGGGCTGCCGGATGGGTGGAGAATATCCGTGACCACGGCGGCGTGTCTTTCGTGGATTTGCGGGATATGTACGGGACGTTACAGGTGGTGATACGGAATACGGAACTCTTGAAGGGAATTGTAAAAGAAGCTTCCGTTTCGGTGGAGGGTCCCATTCAGCAGAGGGACGAGGAAACTTATAACCCGAAGATTCCTACGGGAACCATTGAACTGGAAGCGCATTCCATTGATATTTTAGGGAAAGTTTATAAACAGCTTCCGTTTGAGGTGATGACCTCGAAAGAAACGAGAGAGGAAGTCCGTCTGAAATACCGTTATCTGGATTTGCGGAATAAGAAAGTAAAGGACACCATGATTTTCCGTTCGCAGGTGATTGCGTATCTGCGGGAAAAAATGACGGAACTTGGATTTTTGGAGATTCAGACGCCTATTCTCTGTGCGTCCTCTCCGGAAGGAGCGAGGGATTATATCGTGCCGTCCAGAAAATATAAGGGGAAATTTTACGCTCTGCCCCAGGCGCCCCAGCAGTACAAACAGCTGCTGATGGTATCGGGATTTGACAAGTATTTCCAGATTGCACCGTGTTTCCGGGATGAAGATGCAAGGGCGGACCGTTCGCCCGGTGAATTTTACCAGTTGGATTTTGAAATGAGTTTTGCCACACAGGAGGATGTATTCCGCGTGGGCGAGGAAGTCTTATCCGCAACGTTTGAAAAATTTGCACCGGAAGGTTTCAGCGTGACAAAAGCGCCTTATCCGGTCATCAGCTATCGGCAGGCGATGCTGGAATTTGGCACGGATAAACCGGATTTGCGCAATCCTTTGCGGATTCTCGATGTAACGGAATTTTTCCAAAGTTGTACATTCAAACCCTTTATCGGAAAAACCGTAAGGGCGATTAAGGTACATGCGGATATGTCCAAGGGATTCCATGAAAAACTGCTGGCGTTCGCCACCTCTCTCGGTATGGGCGGGCTTGGTTATCTGGAAGTGGCAGAGAATTTGACTTATAAGGGTCCTATTGATAAGTTCATTCCGGAAGAAAAGAAGAAAGAACTTTTGGAACTGGCAGGGCTTGGCGCGGGGGATACGATTTTCTTCATTGCGGACAGGGAGGAACGGGCAAACTATTATGCCGGACAGATTCGGTTAGAATTAGGAAACAAGCTGGATTTATGTGAGAAAAATGCATACCGTTTCTGTTATGTGAATGATTTTCCCATGTTTGAACTGGACGGAGAGACGAAGCAGATTGGATTTACCCATAACCCGTTTTCCATGCCCCAGGGCGGCCTGAAGGCATTGGAAGAGGAGAATCCTTTGGACATTCTGGCATATCAGTATGATATCGTGTGCAATGGCGTGGAGCTTTCCTCCGGTGCGGTACGGAACCATGATATGCAGATTATGGTGAAAGCCTTTGAGATTGCAGGATATGACGAGGAGACGTTAAAGAATAAATTCGGCGCACTCTATCAGGCGTTTCAGTTCGGCGCGCCGCCCCATGCAGGAATGGCGCCGGGGGTAGACCGGATTATCATGCTGCTGCGCAATGAGGAAAATATCCGTGAGGTAATCGCATTTCCGATGAGCGGTTCCGCGCAGGATTTGATGTGCGGAGCGCCCGGTGACGTGACGGAAAAACAGTTGCGGGAAGTGCATATTAAAATCAGGGATTAGAGTCTGTCAGAGAAGTCTGTCAGAGAAATTCCGGAGACTGCAGCATAAAATATGTATTACGGAACGTGCCGCTGGCTGCGGAGTGAACCAGTGTCAGCTTTCAAGATCCTGTCAGGCAGAGGAAAAGAGAAGATAGACGGGAAGAAGATGCAGGGACAAAAGGGAACGCAGGGATAAAAGAAAACGCTGGAACAAAAGGGAATGCTGGAACAGAAAAAGCAGGAGAGGAAGGTATGGGAATGGCAAATATCATCAGTGATGAAACGATAGAGTATGTTGGGATTCTGGCGAAGCTGGAACTGTCCGGAGAAGAAAAGGAAGCGGCGAAAAAGGACATGGGGCGGATGTTGGATTATATCGACCAGTTAGGAGAACTGGACACGGAAGGCGTGGAGCCGATGTCCCATGTGTTTTCGGTGCAGAATGTGTTCCGTGAGGATGTAGTGACCAACGGGGACATGCGGGAGGAGATTCTGAAAAATGCACCAGGGGAAAAAGACGGAATGTTTATGGTTCCCCGTACCTTTGAGTAGAGGGAGGGAAAACAGATGGAGTTGCGGAATATGACGGCGGCAGGGCTTGCCGCAAAAATAAAGGCAAAAGAAGTGACCGTGGCAGAGGCGGCGCAGGAGGTACTGGACTGCATAGAGGAGAAGGAGAGTCTGTACCATTGTTATGTGACGGTAGATAAGGAAGCGGTTTTAAAGAAAGCGGAGGAAATCCAGCAGAAGATTGACTGCGGGGAGCTGGACGGGCTTTTGGCGGGCGTACCCGTTGCAGTTAAGGATAATCTCTGTACGGAAGGAATGCGGACTACCTGTTCCTCTAAAATATTGGAGAATTTTGTCCCGACGTATTCTGCAGAAGCAGTGCGGAATCTGGAAAAGGCGGGAATGCTGGTTATCGGAAAAACAAATATGGATGAATTTGCCATGGGTTCCACCACGGAAACCTCTGCTTTCGGTGTGACACGCAATCCATGGGATGTGGAACGGGTACCGGGAGGTTCTTCCGGCGGCTCGGCGGCGGCAGTAGCGGCGGAAGAATGTTTTGCCGCGCTTGGCTCCGATACGGGCGGCTCCATCCGGCAGCCTGCATCTTTCTGCGGAGTGGTGGGAATGAAGCCGACCTATGGGACTGTATCCCGCTACGGGCTGATTGCCTATGGTTCCTCGCTGGACCAGATAGGGCCGATTACGAAAGATGTGACGGACTGTGCGGCATTGCTGGAAGTAATAGCCTCCCATGATGAAAAAGATTCCACTTCCGTACGGCGGGAGGATACGGATTTCACTTCTGCCCTGACAGAAGACGTAAGGGGAATGAAAATCGGCATTCCGAGAGATTACTTCGGGGACGGGCTGGATGCGGAAGTGAAAGAAGCGGTACGCAGGGCAGCAGGGGTTTTGGAAGAAAAGGGAGCCGTGGTGGAGGAATTTGACTTAAGCCTGGTGGAATATGCCATTCCGGCTTATTATACCATTGCGGCGGCGGAGGCAAGCTCCAATCTGGAGCGTTTTGACGGCATCAAATACGGATACCGTACCGCAGAGTATGAGGGTCTGCACAATATGTACAAAAAATCCCGTTCCGAGGGTTTCGGCGCGGAAGTAAAACGGAGAATCATGCTGGGTTCTTTTGTCCTGAGTTCGGGCTATTATGACGCCTATTATCTGAAAGCATTGAAAGTCAAAGCGTTGATAAAAAAGGCTTTTGACGATGCCTTTGCAAAGTATGATATCCTGTTAGGCCCCGTAGCTCCCACCACGGCGCCGAAACTGGGGGAAAGTCTGGCAGACCCGATAAAGATGTATCTAGGTGATATTTATACCATATCGGTAAACCTTGCCGGACTTCCGGCCATCAGTCTGCCCTGCGGAAAAGATACCAAAGGGATGCCCATAGGACTGCAGCTCATCGGCGACTGTTTTCAGGAGAAAACGCTGATTCGCGCGGCATACACTTATGAAAAGGCAGGAAAGGAGCATGGTTATAAAGATGGCAAAACAATATGAAACGGTCATTGGCTTGGAAGTTCATGTAGAGCTGGCGACAAAAACGAAAATTTTCTGCGGCTGTTCCACTGCATTCGGCGGAGCACCCAATACCCATACCTGTCCGGTCTGCACGGGGATGCCGGGTTCTCTGCCCGTTTTGAATAAAAAAGTGCTGGAATACGCGGTGGCGGTAGGACTTGCCACAAACTGTACAATTACGCAGTTTTGTAAATTTGACCGGAAAAATTATTTTTATCCGGACAACCCGCAGAATTACCAGATTTCCCAGTTATATCTGCCTATATGCAGAAACGGCAGCGTGGAAATCGAGACGGAGACGGGAAAGAAGCAGGTGGGTATCCATGAAATCCATATGGAAGAAGACGCGGGCAAGCTGATTCATGACGAATGGGAGGATTGTTCGCTGGTGGATTATAACCGTTCCGGCGTGCCGTTAATTGAAATTGTATCCGAACCGGATATGCGCAGTGCGGAGGAAGTGATTGCCTATCTGGAAAAACTGCGGATGATGATACAGTATCTGGGAGCTTCCGATTGCAAACTGCAGGAAGGTTCCATGAGGGCAGATGTCAACCTTTCCGTCAGGGAAGCAGGAACCGCGGAGTTTGGAACGAGGACGGAAATGAAGAACCTGAATTCCTTCCGTGCCATTGCCAATGCCATTGAGGGAGAGCGGGAGCGTCAGATTGATTTGATAGAGTCAGGACAGAAGGTCGTGCAGGAGACAAGGCGCTGGGATGACGGCAAAGGGGAATCCTATGCCATGAGAAGCAAGGAGGATGCTCAGGATTACCGTTATTTTCCCGACCCTGATTTGGTTCCTGTGGTGGTAAGCGATGAATGGCTGGCGGAAATTAAAGCGGCGCAGCCGGAATTCCGCACGGAGAAAATGGCACGTTACAAAGAAGAATATGACATTCCCGATTACGACATTGAAATCATTACCGGCACGAAACGCATGGCGGATTTATTCGAGGAAACCGTGAAACTGTGCGGACAGCCCAAGAAGGTATCCAACTGGCTGATGGTGGAGACGCTGCGTCTGTTAAAAGAAAAGGAGATGGAGCCGGAGGATATCCGTTTTTCGCCGGAACATCTTGCCGGACTGATTCGATTGACTGATGAAAAGGTGATTAACAGTACCGTTGCAAAAGAAGTTTTCGAGGTGATGTTCGAGAATGACACCGACCCGGAGAAATATGTGGAGGAGAAGGGGCTAAAAACGGTAAGTGACGAGGGAGCGCTGCGCAAGGCAGTAGAAGATGTGATTGCAGCAAATCCCAAGTCGGTAGAGGATTACCATAACGGAAAAGAGAAAGCTATAGGTTTTCTGGTGGGACAGACTATGAAAGCGATGAAAGGAAAAGCGGAGCCGGGGATGGTGAACCGGCTGTTAAAGGAGCTTTTGTAACCGGCAGATTCCGTAACAGGGAAGCCGAAAGCTGAACTGTTATGGCTGCTGTTCCTATAAGAAAATGCAATCTTTACATGTTTTTTTTTCTCTGTTATAATAAAAGCATCATAGAAAAGGCACATGGAAAGCAGGTGATGAAATATGCCGAATAATGAAAAGGAGTATAATGGATATTTGTTAGACCAGTTAGCTTCATTGGAAAGAATTGAAGAAATTGCCATAGCAAGCGGATGCAAAGATGTGATAGCGGCAATTGAAAAAGAAAAAAAATGGGTGGAGAGGAAACTTTATCAGACTCCGCCGATAGGCAATCACGAAAAATAAACAGAGATTTTGTAAGAGATGCAAAGTGAACGAAAAATACAACTTTGCATCTTTTTAACGGGCAGGGAGATTGGATATGAACACATTCCATTTCATATTGCAATATATAAAAAAACACCGGTTTCAATATGCGGCCGGAATCATAACACTTTTTGTCGTAGATTATGCCAACCTTTTTATTCCGGAACTGACGGGAACAGTAACGGACGGGCTGGCGGCGCACACACTGGATTGGGATGGGGTGGTTTCCTGCCTCGTATCTATTTTCGTGCTGGGTCTGACGCTGGCTGTGGGCCGTTTCTTGTGGCGCTATTTTCTCTTCGGCGCATCCCGTTCGATTGAGCGTGAGCTGCGCAATGATATGTTTCGCCATTTGGAGAAAATGAGCGTGGAATACTATAATGAGCACAAGACGGGAGATTTGATGACACGGTTTACCAGCGACCTGAATGCGGTACGCATGGCTATTGGTCCGGCTGTCATCTGTGTTTTTGACGCTTCCGTCATGACAGTCATGGTCATTTGCCAGATGATGTACTATGTCGATATGAAGCTTACCCTTTTGGCTATCATACCGATGGTTTTCATCTGTGTGGGGGAAATTTATTACGGCAGAATCATACATAAACGGTTTAAGAAACGTCAGGAGGCTGTTTCGGATTTTACGGATTTCGTACAGGAAAGCTTTTCTGGCGTAAGGGTCATTAAGGCTTTTGTCCGCGAACGTGCGGAGCTTAGGGCTTTTGCCAAAGCAAACAGGAATACCATGGAGAAGAATCTGCACGTCATCCGTCTCCAGTCCGTGGTCATGCCGCTTTTAGACGTCATAATCGGGTTGTCTGCTCTGATTACGCTTATTTACGGCGGTTATCTGGCGTTGGTCGGGGATATTACGCTGGGGCGTTTCGTAGCGTTCAACCAGTATATCAATATGCTGGTCTGGCCGATGCTGGCCTGTGGGGATGCGATTAATATGTTCTCGCAGGGGGCTGCTTCCATCCGGCGTATTCAGGAAATATTTGATGAGGAGCCGGAAATTTCCGACAGAGAGGATGCGGCGGATATGGAGCGGATGAGAGGGGATATCACGCTTTCCCATCTGACTTTCATCCATAGGGGGCACAGTGAGCCTACCTTAAAGGATATCAGTCTTTCGGTTCCCGCCGGAACGACCCTTGCCATCATCGGACGTACCGGAAACGGGAAATCCACCCTGGTCAACCTGTTGCTGCATCTATATAATACAAAGCCGGGGATGATTTTGATAGACGGCAGGGACATCAATGCGATTCCGCTAAAAACACTGCGGGAGAATATTGCATATGTTCCGCAGGATAATTTCCTGTTTTCCGATACTTTAAAGTCAAACATTGCATTCGGCGCCGACACTCAGGATATGGATTCTATCGTCCGGGCTACGCAGGCCGCCTGCATCCATGAAAATATCATTGCTTTTCCGGACGGTTATGAAACGATTGTAGGAGAGCGGGGCGTTACTCTTTCCGGCGGGCAGAAACAGCGCAGCTCCATAGCAAGGGCTTTGATGAAGGATGCACCGATTCTTATTTTGGATGATGCGCTTTCCGCTGTGGATACGGATACGGAAGAGCATATTTTGCGCAACTTAAAGGCTAACCGTGCCGGGAAGACCACGATTCTGATTGCGCACCGTATTTCCACGATACAGAACGCCGATGTGATTCTGGTTCTGGAGGATGGGGAAGCGAAGGAAATAGGAAACCATGAGGAATTGATGTGGATGGATGGCATTTACAGGAGCATGTTCGAGCAGCAGCAGTTAGAAGCGGCCGTTTCGGAGCAGAAAGCGGCGCTGGATGCGGAACATGGACAGGAAGACCGATTACAGGGAGGTGTGCCGGGATGAAAAGGCTGTCTGCGTATTTAAAACCCCACCGTCTGGTCATGGCGGCTGCGACTTTGCTGGTTCTGCTGATTATCGTGGTGGAACTTTACCGTCCGATTATTATCGGGGATGCGATTGATGACTATATTAACGGCTATTACGAGCCGTATACCGAAACGTCGGCGGCCGGGCCGGGAGCCGTAGCCTACCGCGGCATTTACCTGACGCGGGAAAAAGGCGCCGGGGCGGAGAGCGGCGCTGAACAGGCGCAGGATGGAGAGCCGGGTGTGATAGAGAGCGGCTATTATCAGATTCTGCTTTATGAGGACCGCTATTATATGGCGGAGCGGCTGACTGCGGATGAATGTGAGCGATTGAAAAGCGCCGGCAATGCGATGTTGGCGGCATATGTGGAGCAGGGAGCCGCGCTGCTTTCACGTGAGGAACTGAAAGAACTGCGCCGTTATGATTTCCGTGGGATTCTCACTGCGGCCGGGCTTTATCTTTTGATGCTGCTTTGCGGGTTTATCCTGAATTGCGTGGATACATGGATGCTCCAGAAGATGGGGCAGAACATTATTTACCGGATGCGGGAGGAGGTGTTTGCCCATATCCACAGCCTGTCGCTGGGTTTTTTCAATACGACTCCGGTAGGGAAACTGGTAACCCGTGTCTCGAATGATACAGAAGCGGTGAACGAACTGTTTTCTTCGATACTTGTAAAGCTGTTTAAAAATATGGTGAAAATCATCGGCTATGCGGTGGTCATGCTTTCCATTCATGTGCGTATGGCTGTGTTTTCTTTTTTACTGCTTCCTCTGGTCACGGTTCTGACGTTTCTGTTCCGTTCATTTTCGAGAAAAGCCTATCAGATTACAAGAACGAAAATAACGGAATTGAATACATTTCTGTCCGAGCATATTTCCGGCATGAAACTGATTCAGATTTTTGTCAGGGAAAAGGAAAAATATGAAGAATTTGAGACGAAATCCGGTGAGCTGTTCGCTGCCAACTGGAGGGAGGTCATGACCTTTGCCATTTTCCGTCCCCTCATTTATATGCTTTCCATCATCGCCATGATTATCGTGATAGGGAACGGCAGCGCTTCGGTCCTGAACGGGACGCTTTCGCTTGGCACACTGTTTATTTTTGTCAGCTACATAAGCTCTTTCTTCGAGCCGATTCAGGAACTGGCAGAACAGTTCGGTACGCTGCAGTCCTCGCTGGCTTCTGCGGAAAAGATTTTTTCTATTTTGGATGAAAAGCCGGAAATCGTGTCGCCGGCTCATCCGGTGGAGGTACGGATACAGGGACGGATTGAATTTAAACATGTGTGGTTCGCTTATGAAAAGGAAGATTACATACTAAGGGATGTCAGCTTCGTCATCGAACCGGGACAGAAAGCTGCTTTTGTCGGTGCAACCGGAGCAGGGAAATCTTCGATACTGAACCTGATTGGACGTTATTACGATATACAGAAGGGAGAAATACTGATTGACGGCGTAAATATCAGGGATATTGATATCGATGTACTGAGGGGCGCCATCGGGCAGGTGCAGCAGGATGTATTCATTTTTACCGGGGATATTAAGAGCAATATTTCCCTCAACAACGAGGACATTTCTTTGGAAGAAGTAAAACAAGCGGCCCGGACCGTAAACGCAGATTCTTTCATTCAAAAGATGCCGGGCGGCTATGATGAGCCGGTGACAGAGCGCGGCAGCACACTTTCGGCCGGACAGAGGCAGCTCCTTTCCTTTGCAAGAACGCTTGCTTATGACCCTGCCATTCTGGTGCTGGACGAGGCGACAGCCAATATCGATACAGAGACGGAGAGCCTGATTACACATGCATTGGAAAGGCTGATGGAAGGCCGCACGACGATTATGGTTGCGCACAGGCTGTCTACCATCCAACATGCGGATAAGATAATCGTCATGCACAAAGGAAAGATACGGGAGGCCGGAACGCATCAGGAACTGCTGCGGCAGGAGGGGTTGTATAAGAAGTTGTATGAGCTTCAGCTGATGGATTCTTAAAGGAAAATCTAAAATGTCCGGGTTAAACTTATAAAGTTACAAAATCGTGAAGGAGAATGGGATGGCCCCATTCTCTTTTTTTGACTATGGTTGAATCAATGTTTGAGGCTGAACAGTTACGTTTAAGATTTCCCAGCCTCCGCGCGTGTTGAAAAAAATGGAAAAATATGGTAAAGTTTATCTCATATTGTTGACAACACGGAGGACTGACACGATGAAGCGCGAATATGAGACCCGGGATGTTTACGAAGCATTTCAGGAACGGATGCGTCTGATATTTGAAGAATTTGATAACATATACATATCATTTTCCGGCGGGAAGGACAGCGGACTGCTGTTGAATATGACATTGGATTTCCAGCAGAAATATTATCCGCAAAAACGGATTGGCATATTCCATCAGGATTTCGAAGCGCAGTACACCGTGACTACGGAGTATATCGAACGGACTTTTGCACGGCTGGAAGGGAAAGCGGAATTGTACTGGGTATGTCTGCCAATGGCGACGCGGACTGCGCTCAGCAGTTATGAAATGTTCTGGTATCCGTGGGACGACAGGAAGAAAGAAGCATGGGTGAGAAAAATGCCTGTGCATGATTATGTGATAAATCTGGAGCACAATCCGATTACGACCTACCATTACCGGATGCACCAGGAGGATTTGGCAAAACAGTTCAGCAGGTGGTACCGGATTTCCCATGGAAATAAGAAGACAGTATGCCTGCTGGGGATGCGGGCGGATGAATCCCTGCAGCGTTACAGTGGTTTTGTCAATAAAAAATACGGTTATAAGGATGAATGCTGGATTAGCAGGCAGTTTAAAAACGTATGGTGTGCTTCGCCCCTGTACGACTGGGGGCAGGAGGATGTCTGGCACGCCAACTACCTGTTCGGTTATGATTATAACCGGCTGTATGATTTGTATTATATGGCGGGGCTGAAGGTGTCCCAGATGCGGGTGGCCTCTCCTTTTAACGATTATTCCAAGGACAGCCTGAATCTGTACCGGGTACTGGACCCGGAAATCTGGGCGAAACTGGTAGGGAGGGTGCAGGGGGCTAATTTTGCCTGTATTTACGGGAGGACGAAAGCGATGGGCTACCGGAATATTTCGCTTCCGGAGGGGCATACATGGGAATCCTATACCCGTTTCCTGCTGGATACCCTTCCCATCCGGTTAAAAAATAATTATGTGAAAAAATTCAATGCATCCATTAAGTTCTGGCATGAAAAGGGAGGGGGATTGGAGGAAGAAACCATACGGGAACTGGAGGAACACGGATACCGGATAAAGCGCAACGGCGTGTCCAATTATACATTAAACAAAAAGTCCCGTATTATTTTTGTCGAAAAGATTCCTGACAATACGGATGATATTAAATCCACGAAAGATGTGCCGAGCTGGAAGCGGATGTGCTACTGCATTTTGAAAAATGACCATATCTGCCGTTTTATGGGATTCGGGCTGAACAGACAGCAGCAGAGGAATATCGATATGATTAAACAGAAATACAAAAGTCTGGAGGAAATCGACGATGAAGCGTAAGAGTCCGGTTTACAATGTGATTGCGGTACCTGTAAGCAAAATCAAACCCAACAGCTACAACCCGAATGCGGTGGCTCCGCCGGAAATGAAGCTGCTTTACCAGAGTATCAAGGCAGACGGCTATACAATGCCGATTGTCTGTTATTATGTAAAGGAGACGGATGAATATATCATTGTGGACGGCTTTCACCGGTACCGGATTATGCTGGAGCATGAGGATATTTTCGAACGTGAGGAGGGGATGCTGCCGGTATCTGTCATCGACAAGCCTATCGACCAGCGTATGGCAAGCACCATACGGCATAACCGGGCGCGGGGCAGCCACAATGTGGACCTGATGAGCAATATCGTAAAAGAACTGCATGAAATCGGGCGTTCGGATGCATGGATTTCCAAACATCTGGGCATGGATAGGGATGAAATACTGCGGCTGAAGCAGATTACCGGTCTGGCAGCTCTGTTTAAGGATGTGAAATTCGGACAGGCGTGGAGGCCGGTAGAAGAGGAGGAAGCAGAAGCAGTGCCGCAGGCGGATGTATGGAACGGATGACGGTATGAGGGATTCGTATGGATTTGAAACGGGAGCTGGTCATTCCGAATGATGACCTGCCTTTTAAAATGTTTGTGTTTGAAGGAATGAACGGAAATTACCGTGTGACCAAGCATTGGCATGATACGGTGGAAATATTTGTTGTGTTTGAGGGAGAGATTGACTTTTACATTAACTCTTCCTATTATGGTCTGTCCAGGGGACGGTTTATCATTGTAAATTCCAATGAGGTCCATTCCATTGATGTACCGAAGGAGAATTTTACGATTGTGGTGCAGATACCGCCGGAAGAGTTTGAGCGGTTCCGTGAGGAAGAGTATATGCTGTTCCGTCATACAGCGGAAGGATATAAGGAGCAGGATGCAGAGTTCGTGCGGCTGATCCGTCAGATGTATACTTCTTATGCAGAGAAACAGTATGGTTATGAGCTGGAAGTTCTCAGTGATTATTATAAGCTGCTGCATTTTCTTGTGACGAAATATCGGGAGAAGGATGTAGATGAGGAACAGGTAAAGAAAAACCGTCAGATGAAGAAGCTGCATAAGATTACGGCTTATATACAGGAGCATTATAAAGAAGATGTGACACTGGAAACGGTGGCAGGCATGTTCGGCTTTTCCCCTACTTACCTGTCACGGATATTTAAAAAATATGCAAATGTGAATTATAAGACATATGTGCTGAACGTGCGGGTGGAGTATGCTTATAAGGAGCTGTTGAATACGGGGCAGTCCATCAATAAGATTGCGGAGAGCTGCGGATTTCCGGATGGAAGGAGCTTCTCTAAGGCTTTTGCGGCACGGTTCGGTATCACACCGGATAAGTACCGGAAAGAGCTGCGGAGGAGGGATTAGGCGGCAGGGTTGGAGAATAGATAAAAGAATGGAATAGAAAAGAATGGAATAGAAAAAGATGGAATAGAAAAAAAGATGGAATAGAAAAAAAGATGGAATAGAAAAAA
>CAMXQE010000018.1 GCA_947246015.1 uncultured Lachnospiraceae bacterium | reverse complement strand
TAAAGTAGGATCCACGCCCACTTCTATCACTGTATCGGCTCCCATAGATGAACCCAGCGTCTTCACCGACACATTATTCAGCGCACACACACGCCCGCCGGTAATAAACCCCCGTCTTCCGCTTACCGTAATCTCGTCGCCTGCCTGCACGCTGCTATGCAGGATAGAATCCGTAGATACATACCCTTTCGCCATGGCAGTAGCATTCTCCATGAACTTCGCCACAATATTTCCGCCCGCTTTCAGCTCTCCGCGGCCCATACCGTTCATTCCCCTTGTGATAATGATATCCCCGCCTGCCTGCAGATAAGCGCCCTCTACTACTCCGCCCACCTGAATATTTCCTTTTGCTATAACAGAAAAATTCGCACAGACATTTCCGCTTATTTCCACACTGCCATCGTACTCAATATCACCGGTAGAATTATCCACGTTTTCCACAGTCAATACATCTGAAACGAAAACCTTATCATCTACCAGCGTCACATGTCCATCCACTTCAGAAGTCAGTGTCAGCTTATCCTCGGAAAGCGTGATATTCCTTCCGTACTTTAATTTTTTCTTCCTTACATCTCTCGGTTTTAACGGCTCACCTAAAACATTCTTCCCGGGATCTCCCAAATCCTCTGGAAACAATTTCGCCAGTACGTCCCCCTTCTGGCAATGACTGATTGTATTCAGGTGAAAGAAATCCACACTTCCGTCTTCATTCAGCGTAGGACGTGCTTTCCCATCCGTATTGAAATAGTACTCAATATGGGCATCCTCGCCATGACGGGGCAGCTTTCCCATTGCCACCACGATATCCTCACAATATCTCCGGCTTCTGAAAAACTTATCAATCTCTACATCCTGAATCCCGAATTTAATCCCCTTATATCCCAAATCCGATATCAATTCATTTCTTGTCATCAGTTCGCCGCCTTTAGAGGGCGCATAAAAACGAATTGTCGCTTTCATATTATCCGGACTGATAATCAGTTTATAATTCTCACGTTCTTCCATACAGGAATTTCTATTCAGCCGCAATGTCTGCGCCTCCGTTTTGCCGGAAGCCGCATAAAGCGTCTGGCTGTCAAAATCAATGTTCCTGCTGTTCAGGTATTCCATGATTTCGTTGATTCCCGCAGGCTCTCCCCCGTCCGTAGGCGGCTCTATTTGAAGATACGTGCTGTTTTCTTCACAAATCAACCGAAAATATCCATTCATATCATCTACCCCACTTATGCAAATATACCCATATAGTTTCCCATTTTTGACTTCAATTTCTGCAGCCCTCTCGTATGGAGCTGCGAAATCCTCGACTCGGATACTTCTAATATATTGCTTATTTCCTTAAGTGTTAAATCCTCGTAATAGTATAACTCAATAACCCGTCGTTCCTTCTCCGTAAGAATTTTCAAAGCTTCTGATAATACTTTTTTCAGTTCCTCTTTTTCTATCACTTCTTCCGGACTGTCGAAATGCGCATTTTTATTGTTTTCAGCCGGGACTTCAGTTCCCTGCTCCATAAACTCATTCAACGAAACTACGTTAGTAATCTTCATCTGGGACTGCCACTCCCCGAACTCGTCACCGGATATTCCCAGCGCCTGCGCAATTTCCTCGTCCGTGGCGTTCCTTCCTTTTGCAGCTTCAATTTCCTTTGTCACCGCGTCAATCTTCTTCTGCCGCTGCCTTATTGTCCTTGGAATCCAGTCCAATTTACGAATCTGATCCAGAATCGCGCCCCTTATCCGGAGACTGGCATAAGTCTCAAACTTCACTTCTTTCAAATTATCAAACTTATCAATCGCATCAATCAGTCCGAAGATACCATAACTTACCAAATCATCGTATTCCACATTATAACCAAGGTACATACTGAGCCTTCCGGCCACCAGTTTCACGAGCGGAGCATATTCCAGAATAAGCTTTTCCCGTATTTCGGGAGTTTTTCCCTTAGCATATTCCTCCCATAATTTCTTCTTTTCTGCTTCGTCCATACTTTCCTCCTGATGCCCTTAATCAATCAGCTTTCTACATCCACCTGTCCTTCGTCCATCGCGGGAATTCCTTCTGCCTGTTCATCCTCTGCCACGATTTCCTTCTCTTCCATTATCGGCTCATTCTGCTTTTCAAATAAGTCTAACATCCACTTAAACAGACAGCCTATGATATAAAAGCCAATCAGCACACCCATCAGAATCATCAACATGCTTTTTGTTTCATAATGAAGGGTAAACATGATAACACTGCTGACCGCTCCCGCAAATAACATCCAAAAAGGTGGTATTAATTTTCTTTTCATGTCCGGTTTCCCCGCCTTCTATATTACCTTCTGTGGTTTTCCTACGGCTTTAATGACAAAATCCCCGTTCTCCGGATAAAATATAACCGTTCTACCATAACTGTCCCCAGTGTCCGCCGCTAAAATCGGTATTTTAAGTTCTGCCAGCTTCTTTCTGGCCGCCTCCACATTCCGTTCGCCAATACGCACCATTTCTGACTTGTTCTGGAATGCGAACATCTGCGCGCCACCGGCAATCTTTGCTACCATCCGGCTCCTGTTGGCTCCTTTTGCCGTCATCTGCCTTACCAGCTCGGCAATTCCAGTATCTGCAAATTTTGGAATATTGCTATTATTTCTTATTTGTGTGCTATCCGGTAACATAATATGCGCAAGGCCACCAATTTTGGTCACCGGATCTCTTATTGCAATACCCACACATGACCCTAAACCTAATGTAGTAATGGAATCCGGACTAATACATATATTTAAATCCGCCATTCCGACCTTTATCAATTCACTCATATTTCTCCCAGCTCCCAACTTTTGTACCTGTTATCCAACAGAAATTCCAAGAGACGACAATATCTTTACATAAGATTCCAATTCGGGAATCAGAATAAAGTAACCATCCAACTGTATCTCATCAAAAAATTGGGTCTGTATCAAGAGGATGTTATCCCCTATTACCCCAAACTCTATGGCAGGTACGCTCAATATCGCTGCCGCCATATCCATTGCTAACGAAGGAATGGTCGGATATATCTTGAGGTTTGTCATCATCGACAGGGAATTAAGATAAGAGCCGGTAATAATGTTTCCTACCTCCTGCAGCGCAGATATCTCTATCTCGGTAAATTTATCACCTTCTATAGGCATTCCCATCAATTTCCCAACCAGATGCCTTGCACTCTTCTGTTCCAGAAGAAACATGATGCTTCCATTGATATCACCTTCCACACCAAGATAAATGCCCGCCATAAGCTGTTCTTCACCGCCCATTAAAGTTGCCACATCCTTGAATTCAAGAAGCTTTACCTGCGGTACGGACATATCCACCTTACATTGGAGCATCTGGGCAAGCGCAGTCGTCGCATTGCCCGCTCCTATATTTCCCAGCTCCTTCAATACATCATAATATTCCTGAGACATCGTCTCCAAAGTAAGATCAGCCACTTTGATGACCTCCTATACACTCTCTTTTTCTAACACAACCGCATTCAGATCGAGCAGGGATATCAAACCTCCGTCCGCGTATTTACCGATAGCAAAGATAAAATTATCCTTTTCCTCCTTACTCTCATACGCAACCTTTTCAATCTGGGAATTATCCAGCGTAACGACTTCCTTCACCTCATCCACAATAATGCCGATATTGCCCTGCTGCTCCAGTTTCAGGATAATAATCCTCGTGGATTTTGTATATTCATCTGCCGGCAAATCCATCTTCACACGGATACTCATAACAGGAATGACTTCCCCGCGGAGATTAATGACCCCTCTTAAATACGGCTGCACCTTCGGTACTCTTGTAATGTGCTGCATACGCACGATATTGTCCACATACTTGATATCTATTCCATACTGTTCCCCACCCAGTCTGACAATAATAAACTGAGTAGTCTCATTCTGTAAATCAACTTTTAATTCTTCCATTCCACTGTCCCTCCTGCAGTATGAACCTAAAACAATGCATTTGTATCGAGAATCAATGCAACTTCACCATCACCCAAAATCGTAGCGCCGCTGATAATCTTGCATTTGGTGATATACTTGCCCAAAGACTTAATAACGATTTCCTGCTGTCCCATCAGTTCATCTACTACAAGTCCCGCCTGTCTGTCACCTTTCTTAACAATAACAACCGTCATATTGTCTTCCGGATTCTTCTTGCTTTCAATATCAAGTACACCGCTCAGTCTGATAATCGGGATAACGCTTCCCCTTATGTTAATCACTTCTTTATTCTGTACTGTCTTAATCTCATCGGGCGTAATATCCTCAATGGTCAGAATAGAACCAAGGGAAATCGCATATTTCTCGCCGCCCACATCGACCATAAGCGCCTGTATGATGGCAAGTGTAAGCGGAAGACGGATTGTCCATGTGCTTCCCACTCCCATCTTGCTCTTTACTTCCACTTCACCGCTGAGCGCTTCTATTTTGGATTTTACTACATCCAGTCCTACACCCCTGCCGGAGATATCGGATACCTGTTTCGCTGTGGAGAATCCTGCATGGAACAAAAGATTCATGATTTCCTGCTCAGACATATTCTCACCCTGCTCCGGCGTAATAACACCTTTCGCAATGGCTTTCTCCCTGACAGCATCGGTATTGATGCCTGCACCGTCATCCCTTACTTCAATGACTACATTATTACCGTCCTGATAAGCATCCAGGAAAATGGAACCTACTTCCGGCTTGCCTGCCGCCTTACGTACTTCCGCCGACTCCAAACCATGATCCGCGGCATTCCGCAGCAAATGCATCAGAGGATCCCCTATTTCATCCACTACGGTACGATCCAGTTCCGTCTCCTCACCGGACATATACAGTTCCATCTTTTTATCCAGCTTCTTTGTCAAATCCCTGATCATTCTCGGGAACTTACTTACCACACTTTCGATAGGAACCATCCGCACTTTCATAACAGACTCATGCAGATTCGTAGTCACACTCTCCAGATATTCAATATGTTCGTTGACACCGCCGTTTCCGCCTCTGTCGCCTGACGCGGAAACCAAAGAGTTTTTCGCTATGATAAGCTCGCTGACCAGATTCATCAGCACATCCAGTTTCTCAATGTCTACACGCACGGTTCTGTTAACTGCAGGCTTCGATACCTGATTCTTCTTTTCATTCCCCTTGGCAGGAGCTGCCTGTGCTGCCGCCGGCTGTTTCTCTGAAACCGGCTTCTCGCCTGCGCCTTGCGGCTCCACTGCCGGAAGGTTTGCTTTCTCCGGCGCTTCTCCGGCGATATCCTTAATCTTATCGCCCTCGATTACCGCACCCTGGGCATCCTCGATTTCAGAAACGCTTTTTACAGCCTGAAGCACCTTATCCAGTTCACTATCTGATATGAAAACAAGGCTGAAGTCCAAATCAAATTTTTCATCCTCAATATCCTGTACGGACGGACTGGATATAATGACCTCTCCAATATCCTCTAAAGCCTTGAATACAAGAAATGCCCGCGCAGCCTTGAGGATACAGGACTCCTGTACCTTTACCGTCACTCCGAATACATTCTTACCCTGCCCTACGGCTTCCCGCAGTACATGTTTCTGTGTATCGTCAAATTTTATGGACAGCCATTTCTGTCCGTTCGTATCGTCCGGCTCTGCCGTCTTTGCCTGCTCCGCCGGCTTTTCTGCAGCCGGTGCGCCGCCCTCCTTGGAATTAAGCACTTCATTCAGCTGCTTAATTAACGGTTCATTATCATTCGTTCCTTCATCACCGGACTCCTGAATCAGATTCAGATATTCTTCCAACGCATCCAGACACTGGAAAAGAATATCAATCATGTTCCCCTTCACTTTAATGGAGCCATTGCGCACCTCGGAGAATACATTTTCCATATCATGGGTCAGAGTCTGCATCCTCTTAAATCCCATTGTACCGGCCATTCCTTTTAAAGAATGGGCAGCCCTGAAAATCTCATTCACCGTATCTACATTTTCCGAATCCTGTTCCAAATTCAGGATTTCTGTATTCAAGTTTTGCAAATGTTCCTTTGTTTCGTCAATAAATATTTCGAGATATTGGCTTACGTCCATCTTACATTACCCCCACGTTCATCATTATTTCCTGTGCGACCTGCTCCAAAGGAACCACCTGATTTGCCATTCCTGCATTTACAACACTTTTCGGCATGCCATACACAGCACAACTGTCCTCATTCTGAGCGATAACATGAATTTTCTTTTTGTTCCTAAGATAAGAGATTCCTTTCGTCCCGTCCGCGCCCATTCCGGTCAGCACCACGCACACCACCGTATCATACTTACTCTGTGCCAGAGACTCGTACATATAATCTGCACACGGCTTCACGCCCTCCCTGGGAGGTTCATCCGAGTAATGAATCACATGTTTTCCTCCTGTGAAATTCACATTCAGATGCTTCCCGCCCATAGCGATATATACAGTACCGGCTGCCAGTTCATCTCCTTCCCTGGCTTCCTTCACTGTCAGCTCACTGAGAGAATTCATCCGTTCTGCCAATGAAGCTGTAAATCCGGACGGCATATGCTGCACAATGACAACCGGCGCGTTAAGCTTCCCTGAAAGTTTCGGAATCACTGACTGCAGCGCCTTTGGCCCGCCTGTGGAACTTGCAATCGCAACCACTCTCTTACCGGTCAGCTTCCCTTCATGACGGCTGAGCAAATCCACCATCTTCCGTGAATTCCTCACCTCATCCATTGAAAAAGGCTTTGTGAAAGAAGGCATCTTGCTCTCTGTTACCGCAGCCAGGATTTCTATCAGACGGTTCTGAAAACTGTCCCGCCTGCACCCTACCGCATTGTCAGGCTTATGTACAAAATCAATTGCTCCAAGCTCCAATGCGTCCATCGTTACCTTGGCACCTTCCTTCGTATCTGTACTCGCCATAATGACTCTCGCAGCAATCCTGCGCTTCTGCAGCTGCCTTAAAAGCTCCAGACCATTCATCTTCGGCATATTGATATCCAATACCACCGCATCATAGCTCTTGTTACTCAGCAGCTCCAATGCTTCTAAACCGTTTGCGGCCCTGTCCTCTACTTGGAATCTTTCATCTTTATTAATTATATCACATAAAACTCTTCTCACGAGTGCAGAGTCATCAACAATCAATATTTTTTTCATATAAACCCCTGCCTTTCCCCAACCTGCCTCTTTAAGAAAATTACTCCTTGTTCTGCAAATTCTTTCGTTCTTCCTCAAAAATGAATTTAATGATTTCTTCCCGCTCTTCCTTATCTATCTTGATGTACTGAACCCGATGCTCATAAAAACCGGGCCGGTTTTCCACTTCATTCACCGCCAGCACCTTACCAAGCACCTCGTATGTCTTTCTCTCTTCGTCCGTTTCCAATACATACCTGCATAACAGGATACTGTCCGCCTCATAAGCATAATCCGAGACAAACCTCAGTCCCCCTCCGCTGATATCCACAATAATACTTCTCTTTAACGGCAAATTCGGCATCATCTGTTCTTCTGTAAGCCCTATTTCATCCACCGCCCGTACTTCCTCTGTCTCTAATGCCCTGGACTGCATTTCCAGTGCACAGCTGAAACGATAATACTGCCGTCTCTGCTCTCTGCGCAGATTGCTGATTAAATCCATGACCAGCAGATAATTTCCACCCTTTTTATCCCGGTCCACGATTTTGGCCCTGCATTGATACATGCCGCTGGATGAGCAGAAAAAAAGGTCGTGCTCGGAACCTATGGGAAGGAGAATCAGCTTTGTTTTCTCCATAGGCATGACTACTTCTATCCTGTCCCCGCTTATAATATCGTACACCGATGTCTGATACATCCTGACTTCCGGCTCCTCCTCCGGATTCAGTCTTTTCCTTATACTCCTGATATCAACTCTGTCCCCCGGCTTCACATATTTTGCAAGTAATTCCTCTGTCATTTTCTCATTCCTTACCTTTTCATATTAAATATATGGGAAAAGAACGATGCCATTCCTCTTCTTCCGTTCTCTTCCACGGATGGCCTTTCCATTAATTTTTCCGCAATCTTCTTATACGCCTGTGCTGATTTCGCATGGGGAAATTCCATGGACACCGGCTTCTGCTGCATAACCGCTTTGGTAAGCTGCGTATCCTCCGGCACCTCTCCCAGATACTCCATGGGTGTTTTCAGATATTTTCCGGCCACGGCGCTCAGCTTATCGTACAGAATCTTCCCGTCTCCTGTCCTCTGTACCTTATTCGCCACCAGTTTTATCTTCGTTTCCTCTTTCACATACTGCGGATGCCTGCTGAGCGCTTTCAGCAAAGAATAAGAATCCGTAATGGAGGTCGGCTCGGGCGTCGTTACCAGCAGTATCTCGCCGCTTGCTACCAGAAATTCCATTACTGCATCCGCTATCCCTGCTCCGGTATCCACTATAATAGTATCGGCCATTTCGTCTAATTGTGAAAGACTCTGGATAATAGTTCTTAAATTATCCAGTGTCAGGTTGGACAATCCGGTAATTCCGGAACCGCCGGAAATAAAACCGACGTCCATCGGCCCCCACGTAATGATTTCCTTAATGTTTTTTCCCTGGTATATCAAATCGCTCAGATTATGCTTTGGCACAGCTCCGAACATAATCTCAATGTTTGCAAGCCCGAAATCCGCATCCAGTATGATTACTTTCTGCCCCATTTCACGAAAACGGACTGCCAGATTGATGGATGTATTAGACTTACCGACTCCCCCTTTTCCGCTCGTCACTGTTATGACACGCGCCAGGGGTCTCTGCGGATGACTGTTGGCTTTTATAAGATTTCTTAACTGTTCAGCCTGATCCATACTCGTATCTTCCTCCTATTTCCCTCCGAGCAGCTGCTTTACGGTCTTTTGGGGGTTGAAATCTTCCAAATCATCCGGCACGTTCTGTCCGCAGGTCACATAAGAAAGCGCCGCCCCCGTATACAATTTAATGTTCAGCAGATTGCCGTACGCACTCGTTTCATCCAGCTTGGTAAAAATCAGCTTATAATTCGTGACCTCTGTATAAGCATCCACAATCTTAAGCAAATCCCTATACTTCGTCGTCGCGCTTAAAACCAGAAATACCTCATTTTCCGCCTGTCCGTCTACAGAATGTACAATATTCTTCATTGACTCCTTCTGCTCCTCATTCTGGTACGAATGACCTGAAGTATCCACGAATATATAATCATAGTCAACAAAATCCCTCAGCGATTCTCCGATTTCCTCAGGCGAATAAACAATCCTGAAAGGTACCTCCAGTATTCCCGCATAAGTCCGGAGCTGTTCTGCAGCAGCTATACGGTAAGTATCCGCCGTAATCAGCGCTACTTTTTTCTTCTCATCCACAATGAATCTGGAAGCAATCTTCGCAATCGTCGTTGTCTTGCCCACACCCGTAGGCCCGATAAAGAATATCACTTTTGTTCCCTTTTCGGATGGCGTAATTCCCTCCTGCTTTCCGAACTTCAGAATCATCTTCTGATAAATATTAGTAAGCGCATAGTCAAAAGGGGTGTTTGGCTTTGCGCTCTTTTCGATTTCATCAATAATCTGATTCGCATACTTTTCGCTGACTTCATTGTCAAGCATCGTATTATACAGAAGCTTCATAAATTTTTCCAGCTCGCTGGCCGGGGCTTCCCCGTCTTCTTCTCCCCGCTCTTCCTCCGGCTTCTGCAGCTGCTGTTCTAACAAAGAATGAAGGTTGTTCAGCTTTTCTTCCAAAAATGCATTGTCCCGTCTCTCTTCGTTCAAATCCTCCACGACCAGATTCCTGTTCTGATAGTTCTCCCGTGCCGCCGGATATACCGTATTGGCGGGAACTACAGGTTCCCGCTTCTCCTCATTATTCCTGACCGGAGCATATCTCTCATTCTCTTCTTCCAAAGCAACTGTAACCTCTACCGTTTCGGGCAGGAAGAAGCGCAGTATCCCTTTCTTCTTCACATTCCGGACGTTCATGATTACGACGTTATTTCCCAGTTCCCTTTTTGCCGCTTCGACCGCATCATTTTCGGTTTTTCCCTGGAATTTCTTAATTATCATGTTATTGTCACCATCCCAACAGATTGTAATTCAATGTTCGACTCTATTTCATTATAAGATACCACAATCAAATCCTTATAATAATCTTCTGTTAACCGCTTGAAATACATGCGGACAATCGGCGAAGTAATGATAATCGGATTTTTACCCAGATTCTCCAGCTTCTGGATTTCATTCCCAACCGACGCAATAATTGCCTTCGTCTGCTCCGGATCGATTGTCAGATAAGCGCCCTGCTCCGTCTGTTTCACGCTGTTCATGATTTCCTGCTCTATCTTCGGATCCAGCGTTATCACACTTGTCGTCTCGTTTGCAGGGAAATATTTTCCCGATATTGCACGCTTCAGGCTCTGTCTTACATATTCGGTCAGAATATCCGTATCTCTGGTAGACGCCGAATAATCTGCCAGCGTTTCAAAAATAGTAAGCAAATCCCGCACGGAAATACCCTCTTTTAACAGGTTCTGCAGCACTTTCTGAATCTCCCCGATACCAAGAAGTTTCGGAACCAGTTCTTCCACGAGGGAAGGATTGGTTTCTTTGATATTGTTGACCAGATTCTGTACATCCTGTCTCGTAAGCAGTTCTGCAATATACTGGCGGATGACCTCCGTCAGATGGGTCGCAATAATAGACGGCGGGTCAACCACCGTATAACCCAGACTTTCCGCACGCTCCCTCTGCCCTTCCGTAATCCAGATGGCCGGAAGATGGAACGAAGGCTCAAACGTAGGAATACCCGTAATCTCTTCCTCCACATAACCGGGATTCATTGCCATATAATGGTCAAACAGAATTTCCCCTTCACTTACCTGTACACCCTTTATTTTGATGATATATTGGTTCGGATTCAACTGTATATTATCGCGCAGACGGATAATCGGCACAATCGTACCAAGCTCCAGCGCAATCTGCCTACGAATCATAACGACACGGTCTAATAAGTCACCGCCCTGATTCACATCCGCAAGGGGAATGATACCATAACCGAATTCCAGCTCGATAGGGTCCACCTGCAGCAGACTGTTGACATTTTCCGGCTGCCTTATCTCTTCTGCGGACGCCTCATCCATATCAATTTCGGATTCAATTTCCGCCGTACCGATTGAGCCTGCGATAAATCTTCCAACTACTATGAAAAAGATTCCAAGCGATACGAACACCACATTATTCAAAGGTGTCAGGATACCCAGCGCGATTAAAACGCTGCCAACCAGATATAATACCTTCGGTATACCGAAAAACTGGCTCACCAATACGGTTCCAAAATCCGCCTCCTTAGACCCTTTCGTAACCAAAATACCTGTGGAAAGCGATATCAGCAGGGAAGGAATCTGGCTTACCAGACCGTCACCGATTGTCAGAACCGCATATTTACTCAAAGCAGCGCCGACCTCCATATCCTGACGCAGCACACCCATGGCAATACCGCCTACGATATTGACTGCCGTAATCAAGAGGCCCGCCGTGGCATCTCCCTTTACATACTTCACGGCACCGTCCATGGAACCAAAAAAACTTGACTCTTCCTGAATCTTATCCCTTCTTCGTTTTGCCTCTGCATCGTCAATTGCCCCTGTATTCAGGTCCGCATCGATTGCCATCTGTTTACCGGGCATAGCATCCAATGTAAATCTCGCCGTTACCTCAGCGACACGCTCGGAACCTTTATTAATAACCATGAACTGAATCAGAATCAGGATAATGAAAATAATGGCTCCGACAATCAAATCATTGCCGCCTACATAACTTCCGAATGTAGACACTACATTACCGGGATCTCCCGTCGTAAGAATCAGACGTGTGGAAGACACATTCAGCGCGATTCTGAATATGGTCGTAAACAGCAAAACAGTCGGGAAGAAGGAAAGCTCCAGCACCTCTTTTGCAAACATACACCCAAACATAATCGTAAACGCCACCGCTATATTACAAGCCAGTAAAACATCCAATAACTGGGAGGGAATGGGAACAATGAACATAATAAATGCTGCCAGTATATACAATGCAACACCTACATCCGCTTTTCTCATACCTTACTCCTCCTCTCTTCTTATGCTTTTCCCTGCAGATGATATACAAATGCAAGGACTTCCGCAACTGCCTGATACAATTCCGGCGGTATCAGTTCTCCCACCTCCACATTTGCATAAAGCATACGGGCAAGGGGTTTATTCTCCACGATTTCAATATGGTTTTCCCTCGCAACTTCTTTTATTTTCTGCGCCAGATGGTTCTCACCCTTCGCCAGTACCATAGGCGCCTCGTATTTCTCCGCATCATACTTGATAGCAACCGCATAATGCGTCGGGTTTGTAATAACCACATCTGCCTCCGGCAGCTGCTGCATCATCCGGCGCCTGGACGCTTCCATCATACGCTGACGCTGCTTACCCTTAACTTTCGGGTCCCCTTCCGCGTTCTTAAACTCATCTTTGACTTCCTGCTTTGTCATCTTCATATCGTCTTTAAACTTATATTTCTGATAAGCATAGTCTGCAAAACCGATGATAATATAAACTGCCGAAACTCTTATCCCCAGATTTATTACCAAATCCCCGACTAAAGCAATAGCCCGATTCAGGGAAATATCATATAACAGATAAATCTGCCCCACTCTGTCAATCAAATATCCATAAACAACATATCCAATTAACGCAATCTTCAATATGGCTTTCAGCAATTCAACAAGAGATTTGGCAGAGATAATTTTCTTAAAGCCTTTTATTGGATTCAGTTTACTGAGTTTAGGCATTAAAGGCTTCGGCGTGGGCTTCCATTTCACCTGCACCAAATCACAGATAAAAGCCATCAGAAACCCTACTAAAAATACCGGTGCAACAATGATGAGCAGATTGGTCATAATCCCTTTGAATACCAGATTCATGCTCTGTATCGGCAGCTGTCCGTCATACATTCTCACATAATCCGGAATCTGTGCATAGACACTGTGAAACACGCCCAGAAAACGCTCTCCCATAATGCTTATATACAACTTCATAAGCAGGAACAGCGCCAGCAGACTGAAAGCATTACCTATCTCCTTACTTTTGGCCGCCTGACCCTCTTTCCTTGCATCATCCAATTTCTTCTGTGTAGCCGGCTCTGTTTTTTCGCCGCCGGGACCATCTTTGGCAAAGAACTGAAGGTTATATTCTAACATTACATCATTCCCTCTACAAATGACACTATGACTTTTCGCATTTCCCTGTAAATAAAATCTGCTGCTCCCGGAAGCATCCTGACAGTCAGGAACATGACACACAGGCCAACCAGCACTTTGATTTGGATACCCACTGCAAACATGTTCAGCTGCGGCGATACTTTAGCCAAAATACCGAGAATTGCATTCAGCATAATCATAACGGCGAATATCGGAAGACAGATACGGAACCCGATAATAATATAATCACTCATAAAACGTATCATCGTCGTCAGCATATTTTCAATACGGAATACCGCACCGTTTACCGGAATCAGCCGGAATGTATCCACCAGTGCTTTTATCAGGTATTCATAAAGTCCGCTTAGAATCAGCAGCAAAGTAATCATATACTGATACAGAATACCCGAAACACTTGCAGACTCCCTCGTAGTAGGGTCCATAAGGGACACCATTGAAAGCCCAATCTCCATATCCATGATGCGTCCCGCAAACAGAACAATCGTATAACACATATTCACGCCGAAGCCAATAATAAAACCGGTCACAGCTTCCTTTATAACGATGATTGTATATCCCAAAAGCGTCCGGTATACCACCGTTTCATGCGGCGTGACCATCTGAAACATAAAGAGCGACAGAAAAAGCCCTAACCCTATCCGCATCCGCCTCGGCGTATTATTCATACTGAAAAAAGGAACAATATAAATAAAGCAGGTAATTCTTACAAATATCAGCAGGAAATATTCCAAATCCGCGTAAGTAAAACTGTAATCAATCATAACGCTACCTTATATATACGCTGAAATCAGACCAAAGTCTTGTCATAAAACCGGTCATCCCATTTGCCATCCAATGTCCCAAAAGCATAAGTGTCAGAAAAATACTGATTACCTTCGGTACGAAAGTAAGCGTCTGCTCCTGAATCGACGTGACTGTCTGGAAAATACTGATGATAAGACCCACAATCAGCGATACAAGCAGCAAAGGCGCAGCTGTCTTAATAATCAGAAACAACGCTTCACCCGTAATCGCGGTTACATCATCAATTGTCATACCCTACCTCCGTTCTCAGTCAGCTAATAAAATGTTTTTACAAGACTCCCTATCACCAGATTCCAGCCATCTGCAAGCACAAACAGCAGAATCTTAAACGGCATGGAAATCGTTGTAGGCGGCAGCATCATCATACCCATACTCATAAGAGTGGAGGCCACTACCATATCGATTACAATAAACGGAATATATATTAAAAAACCAATAATAAAGGCTGTCCGAAGCTCGCTGATAATAAAACTCGGTATCAGGACGGTATTCGGAATACTGTCCAGACTGTTTCCGTCTTCCCATTCCGTCCCACTTATTTCCATAAACAAGCGGACATCCTTTGTCTGTGTCTGCGAATACATAAACTGCCGGAAAGGCTGCATACCAATTTCGAAAGCTTCTGCCTGCTCCAATTCGCCGGCTTCAAAAGGAATGATGGCATCCTGATAAACTGTAGCAAACGTAGGCTGCATAATAAAAAAAGTCAAAAACAAAGCTAACCCAATCAGTACCTGATTCGGCGGTGCTGTCTGGGTATTCAAAGCTGCCCTCGTAAAATGCAGAACAATCAGAATTCTGGTAAACGAAGTAAGCATTATAATCAAAGTCGGCGCCAATGCAATCAGTGTCAGCGTCAACAGAATTCTGAGAGAACCGTTTAACTGCCCGTTTCCGTCATTATAAGTAATCGTCACTGTATTGGCTATATTCAATTCCCTCAAATCTTCCGGCGTCTGTGCTGTGCCGGGCTGATCTAATACCGTTCTTTCATCCGTGGTTCCCGTCAGGTTGGATTCCCTGCCCGACGCATATACCGGAATCGGGTGTCCTATACAGAACAATATGCCCACCATAAACAGCAGGCATATTATTTTCATTCCTTTTCTTAAAAAATGAGATTTCTCGAAATAAAATTTCTCAAAACAACATTTTTCGGAAAAATATTTCTTCATTTATCTCGCCTATTCTTCATTCTTTCGGTTTTCGTCTTTCCGTCTTGCCATTTCAAGCATTTTCTTAAAATCAGGCATAGCCCCAACCTGTTTATCCGGCAAATGAATCTGTCCGTCAGGTATCTCTGCAAGTATCGTAACTGTATCCTTGCATACTGCTATCGCCAAATACTTCTCTCCGGTTCTTATTATCTGGATATATTTATTCGTAGTCAGCCGGTACGTTTCAATCACTTCAATGTTCGCACCCTGAATATTCCGCCCATTCTGCACATTGGCAATCCACTTCGTGGCAACCCATGTAAGCAGCAATACGAGGACAAAGATAAAAAGTACCGTAATAAACTGTAAAAACGAATCTATGCCGTTTGATACAGTAAGTAACATTTAGCCGACTACTTTCTTAACCGCTTCCAAAACACGGTCAGCCTGGAAAGGTTTTACAATGAAATCTTTTGCCCCGGCCTGAATGGACTCAATAACCATTGCCTGCTGTCCCATAGCGGAGCACATGATAACAAGAGCCGCCGGATTGGCCTCTTTAATCTTCTTCAAAGCCTGAATCCCATCCATTTCAGGCATCGTAATATCCATAAGTACAAGATCAGGATTCAATTCGTTATATTTTTCTACCGCCTTCGCCCCATTCTCGGCTTCTCCCGCAACATTATATCCGTTTTTTGTAAGGATATCCTTGATCATCATACGCATAAACGCCGCATCATCACAAATTAAAATATTCTTAGCCATGTCTCTTTCTCCTATTCCCTTTCTTAATTATTAATCATGTAGTTATTTGATAATTTCAGTTACACGAATACCAAAACTTTCCTCAATTACCACAACTTCGCCCTTCGCTACAAATTTACCGTTTACTAATACATCTATCGGCTCACCGGCAATCTTATCCAGCTCTATAATTGTACCGGGTGCAAAGTCTAAAATTTCAGAAATCGATTTGCTGGTCCTCCCAAGTTCAACCGTAACTTCCAACGGTACATCCATAATCAATCCGATATTCTCGCTGCTTGGAATTGCACTGTAATCCGTTGAGAAATTCTGGAACTGTGCAGGTTGAATATTCATATTCATCTGGGGCATCGCCATTTGAGGCATTGCCATCTGCATCTGAGGCATCTGCATCTGAGGCATTCCCATATTCATCTGGGGCATTCCCATTTGCGGCATAGCCATTTGCTGTTGCCCTCCCATGTTCATCTGCGACATATCCGCCTGAGGCGGCATATTCTGCGGTGCTGCCGGCTGCGATGCCGGTGCCTGAGGCGCTGCCGGCTGTTCTGCCGGTTCTTCCAGTTCGTCCTCATTGCTCTTTACCGTATCATAAATACTCTTGGCAAATTCTATCGGATACAGCTGCATAATCGTGCTGTCCACCACATCGCCTATCTGCATACGGAAAGCAATCTTTGCAAAAGTTCCATCTAAGAAAGAGGCAATATCCCCGCCGTTCTTAAAAGCATTCAAATCTACCAGACTCGCCTCCGGGGGGCTGATATCAATCATCATGCCCAGCATAGTGGAAAGAGAAGTCGCTGCCGAACCCATCATCTGATTCATCGCCTCGGAAATCGCACTTAAATGCAGTTCTCCTAATTCACCTTCCGTATTGGTTCCGTCACCGCCCATCATAAGGTCGGTAATTACCTTTACATCATGCTCCTTCAGCACTAAAATATTGGAGCCATCCAAACCCGCGGTATACTTTATCTGGATGAATACGCAGGGTCTTTCGTATCCTTCCACAACTCCTGCCCAATCAGACAGGGAAACCTTCGGAGTCGTAATATCCACTTTTCTGTTTACGAGGGAATACAATGTGGTTGCCGAAGAACCCATACTGATATTGGCAATTTCTCCGATTGCATCTCTCTCTACTTCTGTCAAAAGACTTTCGTCAATAACGGAACCGGTTTCCTCGGCAGCATCATCTGCGTCCCCTTCTGCTTCCGACAAATCTATTCCATTTAATAACGCATTTATTTCGTCCTGAGATAACATTCCATCCATGTTAGTCCCCCTCTCTGATTACCGAGGTGACCCTTACAGCATATTTGTCTTTGCTGGAACCCGGTAACGCGGTAAATTTCTTTATATTTCCGACATAAACATTAAGTTCATTGTCAACATCTTTATCCAGCCGTATGATATCACCCGGCTGTAAACAAACAAAATCATTCACTGAAATACTGCTCATTCCCAAAACTGCCTTTACAGGAACAGTTACCCTCCGAATCATCGCTTCGATATAATCTTCATAATTTTCATCGTCGCTCTCTTTCATCGTGGAGTACCAGTATTTCGTATTCAGGTTATCCATGACGTTCTCCAATGTAAAATACGGGAGACATATATTCATGAAACCTTCCACATCGCCTATCTTTATATTCATAGTAACGATTGCTACCATATCGCTGGGAGCTATAACCTGCGCAAACTGTGGATTCGTCTCTATCCTTTCCAGCATAGGCGATATATCCACTACGTTTTTCCAAGGTTCCCGCATCAGCTGCATACAGACTATAATTATTTTTTCCAATATCGTCATTTCTATTTCAGAAAAATCCCTGCTCTTCTCCAACGGGGTTCCCTGACCGCCCAACATCCTGTCTATCATTGCAAATCCCAAATTAGGCGACAGGTCAATGATGATATTCCCAGGTAAAGGGTCGAAATTCACAAGTCCCAATATTACCGGATTAGACAGTGCATTTGAAAATTCTTCAAACGTTACTGTTTCAGAGCTTGCCACACTGACCTGTATATTCTTGCGTAAATAAACCGGAAGGTTCGTGGATACAAGCCGTCCATAATGTTCATAAATAATTTCCAATGTGCGCAAATGCTCTTTTGAGAACTTAACCGGACGTTTAAAGTCATAATTCTTGACTTGCTTGTCGTTGTTCTCCTGCATATCATCTACATCCAACTCGCCTGTGCTCAGCGCAGCAAGCAGGTTATCTATTTCGCTTTGTGACAGTACCTCACCCACTTAAGTCACCTCCTGCCTATTCTTTTTAGCAGATTATGAGAACTTAATGTCACTAATCGAAACATTATAGATGAAATCCGAGTCAAACAGACTCTGGATGCTTGCTAAAATCTTTGCTTTTGCTTCTTCCTGACCGGAAGTCGCTCTCAGTTCATCCATGCTGTAACTTCCTATAATGGTATTGATTTCGCTGGAAATCAACGTCTCATATTTTGCCATCGATTCTTCACTTCCAAAGTCCTTGTACCCTTTTGCCTTCGTATCCATGGAAAGAACGATATTAACCAGGCAGTAATGTGCCGCCTCTCCCTCTTCCGGACGGAGTGCAATCGTCAGTTCTGAAATGTTATAGGTTTCCGTCTGTGAAAGGGGGACTTCCCTTACCCCTCCTTCTCCTGCACCGCCGATTTCCAAATTCAATACGGAAGCAATGTCAGTTACCAGTTCCGTTGTCTTCTTTGATGCGCTCATCGAACTAAACATCATAATGGATGTAAGTACAATATTTACGATGAGTAAGGCAAGTATCAATATAGACAGTAAATTTTTCTTCATGTAAAACTTCCTCCCGCTCTCTTAATAGGAACTCAGCGAATTATAGATGCGTATTTCTACTCTTCTGTTCAGCGATCTGCCCTCCGGTGTTGAATTGTCCGCTATCGGTACATATTCTCCCCTTCCGGAATGTTTGACCATTGCAGGATCCAGATTGGTATGCTCCATCAAATAATTGAATACGGAAAGAGACCTTCCGCCGCTAAGTTCATCGTTGTTGGAGTACTTTGCTCCTGACATCGGCACATTGTCCGTATGTCCCTCTATCTCTATCGTGCTCTCCGCATATCGTTCCAGCATAACACCTATCTGCTCAAGCACCGGTAGGGATTGTTCCTTTAATACCGTACTACCCGAATCAAAAAGCAGTGAACCCTGTAAGGTAAGCTGTACATACTGGGATGTAAACTCAATATCCACAATTCCCTCCAGACTCTGTTCCTGCACTGCTTCATCTATCTTCTGGGCAAGCTCTTCCGATTCTTCCAGCTTCGCCTGTTCTATTTTCTCCACCACTTCTTCCAGTTCCAAATCCTGCGGCACTTCTTCATTTTCCGCAGCTTTCCCTGTACTGTTGATATATTCGTCCAGTTCATTCAGCTGGCTCATTCCCGCACTCACCAAAATACCGTCCCCGATGGCCTGTGCACCACCCTGGAAGATGCTAAAGCTTTGGGAAAACGAAGCCGCTATCTGCTCGAACTTCTGTGCGTCTATCGTAGACATGGAAAACAACATTACGAAGAAGCACAACAACAGATTCATCAAATCGGCAAAGGTATTCATCCACGCCGCCGCTGGTTTCGGTTCATCTTCCTTTTTCTTCCTAGCCATCCGCTTCACCTCCGCCTTCGTTCTGCGTTTCTCTATCCTGCGGTGCCAAGAACGATTTCAGTTTTTCTTCGATAACACGAGGGTTCTCGCCCGCCTGAATGGAAAGAAGTCCTTCTATCATAATTTCTTTCAGCATGACTTCCTGCCCGTTATTTTCTTTTAATTTGCTTGAAACCGGAGCACATAACCAGTTTGCAAGCAGCGAACCATACAATGTCGTAATAAGCGCAACCGCCATATTCGGTCCTAGTGCCGACGGATCGTCCATGGCCTGAAGCATGTTAACCAAACCAATCAGCGTACCAATCATACCCCACGCCGGTCCCATCGCTCCGAGTCCGTCCCAAAAACCGATTTTCGCTTTATGTCTGCTTTCCACACTTATCAATTCCGTTTCCATAATGGCCCGAACCAGTTCCGGGTCAGTTCCGTCAACGATAAGCAGGATACCTTTCTTAAGGAAATCATCATCCAAATCCGCCGCTGCCTCTTCCAAAGAAAGCAAACCTTCCTTACGGGCAACATTTGACAATTCAATAATTTTCTGTATCATTACCGGTGTATTAATTGTCGGCACCTTAAATATCAGCTTGATACTCTTCAATCCTGCAAAGAAGTCCGACATCTGATAAGAAGCCAGCATACAGGAGAAAGAACCGCCGATTGTAATAAGTATGGACGGAAGGTCGACAAAGTTTCCCATAGCCGCAACGCTGCCGCCGCTGTTAATGATACCAAATACAATTAACACTCCACATAAAACAAGACCTACAACCGATGCTAAATCCACGAATCCTCACCCACATTTCCGCGTCAATCCGCAAAAATATCCTTTCTATACGATTTTACTAGATTTTTCACTTCTTGTCTACTTTCTTTTACAATTATTTTGCGGCCCGTGGTAAATGAAATAACAGTATCCGGTGTTTCCTCCACCAATTCCATCAAATCAGGGTTAATTAAAACCTTTACTCCGTTTATTTTCGTTACCTCAATCATTTGTCCACTCTCCCCACCGGCAGACCGGCCGGGGAACAGACCGTATCCTGTTCCCCATTCAGTATGCCACTCCCATTATATTACTAACGCTTAAGGTTTGTCAATTCCTCTAACATAGTGTCAGAAACTGTAATAATTCGGCTGTTTGCCTGGAAACCTCTCTGAGTGGTAATCATTTCCGTAAATTCCTGTGACAAATCCACGTTACTCATTTCCAAAACGCCGGACTGCATGTAGCCGCCGCCGTCCTCGATATTTGAACCGATTCCGTCGAACTCACCTGAGTTCATCGTAGCGGAATAAAGGTTATCGCCCTGCTTCTCAAGACCTGCCGGATTGGCAAACGTAGCCGTTGCAATCTGTCCTAAACATTTGCTCATACCGTTGTCATAAGACGCCGTGATGATACCGCTCTTGGCAATGGACACGCCAATCAGCTCACCTATTTTACGTCCGGAACCGAGTCCCTGTGAAGTACCTTTTGCTGCGCCGACCGTACTGGAACCGCCGTTGTTGACATTCTGCGTCGTACTGAAATTGATATTGATATCCGAGAATTTTCCATGCGCCGCACTCAATCCCAGCGTAATCAGTCCTTCCGAATTACCGGCGATGTTATCAAACATACCCGTCTCCGCATTAAAGACAAGATTTGCAGATTTCTCCACTTCCTTTCTGGTAATGGTAAGCGAACCATCCGGCTCGATGCGGAACTCTTTGACTCCCTCCAGTCCCGGAGTGAATCCATTGTACAATGCCTGTATATCCGCCAGTGTCGCCACCGGATTCGGTGCGGGAGTCCCGGCTGTAATATTACCATTTGCATCCACCGTATAGGTGCCAACACCTGCCGTCGGCCCGGCTCCGCCTCCCGCCGCCGGTATGGTCACGCTCGTAATGGTCGGTGTCACCGTAACGCCGGACGCAGGCGGCCAGATATTTTTAATCGAGCCGGTCTGCTGGTCAACCACCAGCCGTCCTTTCGCATCAATATGCGCCGACTGGATAACCGCAGCTTCTGCGGCAGTCATACCGTATGCTGCCTGTAAATCCGCCCCAATGGTATTAAGAGTAGCGCCAATTGTCTGATTACCGGGCGGTGTACCTGTCGTCATCGTATAGGCAATCGTACCAACCAGCGTCGGGTCGGTCGTACAGCTCTTGGAAATAGAAGTTTCCACTTCCATCGTACTGCCGAATGTTACGCTGGCCAGCATATCATCTCCGATTGACTGGCCAGTACCGGAATCCAGTATATCTTCCAGGGAAATATAATACCTTCCTTCCGAACCTGTGGAATGAATACTGAACTTGGCAGTGTACAGGTATCCCTTATCATCATAGAACTCCAGATTTATCATACGGCCCGAAGAACTGTTCACCGCTGTATCGTT
This sequence comes from uncultured Lachnospiraceae bacterium, assembly GCA_947246015.1. GTDB lineage: Bacteria > Bacillota > Clostridia > Lachnospirales > Lachnospiraceae > Kineothrix. The sequence goes on along the minus strand of CAMXQE010000018.1, from coordinate 53,705 downwards.
CTTATCTACAATTCCCGTTACCCTTGCATCCGTGGTTGCCGCCGGAGCGTAAGTCATATTGCTCTCATTCATAATCTCCAGCGGAGTTACCGTATTGGGTTTCGGGTCGCCAGTCTCCGGGTCTACCTGCCAGCCCATGACTTTATAACCGTTGCTGGTCATGGCAAGGTTTCCCTCACCGTCTACATAGAATGAACCGTCTCTTGTAAAGAAGTTCTCCATTCCGTTGCTGACTACGAAAAACGCATCGCCGGAAATCATAATATCAAATGCATTACCGGTATTCTGTGCGGAACCCTGGCCTCCGATATTCGTATTGATAGCGCCTACCTGTACGCCGAGACCAATCTGCCTTGCGTTGATACCGCCGATTCCGGTATTTCCCACCTCTCTGTTCGGTCCGGACGCCGCCTGCGTCGTCTGGTACATTAAGTCCCTGAACGTGGTGGACTGTGATTTATATGCTGTTGTGTTGACGTTGGCAATATTGTTACCGATAACGTCCATCTTTGTCTGGTGTGTCCTAAGACCTGCCACACCAGAGAACAATGATCTCATCATAATGCATTGACCTCCTAAATCATTACCCTAAGTCATTACCATAGAAGCGCCGCTTTCTGCTCCTTCTGTCATTCCGGAGCATCAGCCCCCATTAAGGTCCGGCTATATGATTACCGCGCCGTCTATATTGGTAAATACTTTTTCATCTGTTTCCGCCTGCTTCATAGCCGTTACGACCGTATTGTTCGGCACATTTACGATAAAAGCAAGCTGATCCACTATTACCAGTGATTCATTAATTCCTTTCGCACCTGCTTTCAGGGTTCCTGCCTGCAAACGTTCCATCTGACTGTCGGACAGTTCGATTCCCCGTTCCGCCAAACGGTTTGCCGCATGTTTGGAGAATTTTACCCCGTCAGCGCCGTCTGCATCCTTCGCCGTCTGATTCAAAACATCCTGAAAGGAAATGCCGTCCGCCTCCGTGCTTTTCCGGCTCTGTTTCGACTGCGCAAAATATTTTGCCTGCAGCTGCTCTATGGAAAGGAACTGATTATTTTGAATTTTCATAATCTTCTCCTCCTTGAGAATTCCTTCACCCTGTCTTATGATTTTTCCGTGCCGTCCGTACTGCCGCCTGAATTACTGCCATCACCGCTGCTGTTGCTGCCGCCTGTATTATTCTGCTCTTTGTCTTCCAAAAGCTGTTTCACACGCGCCACATACTCCTCTAACTTCTTGACATGGTCTTCCGATACAAAGTTCTTCTCATAATCGGACATCGCATCATAAATCTTCTTCAACGCGGTAACCGTATCTGCATTGTCCAATGTAAAGTTATCCATAATCGGAAGTTTGTCGATTGCCAGCATCAGCTGATTTGCAAGCTCAACCGCATCCAGATAATCCTGATCTTCTACTGCATATACATCATCCAGCGAATATAACCCGCCGTTAATGGACACATAGGATTTGCCGTTCTCATAAGACACATAATCCACACGGCCTTCAATCTGCGTTTCCCGTCCTGCCGAATCCGTCGTATTTACCACTACCACTTTTCCTACCATGGAGGATGCCCTTGTAAGTTCCATCGTATTTGCCATATTCTGCATCTGCTCCAAAGAGGAGAACTGCGCATACTGCGCTACGAATTCCGTATTGGAAGTAGGTTCCAGCGGATCCTGGTATTTCATCTGTGCAACTAAAAGTCCGAGAAAAGCATCTTTATCCAGTGTAGACTTATTTTTTACCTTGTCTTTTGCAAGGGAAGCTGCAGACGCACTCTCTACAAATTTTCCGTCTTTTACTTCTGCTACTGCCATGTTACCTCTCCTTTCCGAAATAATACCATTCCATACTTCTTCTTTTAACTATCATATGTTCCTGTCGTACTGCTGTCTTATGCCGTAAAATCTACGGTACCTCCGCCTGCGCGCATCATTTCCACTGCCAGCCGGTCGTCTTCGTCCTCTACGGTCACTTCTTCATCCATTTCGTTCAGGTTCAGCTTCCTGACGCCTCTCTTCTTCCCTTCCTGAGCCGTCTGTCTGCTTTCGCCTTCCCCGTTCAGATTTCTTTCAAAAGCATGGCTTTCTACCGTCACCTCTACTGCTTCTACTTTGATGCCCTGCTCTTCGAAATTGGTCTTCAGCTGGACAATCTGGCTTTCCAAAACCGATTTCACAGCCTCATTCTGTGTCATGAACTGTGCGGTGATAACGCCTTCCTTCGATGCAATATTGATATTCACCGTTCCCAGGCTTGCCGGATGAAGCTGAAGCTGCATCTGTGTCATATCCGCTTTTACCTGAATCTTCATATAGTTCATAATCTGATCCATGATTTCCTGCGTATCTGCCGTTCTCCCTGCCATAGCGGTTTCAAAAGCAGCATCCGTCTGCGTTACCGTATTCCCGCGGTTTAACAGATTATCCAAAAACAGATTCGAGTGGGTACTGCCCTGAGAAGAGTTATCCTGCTTCGCATCCCCGTCTTTCTTAACAGGTTCCGCCTTTTCTTCTTTCGGCGCCTCCACTTTCGTGTTGGTAACTTCCGCAGTTTCTGTCCTAGCATTGCCGTCCACTTCCACGCTTACTTTCATGACCTCACCGTTACGTTCCACTGTAACCGTGTAATCTTCTTCACCGTCCGGCAAAAGGTCAGCCTCCTTGTCTCCGGCATCCGTCCGCATATCTGTTTTCTCTTCCGGCTGTCTGCTTATCTGTTCCATGACAGCCGCCAGTTCTTCCGGTGTCAGCCCGGTTTCTTCACCAATACAGGCCAGCTGCTGTTCCACTGCACCCAACAGGTTCTGTAAAGAATCATACAGTCCGCCGTCCGTCATCAGGGAAAGCATATCTGCATCACTTACCGTAAGCACAAGCTGCGTCATATTGTCCGCATTCAGAAGATCCGCAAATGTAAGTCCCAGCAGTTCCATCGCACGAATGACTTCTTCTTCGGTCACACCCAGTTCTTCGGCTACTTCACCGGCCAGTTCCTGACCTGCCTTTTCCATTTCATCCTGCACTTTTCCTGCAGTCTGCGGGTCATTCACTTTAACAGAATCCTGTGCCTGATTGCTGTCCTTAATCTTTACAGACTTTACTTCATCCTGCACTTTCTGCTCCGCGCCGCCTGTCTTGACCTGCGTATTCTGTTTCACTCCGGCGTCTTTGGAAAAAGCCGTGTTCTGCTGTCCTGTAGCTTTGCTGAATGCATCGGTAAAGCTGCCTGTCAGTTCATCCTGCAGACCTCCGGCCTGTTTCGGCGCATAACCCATCAGTGGATTAATGCCCTTCATTACAGGTGTTGTTATCATCCTTATCCTTCCTCCTTTCCTCTTTGTATTTTCTTTCTTTTCTGTTTCAGGCCGCAATACAGCCTTTTATATATAATTGCAGTTTCCTGCATTATATATCGCAGTTGCTTTTTTATACCATACTGTCTTTTAGGATTCCGGGTCCATAATCTTGGTAATACGCGCTGCAATAGCCGGATCCATGGCTGCCAGTATATTCCCCCGGTCCTCCGCACTCATGGATGAAAGAATGCGGGAAGCCAATCCCAGATTATCTGTCATTTCTTCAAATATTTTTGCAGCGGCCGCAGGCTTCATCTCCGAATATGCCTGCGCATATTCTTTCACTTCATTGCTTTCCTCTACCTGCTGTACCACCTGCTTATATAAATATTCCGCAGTTGTCGGATCGATGCTTTCATAATATTTCTTATATGCTTCTTCTCCCGGTCCGTTCTCAGCATAAACCACTTCTTCATAGAACTCCGTCTTAATCCTTTGGAATTCCACCTGATTATCCTCGAACGTCTGAAGCCTTGCCACCTGCGCTTTTAAATTCGCAATTTCCTCAGCACTGGCAGCCCCTGTGGACTGTGCCCTCTGAAGTTCCAGCTCCAGCTCCTTAATATAATCCACGGCTTCCTTTAAACTGCTGTATCCGCCGTAATCCTCTTCTTCCGCTTCTCCTGCAGCCTCCTCCGGCTGTACCTCATTGGATGCCGGCAGTATCTTATTCAGAACCGGAACGTCCTTAAGAGCCGGCGCCAGTACGCCGGAGCCGAAACCTCCCACATCCAGCTTAATCAAAAGACAGAGTATCGCAATCCATACAATCACGATTAGTGTTGTCACAAGGAATACGGAAACTCCGCCGCCTTCATCATCCAGCTGTTCTTCCTGAAGGGAAATTTCTTTCGCCCTGCGCTTCGCTTCTCTTTTCTGTTCCTTCTGCTCCGCTTTCAGCCGCTTCTTTTCCTCCGCAAGCCTCTTTTTTTCCGCTTTGGAATCAATATCCGCTATAACCTCTGTACCTGCCATCTTTATATCCATGCTCCTTTCAAAGCCCAATCAAAGATTTCAACCCTGAGACCTTCTTCTCTGTCCATACGTGTAACTTACAAGTTCATCAATTTCCTTGCTTTCCTTCGCATTCTCTTCCTTCATGAACGCCTCAAAAGCTTTTTCCCGCAATTTTTCCTGAACCTTACGTTCCTGCATGACCTCCTGCAGCTTCTGACGTTCCACTTCCAGCGCGTCTTCTGCCCTGGCCACCTCTATCTTCTGAAGTTCAATGAATTCTTCCATCTGTAATATGGCATTCCTGTTATCCAGAATGTCCAATACTTCCAAAGTATCTTCCCTCAGCCTGCGCCCTTCCTCTTCATAAGAATCCTTCCTCCGGTAAAACAACTCCAGCTTCTCTTCTTCCTCTGTCAGACGTCTGCGCGCCGCGGCAAACTCCATTTTTGCCTGTTCCTCCAGCTTATACTTCAGATTCAGGATATTCTGCATCCTGTATACGAACTTCGACATAAACGCCCCTATTCTTCAAACAACTCTTCCATCATCTTCACGGATTCCTCAAAGGTAAACTTATCTTCCACCATCTGCATCAGGAAACCGTTGACCGCATCAATTTTCTCAATGGCATAATCAATGTTCGGATTGCTTCCGTTCTTATAAGCGCCGATGTTAATCAGATCTTCCGCTTCATTATATGTAGCCAGTACATTCTTCAGCCTGCCTGCCGCCTTCTTATGTTCTCTGTCCACAATCTGACTCATACATCTGGATATACTCTGCAATATATCGATTGCAGGATAGTGGTTCCTGTGCGCAAGCTGCCTGCTTAACATAATATGCCCATCCAGTATGCTTCGTGCCGTATCAGTAATCGGCTCATTGAAATCATCGCCATCTACCAATACCGTATATAACCCTGTAATCGAACCCTTCTCCGAACGTCCCGCACGTTCCAGCAGTTTAGGCATTTCCGAATACACGCTGGGCGGATATCCTCTCGAAACAGGAGGTTCTCCGCTGGCAAGTCCGATTTCCCGCTGTGCCATGGAAAAACGGGTCAGGGAATCCATCATAAACAGCACATCTTTCCCCTGATCCCTGAAATACTCCGCAATTGCCGTAGCGGTCTTCGCCGCCTTATTCCTTTCCAATGCCGGTTTATCCGAGGTCGCTACCACTACTACCGAACGCCTCATACCCTCCGGCCCTAAATCTCTTTCCACAAACTCCCGCACTTCCCTGCCCCGTTCGCCTATCAGGGCAATGACATTCACATCGGCCTTTGTATTGCGGGCAAACATGCCAAGCAGTGTGGATTTTCCCACGCCGGAACCGGCAAAAATACCGATTCTCTGCCCTTTTCCAACAGTTATCAGGCCGTCTACCGCTTTTACGCCTAACGGAAGCACATCGTCAATGATATCCCTGCTCATAGGATCCGGCGGCGGCGCCTCCACGGAATATAACTTTCCGCCTACCGATACGCCTTCCTCCGTAGGACGGCCCAAACCATCCAAAGTCTGTCCCAGCAGTTCGTCGCTTACTTTGACCATCAATGCTTCCCCGGTGTTCTCCACCATACAGCCAAAACCTACGCCTTCCACTACTTCATAAGGCATCAGCAAAGTCTTCTTATCCTTAAAACCTACCACTTCTGCCATAATCGGCTTCGAATTTTCTTTCGAGTCCGGATATATGAGACAGATATCGCCCAAACGCGCTTCCGGCCCTAAAGACTCTATGGTCAGTCCGACAATATTGACAACTTTACCCTTCATCTTATAAAAAGTATTTTCTGCTACTCTCTCATATTTTACAAAATTAACTGATGCTCTCAATCTGCTAACCCTTCGTATAAGACAATAATCTTAGTTTCTGTGATAATTCTTCTAACTGCGTCCCCAATCCGCAGTCAAAGACGCCCCCGTCGGTTTCAATAATACAGTCATTCGCGCCCAAAGTCATATCCTCTACGATTTCCACCGAAGCATGGGCGGAAACGGAAGCCGTCAATACTTCGTTTTTCTTCATATTTACATATGGATAATCCTCTTTGGACACATGGATTAAATAAGTATTGCTTCCTTCAATCTTATGCATGGTGGACGATATCAGATGCATAATGATATTTTGCTCTTTCTTCAAATCCACTTGAAATACTTTCTCATAAATATCGGTCAGCGCCTCTACAAACCTCGGTTCCAGCTCCTCTACCAAATCCTGATATTCCGCTTCCATCCGTCTGCGGTCTTCCTGAAGCTGGTTTTTCTGCTGTTCCACCTGTGCCACTGCCTCATTATAACCGTCGTCATAGCCCTGGGATTTGGCTTCTTCATACGTCTGCCTGCGCATATCTTCCAGTTCCTGCTGTGCTTCTATCATCGCATGGGACTTAATATTTTCCGCCTCCCTGCGCGCCGCCTCCAGCATTTCCTGCGCCTGTGCGGATACGACTGCCAATGCATCTGCCGCATTCTGGGACGGTGTCTCCTGCGGTTCCTCCGGACGTTCTGCCTTAATCACCGTAGGAAGCTCCTCGTCGTCATAATCAGCAGTCAGCGCCTCCACAAGTTCCGCGTCCAATCCGCCGACAAAACCGTCTATGTATTCTTCTTCCGGTCCGCCGTGCGCACTCTTCACTAAAAGTTCTTCCAAATCTTCTATTTTTCTTGCAATCCTCTCATTATTGTCAATGAGAAGGGTATCGTCATTCTGTACAACCACCATATGTGATTTATATATATTACCCTTATACAATGATTTCGTCACCTCCGCCTCTGGAGATAACAATTTCTGCAGAATCTTCCAGTTTTCTTATGATATTTACAATCTTCTGCTGAGCTTCCTCCACGTCTTTCATACGGACAGGTCCCATGAATTCCATATCTTCCTTTATCATAACAGCCAGACGTTTGGACATGTTATTGAAGATTGCATTCTGCACCTGCTCATTCGAACCTTTCAATGCAATCGCAAGGTCGTTGTTATCCACATCACGCAGCACCCTCTGGATAGCCCTGTCGTCAAGCAGCAGGATATCTTCGAATACGAACATCTTCTTCCTGATTTCGTCCGCCAGTTCCGGTTCTTCGATTTCCAAAGTTTCCATGATATGTTTTTCCGTACCGCGGTCTACCGTATTCAAAATTTCTACGACTGCATCCACACCGCCGATAATCGTATAATCCTGATTTACCAGAGACGATAACTTGGATTCCAACACTTTCTCCACCTCTTTGATGACATCCGGACTGGTTCTGTCCATAACTGCTATACGCCTTGCCACATCCGCCTGTCTGTCCGGAGGCAGTGCCGACAGGATAAGCGCCGACTGTGCCGCTGAAAGATACGACATGATAAGGGCAATCGTCTGCGGATGCTCATCCTGTATAAAGTTAAGCAGCTGTGACGCATCTGTCTTGCGGACAAATTCGAACGGCTTTACCTGCAGCGATGCAGTCAGCTTGCTGATGACATCCATCGCTTTGTCGGAACCGAGGGCTTTCTCCAGAAGTTCCTTTGCGTATCCGATACCGCCCTCTGCAATATACTGCTGCGCAAGACAGACCTGATAAAATTCTTCTATAATTTCTTCTTTCAGCTGCGGTGTAACGCTTCTCGTATTAGCAATCTCCAGCGTCAATTCTTCTATTTCTTCTTCTTTTAAATGCTTAAATATATGCGCTGACCGCTCCGGGCCCAATGCGATTAAAAGAATAGCCGCTTTTTGGACACCCGTTATTTTTTCTTCTGTTGCTCTGGCCATTCCCTCTTACCCCCAGTCTTCGTTCAGCCAATTGCGTAACAGGCTGGCTGCCGCTTCCGGATTTTCATCCACGAATTTATCAATCAGTTTTCTCGTCTCAGACTGAGACTCCAAACCGATATCCTCCAAATTCTCTTCCGGTGCAGACTGCAGCAGCGATTCCACCGAAAGTTCTTCGTCCTGTACCTCTTCTTTCTCTCCGCGCATACTCCTCAGCACTACAAATGCCAGCAATGCAAGGATTACGATAACAAGGATAATCTGCACCACATCGGTAGCGGATACATTCAGGCCCTCCCTGTCAAAAAACACATTCTCTCTGTATGCCACAATCGTAATCCGGTCCGTACTGATGCCCGTCGCATTGGAAACCACGTTGTACAAATCCGGGTCGATTTCTATTTTCGTCTTCCCCTGATTGTTCAGTTTATATTCTTCCCATGTAACGCCGTCCAAAAGTCCCTGCGCTTTTGCATCTTCTTCCTTTACTAAATTATAATCCACCGCAGTGACGGCAAGGGAGGATTCATCATATTGAATCAATCCCGCCGGTATTGTTTTGCTGACAATCGTCTCATTCGGCAAATAGTCTCTGGACTCTTCCGACTGTGTGGAACTGCTCTCCGAATTATCCTGAATCTGATATGTAGTCCCGTCGTTGTTGGAATCCGTCCCCGGCACCCCGCCATTGGAATTCGTACTTTCCGAATTGAAAATATCCTCATGGCTCAGAAGTCCCTGTGTCTGACCCTCCGGCGCGCTGTATGTGTGCTCCGTGGAATCCGTTGTGGAAAAATCCAACGCTAAATTGCTTGCAACCTCGACATTATCAAACTCCTTGGTTCCAAGCAGCACACGTTTCACTTCATTTTTTACAAGGTTTTCCGCCTGTGTCTTGATATTCAGTTGGGAATTGGCCACACCCGACATCGTATAATTATCGTCGCCGGAGAACAGCATATTACCCTCCCGGTCCATAATCACGATATTGTTAGTCGTTTTATTGCCTATTGCTGCAGCTACCGACCTTGCAAGATACGCTGCATTATCCGAGGTAAACTCCCCGTCCAGTTCGAGGGATATGCTTGCAAACGCTTCCTCATCCGACGCAATCAGCGTACCGTCATTCTCAGGCAGGGAAAGGTCTACGTGCGCACTCTTAATCGCCGTATATTTTTCCAGGTTTTTCGCCAGCTTATCTTCCATATACAGCTGGTATTTTTTCTGTTTGTCTGACTCGGTGGATGTAAAACTGCTTTCCACCACATTTTCAATTCCATATCCTGCTGCCTGTATGTCATTGGCTCCCAGCAGCAGTTCTGCATTCCACTGCTGTTCTTTCAATATTTTAATCTGCAAGGCATCGTCGGATACGGTATAGGTCAGGCCGTTTGCCTCCAGCAGTTCCGTTATCTGCGATGCTTCCTTCGTTGATTCGCAGTTAGCCAGAACCACATATTGCGGTTTGAGCAATATTGAGGCGATAATTACAATCGTAACAATAATGCCCGCCGTTGCCGAAGCCAGAATTGTTTTCTGTTTCGACGTGAATTTATTCCACCATTCAAGAACTTTATTTAAAAGTCCTTTTACTCTATCTGCCATCGTTAAGTCTCCTTATCTGATTCTACTCCTATCAGATTTTTTAGATTTGAATCTGCATAAGTTCTTTGTACGCTTCCAGCAATTTATCGCGGACCGTCACCGTATACTGAAGCGCAGTCGTCGCTTTATTGATTGCTATCGTGAGATCGTGGGTGTTTTCCGTCTCTCCAAGCATCCATTTCACTTCTTCATTTTCCATATCCGACAGATAACTGTTGGTAGTATTGATATTGTCTATCGCTTTCTGAAAAATATCATTAAAAGAATCGTCCTGTTTCTCCAGCGCCTGTCTTCCTATCGCGCTGCTTTTTTCCGCCTGTCTGACAGCTCCTGAAGTCACGTTATATAAAGATGTGATGTCCATTGTCTCCCTCCCTGACCCTTTGTTTTATCTAAATACAGTTTCCTGTCTCCTGTTTCTTCCTGCTATCCGGCTCTTATGAATTACCCATTTCCAATCCTTTTACTGCCATAGCTTTGCTGGCGTTAAAAGCGGTTGCATTAGCCTCATACGCCCTGCTCGCGTCAATCAGATTGGTCATCTCGGTAATAACGCTCACATTCGGATACGTCACATATCCGTTTTCGTCCGCATCCGGATGAGAAGGGTCATAAGTCATAATCATATCCGTCCATGTATCTTCCTGCACACTGCTCACTTTTACACCGGTTCCCGAATACCGGTCCGTCGCTGTATTCAGCACACGGCTGAACGGTGTCTGCGAATTTTTTTCTTCAAAAACTACTACTTTTCTGCGGTACGGCGTCCCATCCTGTGTTCTCGTCGTATTCGCATTGGCAAGATTCTGTGAAATAATGTCCATACGGTATCTCTGTGCCGTCAATCCCGATGAATTAATATTGAAAGATGAAAAAATACCCATAGCTACACTCCCTCACTTTTTATTTCATAACCATCTTCAGATTACTGAATTCCTTATTAATGCTGTCAATCAGGCCGTTATATTTCAGCTGATTGGCCGCCAGTGTCACGTTCTCGGTCTCTATATCCACGTTGTTGCCGTCTAACCGGTAAGAATAGTTGGCAGAATCAATATATGTACGGGGATTCAGCCTTGCCGTCTTGACATCCGCTATCTTGTCATCCATGGATTTATATCTGGAACGTTTCAGCGCTTTCCTGAACTCCGACTCAAAATCCACATCCTGTCTCTTATAATCCGGCGTGGTCGCATTGGCAATGTTATTGGAAATTACATCATTGCGTATCCATGCCGCATCGGCTGCTTTATCCATTACATTAATATAATTAAATGCGCTCGTATTAAACATATTTCTCTCCTTCTTTCATACGGGTATATGGCTTTCTTTTATATGGATATAAAAGCTGTCTTTTATACTTACTCTCTTCTATTATAAATTATTTATAAAAAAAGACAAGATTTTTTTACGAAAAAAAGGATTTACGAACAATCCAATAAATCCCTTTTATTTTCAGATAACTTCCGTGTCATCCGTTTATTTTTTATTTTCTTTCTTTATTTTTTCTATTTCTTCAAACACTACATCGTTCAGAACCTTAATGTAAGTACCTTTCATGCCTGAAGAACGGGATTCAATCACTCCGGCGCTTTCAAATTTTCTAAGTGCATTGACAATCACGGAACGGGTTATTCCTACTCTGTCGGCAATTTTGCTGGCTACAAGGATGCCTTCCATTCCTCCCAGTTCATCAAAAATGTGGGTTATGGCCTCCAGTTCCGAAAATGACAGCGTGCTGATGGCGGAACGCACCACCGCAAGTTTCCGGCTTTCCTCCGCACTTTCTTCGTTAACGGCACGCAGCATCTCCAATCCGACCACTGTAGTTCCGTATTCGCACAGGATAATATCATCAATTTCATACTGTTCATTGCATTTATAAATAAACAATGTCCCCAAACGCTCCCCTGCAATCTCTATAGGAGTGATGATAGCCTGGAATTTCTTCACGTCAATGCTTTCGAAGCCCAATGTTTCCAGATTCACATTTTCCTTCGTAGACAAAACTGCCAGCATCCTTTCGTTCAGCATGGAATCTATAAAACCGCCCACCCTGTCCACAATCAGCTCGTTGATGGATTCCACGCCGTCTGCCACGCCAACACCCAGCACCTTCCCCTTCTTACTGATGACCAGCACATTGGAAACGAGTATCTCACATAATACTTTGCAGATATCATTGAAAACCACTTTGCTTGAATTGTTATTATGCAGCAATTTACCAATCTTTCGTGTCTTATCCAGCAATTGTACGCTACTCATGCCCTTTTACCTCCGTCCGTCCGGATAAAAACACTTCCCTGTTTTTTCATCCGTCAGCCACTTCCGTGAACGTTATTATTGTAACACAGTGTTTTTATAATAGCAACGATTTAGAGGTAATTTTTTTAAAATTCATTAAATTCTCATACAATTCCTGTTCTTTCCAAATCTTTTCCACAATTTGACTAAATATTAAACGTTTTGGCTCATAATTTACGACGGAACCTGCTGCGGCTCGGCCTTGTTCATCACATATCCGCAGGTTTCGCCGGAGCAGACCAGTTTATTGCCTTTCTCGAGCATGATAGAACCGCACTCCGGACAATTTTGGCCGGACGGCTTCTGCCATACCATAAAATCACATTCCGGATTATCGATACAGCCATAGTATTTCCGCCCTTTCTTGCTCTTCTTAAGAACGATATCCTTACCGCACTTCGGACAGGCAATGCCGATTTTCTCATAATAGGGCTTGGCATTCCGGCAGTCAGGGAATCCGGGACATGCAAGGAACCTGCCGTGCGGACCATATTTGATTACCATCTGCCGCCCGCAGAGCTCACATACCTCATCCGACACCTCATCCTCAATTTTTACATGTTCCAGTTCCTCTTCCGCATGTTTCACCGCCTCATCCAAATCCGGATAAAAATTGGAAATCACTGTTTTCCAATTCACGCTTCCTTCTTCCACCCCGTCCAGCAGCGCTTCCAGATTGGCTGTAAAATTCACATCCACAATGGTTGTGAATGCCTCCTTCATGATATTATTGACTACCTCGCCCAGTTCGGTCACATAAAGATTCTTATTTTCCTTCACTACATACCTTCGTGCCAGTATGGTGGTAATGGTAGGCGCATAGGTACTGGGGCGTCCAATTCCTAATTCTTCCAGCGCCCTTACAAGGGATGCCTCCGTATAATGCGGCGCAGGCTGGGTGAAATGCTGTTTAAAATCGAATGTTTCCAAATCCAGCACCATATCCTTATCAATTCCCTTTGCCAGCGTATTGCTCTCTTCCTTATCCTCTTCCCGCGTATAAACGTTCATAAAACCATCAAACAGCACTTTGGAAGCCGCCACGGTAAAGCGGTGTCCGGCTGCGTCGATTTTTACCGATGTAGTCTCATATTTCGCCGGATTCATGCGGCTTGCGGTGAATCTCTTCCAAATAAGCTGATAAAGCCTGAACTGGTCCCTTGAAAGAGAATCCTTTAATTCCAGCGGTGTCCGGGTAATATCCGTCGGACGGATGGCTTCGTGGGCATCCTGTATCTTCTGGGATGCCTTCTTCTCTTTTACGGTCTGCGCCGCATACTCGGAACCGTATACACGGTTAATATACTCCCTGGCCGCATTTTCCGCCTCCTCTGATACGCGTGTGGAATCGGTACGCAGATACGTAATGATTCCTACCGTCCCGTTGCCCTTGATATCGATTCCTTCATAGAGCTGCTGTGCCAGCCGCATTGTCTTCTGCGTGGAAAAATTCAGTTCCTTACTGGCTTCCTGCTGTAATGTGGATGTGGTGAACGGAAGCGGCGGTTTCTTGGTACGCTCCCCTTTTTTCACTTCCGTCACCCGGTATTCTGCGTCTTTCAGTTCCTCCAGGATACAATCCAGCTCCGCCTTGGAAGCGATGGACACCTTGTTTTCTTTCGTTCCGTAATATTTTGCCGCTACCGGTTTTTTCTCCCCCGGAATACGCAGCAGCGCATCCAGCGTCCAGTACTCTTCCGGTATGAAAGAATTGATTTCTTCCTCTCTGTCACAGATGATACGCAGCGCCACAGACTGTACTCTTCCCGCACTCAGCCCCCTCTTTACTTTTGCCCAGAGAAGAGGGGAAATACGGTAGCCCACCATACGGTCCAGCATCCGTCTTGCCTGCTGGGCATCCACCAGGTCCATATTGATTTCCCTTGCGTTCTTCAAAGATTCCTTTACCGCGCTCTTGGTTATTTCATTAAATGTAATGCGGTATACTTTCTTGTCTTCCAGTTTCAGCGCTTTCATTAAATGCCAGGAAATCGCTTCTCCCTCACGGTCAGGGTCCGTTGCCAGATATATTTTTTCTGCTTTCTTTACTTCTTTTCGCAAATTAGCGAGAATATCACCCTTCCCCCTTATGGTGATATACTTTGGCTCATAATCATGTTCCACATCCACACCCAGCTGGCTCTTGGGCAAATCCCTCACATGACCGTTGCTTGCGGCCACTTCATAATTTGCCCCCAAAAATTTTTTGATTGTTTTCACCTTCGCAGGTGATTCCACAATAACTAAATATTTTGCCATAATTATATCCCCTGTCCCTTCTCTGCCCCCGGCACATGCTGATGCCTTTTTTGGGTTTCTTCTATTATATAATGATATATCCCCTGTGATATTACATACTTTCCTTTTTTAATTTTCAACATGCATCACTATACAATAAATTTTTTGCAGTTGCAAGTAATATTATGAAAAATTTATACATTTAGAATTTATGCTTTTAAATGTCTACGCTTCCTTAACGTCTCCTCCGATATTGACCGGCCGACACCTGCTCCGCTTTGTTTTCCATGCATAATTCCATCAGTTCGTATATCATCTGCCGGTACTCCATCCCCGATTCCTTCTGCAGCTGTTCCACACATTTGGGATAAAAATCAAGATACCGGACAATACCTGCCTGTTCTTTCTTCCCGTCCATTTCCCGCAGGCTTTCGATGCCTTTCCCACCCTCCGTGCTTCCTCCGCCGTCCGTTTCCATCCTGAGGTTCAGGATTCCGGTTTCTTCCAGCATTTCTTCTATGGAAAGCGCAATACCTGCACCCTGCTTAATCAACCGGTTGCACCCTTTGCTCAGGGGGTCCGTTATCCGCCCCGGCACCGCATAAACTTCCTTTCCCTGTTCCAACGCCATATCCGCCGTGATGAGCGTGCCGCTTTTCTCCCTTGCTTCCACTATCAGCACTAAATCCGAAAGTCCGCTGATAATCCGGTTCCGCAGGGGAAAAAGCCCCGCCTTCGGGCCGGTTCCCGGAAGATATTCCGAAAGAATTCCCCCCTTTCTTTTCAGTTCTTCGTACAATCCCCTGTTTTCCGGCGGATAACAGATATCCACGCCGTTTCCCAGCACCGCATAGGTGTTCCCTCCTGCCCGCAGCGCGGCCCGCTGGGAAATTCCGTCAATCCCCCGCGCCATCCCGCTGATAACACCGATTCCTTTCGCAGCCAGTTCTTCTGCCGCCCTCTCCGCCATATACCTTCCGTATTCCGAACAGTCCCTTGTTCCGATGATTGCCACGGCAGGAACCTGCTCTCCCGGCAATTTTCCCCATAAAAAGATTCCGAAAGGCGGATCCGGTATTTTTCTGAGCCGTTTCGGATAATCGGGATGCATATGCGGAATATAACTAATCTCCCCCTTGCAGAACTGCCTGTATCCGTCCTCCGCGCCTTTTGCGCCGCATTCATCTCTCGCCCGTTCCAATGCCTGTGCCTTCTTTTCCGGCAAAACCGCACGCCATTCCTCCCCTGTCATTTCATACACTGCCTGCGGTGACCCGGCTGTTTCCACCAGTTCCCACCTGGTCTTTCTCCCCAGCCCTCTCACGCATTCCAGCCAGTAAGCATAAGGCTGCTGGCTTTCCCAATCATATATCATTCCGTTCCCTCCCTATCTGTCGTCCGCACCCGTTTCATTCCAATACCGGCTCCCGGCCATCCTGCAGCTCACTGCTTCCGCCAGATGCATCTTACCGATTTTTTTACTTCCGTCCAAATCCGCAATGGTACGTGCGACACGCAGAATCCGGTAATATGCGCGCGCACTCAGTTTCATTTTTCCGAACGCCTTTTCCAATAGTTTTCTCCCTTCCCTGTCCAATTCGCAGAAACAACTTATTTCTTCAGGAGTCAGCGCCGCATTAAATCTGCCGCCGCGTTTTTCCTGTATATTTCTCGCCCGCAGGACTCTGGAACGGATATCTGCGCTGGTTTCTCCCGCCTGTCCGCTGCCTGATGCAAGTTCTTCCATGGACAGTGCCAGCACTTCCGCACAGATATCAATCCGGTCCAGAATCGGGCCGGACAGGTGTTCCTGATATCTCCGGATTGCTGTCTGTGTACACCGGCACCGCCCCATGTCCGGATAATAACCGCAGGGACAGGGATTCATAGCGCCTACCAGCATAAAATCTGCCGGGTATTCATAGCTCCCTCCCAGTCTTGCAATCCGTATCCTTTTTTCTTCCAGAGGCTGACGCAGCATGTCCAGTACTTTGGAACCAAATTCCGGCATTTCGTCTAAAAATAAAACACCTTTATGCGCCAGACTGATGACGCCCGGTTTCGGATGCGTACCGCCGCCGGAAAGTGCCTGTGCTGTAATTGTATGGTGCGGACTTAAAAAAGGTCTTGTGAAAATAAAGGGATTTCTACGGCTAAGCAGCCCTGATATGCTGTAAACAGAAGACACTTCCAGACTTTCCTCTTTCGTCAGTTCGGGCAGTATGCCCGGAATCCTTTTGGCTATCATGGTTTTCCCGGAACCGGGCGGGCCAAACAGCAGCAGGTTATGAAATCCTGCCGCCGCAATTTCTGCCGCACGCTTCGCCCCTGCCTGTCCGCTTACTTCTGCAAAATCCGGTATTTGTCCCTCTCCGCCGATTCTGTCACACTGCAGCGATGCAGGTTTGTTTCTCTCGCCCGTTCCTTTCCTGTCCGTCCCTTTCCTGCCCGTCCCTTTCAAGTCATCTCTCTTTCTTTTCTTACACCCTTTCCCTTTCAGCAGTTCCGCCACTTCCTCTAAAGAAGACACACCGATGATTTCCATATCCGGTATCAGCGCCCCTTCGTTTTCATTTTCCCATGGGACAATGCAGCGCACAATCCCCTCCGCCCTCGCTGCCCTTACCATGGGCAGCACACCTCTTACTTCGTTCACTTCTCCGTTCAGGCTCAGTTCCCCTACAAACAGAACCTTCTCCGTCTGCTGTGCCTCCACGTGTCCTAAAGCCTGTAAGATTCCCACCGCTACGGGCAGGTCATATCCGGTTCCTCCTTTCCGTATATCTGCCGGAGACAAATTCACGGTAATCCGCATGGGCGGAATCGTAATCCCCATATTCTTTAACGCTACCCTGACCCGTTCTCCTGCCTCCTTTACTTCGCTTCCAAGATAACCGACCATCTGAAAAGAAGGCAGGCCCTGGGACACATCCACCTCTGCCTGAATCATGACTGCCTCCATGCCGCATATCGCCGCCGTTGAAATTGTACTGAACATATAAAGCCTCCTTATTATAGTTCCGCATCCGCCCTCCAGCACCCTTCTTAGCAGAACAAATCCTGTCCGTTTCACGGCCTCTCTTTGTTCTGGGGCGCTTTCCGGGCGGCTGCTGTTTATAGTTCCGCATCCGCCCTCCGGCACCCTTCTCAGCAGAACAAATCCTGTCCGTTTCACGGCCTCTCTTTGTTCTGGGGCGCTCTTCGGGCGGCTGCTGTTTATAGTTCCGCATCCATATATTTCCATAACGCATTGTTTTTTGAAATCTTTGGGAGAAATCCCGTGAATACCGGGCAATGAATCGTCCGGTACTGAAATCTGATACTTATAAACTTCTTCCTGAAGCCGGTAGCAGCGTCTTACCGGCGGTGGCATCAATCTGCCTGCCGCCGCACTGCCCGTTTTTTAAAAAGACTGTCCCGGAACATACTCTTCTTCCGGCTGTTCCGCTATCCCTGTCTGAAGTTCCGCATCTTCCTCTGTCGGCACATTGAAACCATTCTCACGCAAAAGCTGCGTATCCATCACATGACGGTTATCCATGGTCTTCATAATATCCGTAATCTCCAGCTTTTTATATTCCTTATCCGCCAAATCCATGATGTTGTTGTTCTTAAATCCCAGTACCATAGGACGGAGAATGTCTATTTCATTGTTGCGGATTACAATCGCTTTCTCACCCGTACTCAGCTCTACGCTGACACCGGGCGCCAGTATATTAATCGACTGAATAAGGGCATCCACGATATCCGGATGGAAAACATCGGAATGCTTCATCAGGTATTTAATCGTCGCCACTTCCGATTCCGGCGGCTGGTCCAGACGCATGGCGGTCATCGTATCGTAGATATCCGCCACCAGCAATACCTTTGCCCCCAGCGGCACTTTCATCTTAGGGTCGAAACTGTCTTTCTGAAAACTGTCCCATATCCTCTGCATCTGCACGCATACCCGCTTCACACCGGGAGCAGAGGCAAACACACTGCCAATGAGTTCATACCCCGCCATTACATATGTATTGATTACCTGTTTTTCGTCTTCATTCGGCTCATCCTTATCGGCAATTGCTTTGGGAAGCGAAAGCTTTCCGATATCATGAAGCAGGGCAGCAAAAATAACATCCATCTGGTCTTCCAGCTTCATATTGAGCACATGAGTCATCATCGCGCATAAAATCCCTACATTCAGAGCATGTTTATACACATAATCCTCTTTACTCCGCAAATTTTGGATAAAATTGATTTTTTTGTCCAGATGGCCGTAACGCCTTAAGATATTATTAACAATAACCTGGATTTTCGCTCCTCTTTTCTTTTCTTCTTTAATTTTAATCAGTTCCTCGCGAAGCGAAAATACGGTCATCGTCTGAAAACGTTCAAACAGAATATCTTCCTGTGTCATCGGCGGCACCGGCTCCGCCGGCTCCAGTATGAATAAGCCGATTAAATTGAAAGCATTGATACTCTGAATACCCTGTGCGGTCAGTTTGGAATTACGTTCGTACAGAAGGACTCCGTCTTTATTATAAATAGGCCGCGCCAGTCTCATTCCCTGTTTTAATTTGCTGGTCTTAACAAAAAGCATATCGCTCCCCCTTATCTGTTGTTTTATTCTCGCTCAAACCCCATTTTTAATTTATGAAGCGCTTTCTTTTCAATCCGTGATACATAGCTGCGGGATATACCGAGCCGCTCTCCGATTTCCCGCTGCGTCACTTCCTTTCCCGTCGTCAGGCCATAGCGCAGAAAAATAATCTCTTTCTCGCGTCTGTCCAACGTCTGCAGTACCTTTCCGAGTTTCCTGATATTGCCGCCCAGTTCCATCCTGTCTATCACATCAATCTGCTCTGACTCTATGATATCCAGCAGATTGATTTCATTCCCTTCTTTATCTGTCCCTATCGGTTCATATAAAGACACCTCTTTTGAAGTTTTCTTTTTGGAACGCAACAGCATCAGCAGTTCGTTATCGATGCATCTGGAAGCATATGTACTCAGCTTCCCCTTCCCTGAATCGAAGGAGGCAACCGCTTTAATCAACCCAATCGTCCCTATGGAAATCAAATCCTCCATATCTTCGTCCACATTCTGATATTTCTTGGCAATGTGGGCGACCAGACGCAGGTTGCGTTCTATCAGAATCTCCCTTGCTTCTTTGGCTTTCTCGCTGCTCCCCTGCTGCAGCATCTGAATATATCGGGCTTCTTCTTCCGCGGTTAATGGTTTTTGAAAAGTTTTCAAAAGGCGCCCCCAAAGTCAATTTATTATATTCTATGACTCTGCCGCCGCCCTAGTGCCTTTCCCAAACCGGAAAATATCATCGTGCGTAAACTATATTTCTTATATTATACAAATTCCTAAGATAAATAGCAAGATTTATGATAAAAATAAAAGAAAATAAAGTAATAGTTGGCCGAAAGCTAAACTGTGACGAAATAAAACGCAAACTCCGCCAAACGGCTTGTCAGATTAAGAATTCCGCCATCACATAATTGCTGACGTCTCTTCCATAGGGTGTCAGTCTGACTTTTCCGCCTGTTTCCAATAATCCCTGACTGGACAGTTTTTCCATCACCGGTCCGTATACTTCTTCCATATCCCTGCCGAAAATTCTCCTGAATTCCTTCCTCTCCACACCTTCGGTCAGCCGCAGCCCTAAAAACATGAACTCCTCCATCTGCTCCTGTATGCCCAGCCGGCTGATTTCTTCCCTGACAGATTCATTTTTCTCCAAAATGCGGCGGATATAGACCTCCATATCCGAAAGATTCTTCCAACGTACATTATCCACCATGGAAGACGCTCCTAAACCGAACCCCGCATAATCCTTTCTTTTCCAGTAACCGACATTATGACGGCACTCTTTGCCCGGCATGGCATAATTAGAGATTTCATATCTATGATATCCCTTTTTCCTGAGAAATGCATCCGTACATTCATACATCTCCCGCTCCTCATCTTCTGACGGCAGAGGGAGAACCGGTCCGCCGTTCCCGTCCATACCCATGCTTCCCGGAAGTGTTCTTCCTTCCATTCTCCCTTCCCCGTACCACTCATAAAAAGGAGTGCCCTCCTCAATCATCAGGCTGTAAGCGGAAATATGGGCCGGTTTCAGACTTGCAATCTGTGACAGATTATCCATATAATCCTCTACGGACTGCCCCGGCAGCGCCGCCATGATATCCACATTGATATTGGTAAATCCTGTTTCCTGTGCGTCCTGATAGGTACGGAAAAAATCCTCTGCACTGTGAATGCGCCCCAGATATGCCAGTTCCTTCCCATGTACGGACTGGGTTCCTATGCTGATGCGGTTCACCCCTGCCCTGCGGTAACTTTCCAGTTTCTTCCGGTTCACAGTTCCCGGATTCACTTCAACTGTTATTTCCGGCTCCGCCATATTTTCTGCCGGTCCTTTCCCTGTATGGCGCAGCAAGGCTTCTTTTTCCATTCCGTCCTCAGTATCTTTACCCGAAACAGAGCAAAATCGGTAAAACTGCCGCAGCGTTTCCAATAGTTCCTCCAACGCTCCTTCCGGCAGCACCGATGGCGTTCCGCCGCCGATAAAAACGGAATCTACCGTAAAATCCTTATAATATACCGCTTCCCTTTCGATTTCTTTTAACAGGGCACTTACATATTCCCGTTTCTTTTCTTCCGGCGCGGGAAAAGAAAGGAAATCACAGTACCTGCATTTTTTTATGCAAAATGGTATATGCACGTATATGCCCAATTTCCGCATCTTATTCCTCCCTGCCCCTGCCGGCATCCATCCGGCTTTTTTATTTACTCCCTTTTCGGAAAAGTGTTTCCAACACCTCTGCAAACGGGAACCGTATTTTATGCAATTTGCTCAATACGGCATTTCTGGCATAGCGGATAACTCGAAAGAAAGGGATTCATTCTTTCTCTCATTTCCAAAAAAGAGGTACCGTAAAAATATAATGCGGTAAACTCATCGAGTTCCCTATAACTGTACATGTGTCCGATACCATCCATTGTCTGTTCCAATTGTTCAATTACATAATTGATATCGCAGCTTTTATATATTTCTTCTGTCAAATCAGTTCCATTCAAATAAATTGCCAGTCCTTCTAATGTGCCAACATTAACAGACGGCTCGATTCCATGTAAGACAGAGCCTTTCGGAATACCTATGGTATTCAGCAAATTTACAAGCCATTCCAAACTTTTCCCGTCATCCCGAAAATCGATTTCAATATCGCAGCTATCTATTTCGCCATTTTCCTTTAATGATGTTCCTCCGCCTGTTATCTCCCCTGCTTTATTTTCCTGAAAAATCTCTTGCAAAGCATCTTCCAGCTCAAATCTGTGTTTCGGCTGAAAGCGGGCATTCAGATGTAATATCAATTGCATTTTACTTCCTCCTGGCACTCCGAAAAGTGAGTTTATTTATCGTCCAGCTTCAGCACACTCATAAATGCTTTCTGCGGTATTTCCACACTGCCAATCTGGCGCATCCGCTTCTTGCCTTCTTTCTGCTTCTCCAACAGCTTCTTCTTACGGGTGATATCCCCGCCGTAGCATTTGGCAAGCACGTCTTTGCGCATTGCTTTCACCGTTTCCCGTGCGATAATCTTACCTCCTACTGCTGCCTGAATCGGAATTTCGAATAAGTGGCGCGGTATCTCGTCTTTCAGCTTTTCGCACATCTTCCGGCCCCGCTCATAGGCGCTGTCCGCATGTACGATAAAAGACAACGCATCCACTTCCTCACGGTTAATCAGAATATCCAGTTTTACCAGCCTGGATTCTTCATAGCCTTTCAGGTCATAATCAAAGGAAGCATAACCCCTGGAACGGGATTTCAAGGCATCGAAGAAATCATAAATAATCTCGTTCAAAGGCAGTTCGTATTTCAAAAGCGCCCTCGTTTCTTCGATATATTCCATGCCAAGATAACGCCCCCGCCGCTCCTGGCACAGCTCCATAATAGGCCCGATGAATTCCGTTGTCACCATGATTTCCGCATTTACCACCGGTTCCTCCATGTATTCGATTTCCGACGGGTCAGGCAGGTTCGTGGGATTGGTCAGTTCAATGACATCCCCGTTGCTTTTGTGTACCTTATAAATAACCCCCGGCGCTGTCGTCACCAAATCCAGATTATATTCCCTCTCCAGCCTCTCCTGTATGATTTCCAGATGGAGCAGCCCTAAAAAGCCGCAGCGGAAACCGAAACCCAGAGCAACGGAAGTTTCCGGCTCATAACGCAGCGCGGCATCGTTTAACTGCAGTTTTTCCAGTGCATCCCTTAAATCGGGATACTTTGCCCCGTCCGCAGGATACATGCCGCAGTATACCATGGAATTGACCTTTTTATAGCCGGGCAGCGGTTCCTTGCAGGGATTCCTCGCATCCGTCACCGTATCGCCTACTGCAGTATCTTTCACATTTTTAATGGAAGCCGTAATGTAACCTACCATTCCGGCGGATAATTCCTCACAGGGAATGAACTGCCCCGGCCCGAAATATCCCACTTCCACCACTTCCGCCTTCGCTCCGGTCGCCATCATGCGAATCTCGGTTCCTTTTCTCACCCTTCCTTCCTTGATACGGCAGAAAATAATAACGCCCTTATAGGAATCGTACAGGGAATCAAAAATAAGCGCCTGCAGCGGTTCGTCGGGATTTCCTTTCGGCGCCGGGATTTTCTCTACGATAGCTTCCAGCACTTCCTCAATGCCAATGCCGTTCTTTGCGGAAATCAGCGGGGCATCCTGCGCCTCGATACCGATGATGTCCTCGATTTCGTCTTTCACATGCTGGGGCTGTGCGCTGGGCAGGTCAATTTTATTAATGACCGGAAACACGTCCAAATCATGGTCCAGCGCCAGATATACATTGGCAAGGGTCTGCGCTTCAATGCCCTGCGCCGCATCCACCACCAGAATCGCTCCGTCACAGGCGGCAAGACTCCTGCTGACCTCATAATTAAAATCCACATGTCCGGGCGTATCGATTAAGTTAAAAATATATTCTTCCCCGTCCTTTGCCCTGTATATGATACGGACGGTCTGCGCCTTAATGGTAATGCCCCTCTCCCGCTCCAAATCCATGTTGTCCAATACCTGCGCCTGCATCTCACGGCTGGTCAGAAGCCCTGTTTTCTCTATGATGCGGTCTGCCAGCGTCGATTTCCCATGGTCAATATGTGCCACGATACAAAAATTCCTTATTTTACCCTGGTCTATATTTTGTTCTGTGTTTGACATGACTTTCCTCCGTTAAACCGGCATCCGTGGATTGTGCGCGGATGCCGTATCTGTTTTGTCAGTATAGCATACTTGGGATTATGTTGTCCATGGATTTTCTCCCGTCACGGAAAACCCTTTTCTATTCCCGCCTCCCAGGCAGCCCTTGCTCTCAGGCATCGGATTACGAATTGGAATTAATGAAAATCATTTGGGGAAACAGAGAGACGGCTCTTTATGCCGAGATTGCAGCAACCTTGGGACAGAAGGGAAGGGTATGAGGGAAATGCAAAAGGGCTGATAGCTGCCCTGATTCAGAAAGATTTTCTGTCTGCCGCGGACTATGAAGATTTGAAAATGTCCAATATGCAGGAGAGCGGGATGTTTATGAGCTGGCAGCGCAATACTATAAAGAAAGTAACCCACTTCTCTTTGCAACCGTATTCTCCAAACTGGACGAAAATACCCTGAAACAATATCTGGACAAAGCTTATGAGAACCGGAATATCGCCCTTTTTGCCGCATTCGTGAATAAATTAATGCCGGATGATTCCCTTCTTGATACCTACGCAAAGAAAGCATACCAAGACGACTCGCACTTGACCTTTCCTAACCAATTTTGTTTAGGAGTTATTCTCTGTCGAGTATGTAAATCCTTTGATTATTTGATATATCAAGATTTTTCTTCAGAGCATCAAGGGTTTCCTGATTCTTCTTTAAAAGTTCCAACTGCCTATATGCCTTATCTCTCAATATCTTTAACCGCTCAATTTTAGGCACTTCCTGTCTTATCAAATCAGCATTCGTATCTTCCAAATTGATAAGCACAACCAATTCTTCTGCTGATGCAAAATCTCTGATATTCGGTGCTTTTCCGCTTATCCCTTTTTCATTTCTCCACTGTGCCGCCGTTTTCCCAAACAACGCCATATTAAGAATGTCTGCTTCAGAAGCGTATGTATATGCCATTTCCTGCGGAGATAATGTAGGCGTTATTAAAAATTCTTTTACTGCGTCTGTGTGAATACGGTAATTTATCTTTGAGAATTCCCTCTTAGCATCCCACCCAATCGCAAGCCTATTTGCTTCATCTTTCTTCAATCGCTGATAGTCCTTGATAATATACAGCTTAAATTCTGGAGAAATCCACGATGCAAACTCAAAAGCAATGTCCGTATGAGCATAAGTTCCGCCATATCGTCCTGATTTTGATATAATACCTACTGCATCCGTTGCTTTTATCCATTGTTGCGGTGTCAGTGTAAATGCGTTATCACCCGATTCTGATTTAAACCTATCGAATTCGATAGGTTTAAAATTCGGATTGTGAATCTGTTCCCACAACCCCAAAAAAGAAATTGTAGAATGATTACGCATCCAATTTGCAACTACGATGAAAGCATTATCTGGATTTTTATATTTTGCAATATCTGTCAGGGATATATAGGCATCTTCATTGACAACATCACCCATTACTCTGATTTCTGTTCCGTTAGCGTCTATTTTCATATTTTTCATTGTTTCTCATTATCTCCTTTTACCATGCTGCAACTGACAAATCATTATATATTCTTCCTCATTTTCACCAACCACCTCAAACCCTGCTTTTCGGTACATATTAACTGCATAATTTGCTTTCTGCACAGATAGGTGTCTGCTTATATCCTCTATCTTTTAGAAGTTGCAGCATAGCCTTCATAAGTGCCGTACACCCCCTAAATGCCTATACTCTCCATAAAGAGATATAGCAAATGACGGCGTTTCATCATCAATGTGCCCATAATCATTCATAATACGCACCCATACTGCACCCACAATCTTCTTTTTTATTTCTGCAACCAAGCACCAATCATCCTTTTTTCCAAAATCAGCAACATATACTTGCAACTCTGGATGTTTAATAATAGACTATAATCTGAAGATATTTTCCCCCAATCAAATGCTTTTCCACTATCTATATTTTTATTGATTATCTTCATACTTTATCTCCTTAAACAGAGAATTCTTAGTCCGATTTACTTTTCCAATTATACACGAAAACATGGAAATTTTCAATTTCTCAACTTCTTTTGCTTAGGATTATTCAGCACTCCCCGGCAGGAGTGCCGCTTATCAGCAGATTAAGATAAACAAACTGCTTATACTCTTTCCGCTCCTCTTTCCAGTTCACATACCTTGCCATCACATACCAAGTGCCGTTGCTCTCATTCTTAAATACTGGCATTTAATTTTCCCCCTTTCCTGCCCCATAGAGTCTTTCCTCAAAATACTGGCGGTTCACACGCCCCGCAATCGTGATAAACCCCTTTTCTTTCAGCTCGTCATTCAATTTTTAATGAGCTTGTAAGCGTAAGGCTTTGATATGGAAAGCTCCTGCGCCACCTCGTCTACACGGATAAATTTGTTTTCCATGCGGTCCGTCTGTTCACAAACTTCGACAACGCCTTTAACACTTTGACTTTTTTACAAACAGGAAAGCGGTCTTTTTGTCCTCACCTGCTTTGGCAGTCCAGTATTACGGGACAGCCCTGTCCATACCGCTCCCGCACCATCCTACTCTATCAGCTCCACATCCGCCGCCTCCCGCGCCACATCCCCTGTTTCCCCGCTGAGTACTTTTGCAATCACATGTGCCAGCGGGTCACAGGCATTCATAATCTCTTCCACCGTATTCGTCTGCGCCCCCAGCTCAATCAACATGCACTTTGCCCGCAGATGCATGTTGTAACGGTATGCCTTCAGATATATCCGCCTTGCCACTCCCGGATAATATTCGTTGCTCGCCACCTGTGCCTGAAAAGAAAACGCCAGATTATCGTTCACATAAGGATTTTCCAGATAATCAATATCCCCGTTCTGCCTCGTTCTGCTCAGCCCGTTAAAAAACATAAACTGCGCCGTCGGCCGCCCCTGCAGCTCCACCACCAGTTTCTTTCCCTCCGGCACCGCATCCCGGTGCAGGTCAATCACCACCTCAATGGAAGGGTTTTCCGCCAGCAGCTGTTCCAACGCGGGAAGCGAATTGGAATAGGCATAATCTCTTGCCGTCACATCATATTCCCCCGTATGATGCAGCACCGTAAATCCATATTCTTCCCGCAGGATTTGTGCCAGGCGCTCTCCTGCCCCCACAATGGTCGTGGATGTATCTCCCTCGACGGAATCCGCAAACGCCTCCTGCGAATGGGTATGGTAAATCAATATCTGAGGGTTCTCCCCATCCTTTTTCACACTCATGTCCCGCCCCAGCAGATTTTCCAGATTCAGCTGCTTATCCGTAATGGAAGTCGTACTGTCAATGGCATAAAAAGCAGATACGATATCCTCGTATTCCCTCACCTCATCCCAGTCATAGCGGTAACTCTTTTCCTCCGCTTTACGGAATCCGCCGTTTTCTTCTTCCTCTCCGTCCTCTTCATCCGCATTTTCTTTCCGCCCTTCCTTCTCTTCCCCGTCTTCATTATGTAAACTGTTTTCCTTCAGCATGGCACGCTGCAAATCCCCGTCTATGTGCAGCGCATCATCCTCATATTCCAATCCGTCTTCCCCCACTTCCTTATGTTCCTCGTCCGTACCTTCCATACGAATAAGCAAATCGTACGTATCCGCATCCTCTATGCTGACGCTCCCCTCATTCTGTTCCTCGCTGTATTGGTACAGGGGCATTGCAGAAAGCAGCAGTTCATGAAAAAAGCGCTCCGTCCTTACAGACCTGCCTGTCTCCTCTTCCACAAAAGCAAAGATAGGCAGGTATGTCCGTTTCGTTTCCTCCTGCATCCACAAAACTGCCTTTTTCCAGATACCTCCCCGCTCCTTCTCCGGTTTCTCCGATAAAACGCCGGCTGCGGTACACAAAAAAGCCGCCCCTATCAGCACCGCTGCACCTATCCTTATCACTTTCCGCTTTATCCGTTTTCTTTTTCCGCCGTTTCCGGAATACAACCGCCTCACCTCTCCGCCATGGAACATGCGCCGGACCGGCCAAAACCGGATGACAAACATGCCCTAGTGTAACGATTTTGAAATAACCGGACTTTATTCGCAGAATGAATCTTTTGTATGCAAGGCGCTTTTTCGCAGGCGTAGCGGTGGCTGCGTCAAGAAAAAGCAACGACGCAGACAAAGATTCAGGCAAGAATAAAGTCTGGTTAATTACAAATCGTTACACTAGCCCATTATATGCCGGAAATCCTTCTATAATTCCAACGCTTCGTTCAGCGCGTCACAAATAATATGGCTAATCTGCTTTACCTGATAATCCACATCCTTACTCGTTACATACATATTATTCAATTCCGTAAGATTGGCGGGCATACGGCCCGATGTGGCGTCATTTACGATGGTCGCCGCATCCACCACGGTCGGAACCCCGATGGCAATGACAGGCACCTCCAGACTCTCTTTGGTCAGGGCATTCCTATGATTTCCCACACCGGAGCCGGGATGGATGCCCGTATTGGTTATCTGTATCGTCCGGTTCAGCCGCTTCGTGCTCCGCGCTGCCAGGGCATCCACCACAATGACCAGGTCCGGCCTTGTCTGCTCCACGACGCCCCGAATGATTTCCGCGCTCTCCATGCCCGTTTTGGCCATAACCCCCGGCACAATGCTGCTCACCATATGCATCCGTGACTTATTATATGCGGCCTTCCCGTATTCTTTTACCACATGCCTTGTCACAAACAGGTTATCCGCTACGTTCGGCCCAAGCGCATCCGCCGTCACATCCCGGTTCCCCAGCCCTACCACCAGGATGGACTGCTCCTTTTCCGCATCAGGGATGATGCTCTTTAACTGTCCGGCCAGTGCGGACGAAATCTCCTGATGATAATCCTCCTCCGGTTCAATCATACCGGGAGCTTCCAGAGTAATATAGACCCCCATCGGCTTACCCATCGCCTTAGCTCCGTTCTTTGTCTCGATTACTACCCTGGTCACGCGGATTTCATTTTTCTTATCATAGCTCTCCTCCACGCTGACCCCGTGAATTTCTCTTTCCGCTTCTCCTATACCCTCTCTGGCTTCCAAAGCCAAATCCGTTCTTACCTGAAAACAACTCATCTGTCCGCTCCCAAACCTTTTCTTTGTTTAATCTATGCAAGTATATTTTTTGTGATAAAATGTTACCGCTCACACCATAACTGTTACTATTTTTTGCAAAAATAAATAAAATATGTATTGACATACACAAGCTCTTATTCTACAATAATATGCGTGTGTTTCCATTAAAACGTCCGTGTCCGGCTTAATGGAATCCCTAATGAAAATATTAACGAACCGTAATAAAGGAATCGAACACAATAGGAGGTGTAGGTCTTGGCTAACATCAAATCTGCAAAAAAAAGGATTTTGGTAAATCAAAAAAGGGCAGACAGGAACAAAGCTGTCAAATCAGGCGTTAAAACGGCTATCAAGAAAGTAAATGCCGCTGTTGCCGCAAACGACAAAGCTGCTGCTTCCACTGCATTAGTAGCCGCTACTTCAGCTATTAACAAGGCTGCTACAAAGGGCGTATATCATAAAAATACCGCTTCCAGAAAAGTATCCCGTCTTGCTCAGGCTGTTAATAAGATGGCTTAATTTTAATATATAATACAATCGCAGGGAAGGTTTTTCCCCTGCTCATCGTACGGAGTGCGTGCTGCGAAGCAGCTGACTTCTTTACGTACTCCTGTACATAACATAAAAACAACCCATACCGTCATGTGGGTTGTTTTTTTATGCACAGGGGCATCCAAAGGAAGGGTGTCAACAGAGCTGAGCCCCGCGCGGCGGGGTCTTTGATTCCCGCGAGCAACGAGCCAAGTGGCTGCTTAAGAGATGCAGAGCATCTCCAGGCATTTGGCAACTGCCGCGAGGGTCACATACCCCGTTGCTTGCAGCGGGGTTGTTGACTTAGCTTTTGACGGGTTGTCTGTCCGGCCTGCTTAAAGCCGCCTTATAAATGCCTTTTCCTAATAATCCGCATAATAGTGAAAATTAAAATCACAACTATAATTGTGAATACGGCACTGATTTCGATACTTAAATACCATGGGGCAGACTGCATGACATACAAATCGGGATGTGTCTTATAGTCGTACCATTTGAAAAGGCTGCTTCCAATAAAAACGCCGATAAAACTCCACAACATAATTCTTAATACACTATATATTTTTTTCATCACTTTTACCTCATTCTTTGTCTGCCTGTAAATGTCTGTTTTCTAGTTCCGCGAATATTAATTCTGATAATAATGATATAAAATGGCACTGAATGTCCAGTGAACATCCGTCTGGCGCCGTCCAAAGCGGAATGCAGCCCCGGTGGACAGCTACTCTGTGCCGACCGAAGCAGTACGGAGACAAGGAAAATCTGTAACTAATTATAGCACAAACTAAATTGCGAAAAAAGAACTATTTCTGCTCTGTCCATACGCGGGAATCAAATACCCCGCTGCAAGCAGCGGAGTATCAAACTTGCAGCGCTGCAGAGCGCCAACACATCGAAGATGTGTTGGTATTTGACCCTCGCGGCAGTCGCCAAATGTTGCTGCCACTTGGCTCATCGCTCGCGGGAATAAACTATCTGTATCAGCGGCGATGCCGGATTTGTGTTTTTGCGTAGATAATCGTTATCTGTGTGTACTACTCATGGATAATAATTTGTACATCCGTTTCATTTTACACATTGAAAGAATGACAGAAAAATAAGCTGTTAAAATGCCTGAAAAGAGAATTTACAATTGTATAGCAGCCCGTATTTGTGTATACTAAGAACAGGCAGATAGCCGGGGCAGTTGATTTAATGGTGGAAAGGCGGTGTTTCTATGTCGGTATTACAGGAACAGGTTGTTCAAAAAATCAGTGGACTTTCAGAAGATAATTTGCAGTTTTTATTGGAAATGATAGACCGTTTCATGCAGCCGGAAACCGATGAAAAGAAAGACGTAACAGTTGCGGGGAGAATCGGAATTGCCAAAGGACAGAATCTGTATGATGACGATTATGATTTTGACGAGATGAATCCTGAAATTGCGAAAATGTTTGGAGTGTTGAAATGAAACTGTTATTAGATACACATATTATTTTATGGGCACTGGATGATAACCTCAAATTGTCGGAACAGGCAAAAGCTTTGATTATGGATGCCCAAAATTCAGTTTACTACAGTTCTGCATCTGTGTGGGAAACAACAATAAAATATATGTCAAAGCCGGATAAAATCCGGCTTAGCGGCTCTAAATTGTCAGAGTTATGCAGAAGGATGGGATATCAGATGATTCCGATTACAGACAGGCATGTAGCAGCATTGGAAACGCTGGTATTCCATAATGAGCATCAGGTGCATAATGACCCCTTTGACCGGATTATGATTGCACAGGCGAAATCAGAAGGTATGAAGTTTATTACGCATGATTCCAAGATACCATTTTATAATGAATCTTGTGTGATGGCAGTATAGTACGATATAACTTCCACTTTTATTTACATCTAATTCACCATAAGCCGGCCCGCGAAGCGTGACGGCGTTTGATGCACACGCTCTGATGTGGCACGTCAGCGGCGCACGGGCAGGGGAAAGGCTTTTCCTCTGCCCGCTTGCATTGATTCCGCCTAGTCTTCTGTCATTCTATGTTATCTGTGATGTCCCGCACCACCATGATGTCCTCCATGACTGTGGCTTCCGCCGCTCCTTCCGCCGCTTCTTCCTCCACTCCCGCTGCTCGTCTGGATTTTCCGCTTCGTCACCACCTTATTCACCAGTATATCTTCTTTTTTGTTGATGCGGGGCCTGCCGCCGTTTACATAAGCTGCTGCCGTCACTGTCTTCTTTCCCTTTTCACCGTTCCAATGAAGCGCTATGAACAACAGCATTACCAGCAGAGCCGCCGCAAAAGGAACAACCCTCAATCCCACAGCCCCATACAAATTCCTCCCGCTCCCCGTCATATCATGATAAAACTCATTGATATAAGCCCGGTACGCCTTATAGGGACTGCGTTCCACATAACGGTACACCACATCCAGCAAATGATTCATCATGGCCAGGTTATACTTTTTATCCGCCTTTCCTGCTGCACAGAACCATGTATATACATTCCCGTCCGCTTCCCTGTACCAATTGTCAACCAGCAACACGCCGTCCCCCGACGGCCCGTCATATCCGAATCCGTTCCCGTCATAGAACTCCTCCGCATACACCCTCACAAACTCCTCATAAGGAACATACGGCTCTCTTTCCCTCGCATATTCCTCCAAAGATTCGTCCAGCGTCACGAGGACAATATCGCAGCCCGTCTGCCGCTCTCTCTTTGCAATGAGTTCCCGTAGTTTCTCTTCCTCCTCCGCAGAGAGAACTTCTCCGTAATCAAAAACCCTCTCTCCGGTCAGACATTCGCCGTTGGTGCGTCCGCCCGCATCTGAACTGCCGTGCAGCAGGAGAATGCCTGCATATACCGCCGCCAGCACCCAGACGCAAACGAAATACCATTTAAAATAACGTATATATTGTTTCATTCCAATGTCCTGTCCTTTCTCCCTCTGCCTTCATTTCCTTATTACGCAGATGCAGTTTCCGTAAATCATCATATCACCTCCGCTATATGTAAAAGCAGCGATAAAGCAGCCCAAAGGACGGCAAACACCGTACCGCCGTATGCCAGCACTTTCTTCTTTGACACAGGCACAGCGCCTATGATTTTTCCCGTCTGACCGTTCACATGGAATTCATACTCCCTGTCCTGATACCGATACCGGTATCTCCATACCGGAAGCAGGGCATACTGCACACCTTCCCGGTCCAAATCCATCCGTTTCCGCTCCTGTACCAATGACGCATATCCGGAAATAGATTCTTTCAGCAGGCTGTCCGCATCCCTCGCGGCTTTCTCTTTCGCCCGGTTTTCCAGTTCCTCCGCTCCCATATTGTATATTTCCCCGTAAAAGCCGGACATATATTCCTCCGTAAAACCTTCTAACTGCCGGTAATCAAACGGTTCCATCAAATCCATGATATCATCGTTCATCTCTATGGAAGCATCCACCGGTATCCGGTCAAAATCGATATCCAGATTCCGTTCCACATGATAATAGGAAGTCTCCGTATATTGCGTATCCCCTCCAGTCCATACGCGCACCTTTGTACCCGTCCCGGCGTAATCGCATCTGGCGGCGTAATCATACATCCAGAAAGGAACATAAAGCCCTTTCATTTCCTCCAAAGTAGCTTCGGAAAGAAAGCTGTCCGGCGCAAATACCCGGCTTTTAAACTCCTGCCTCATCAGCTCCACAGCCCGGTCTTTTCCGATTTTAAAAGGGATGATTAAATGCGGACGGTATTTCCCGTCCACCCTCTCATCCAATATCATATAACTCCCGCAATATTCGCATTTACAGGTGGAATTGTATTCCTTTATCTCCAACGGCGCCCCGCAGTTGATGCATTCCGTTCCTGCATCGCCGCCCGCCTTTTCCTCACTGTCAATCCCGTCACAATGCGGGCAAAACATCTTATTGCGCTCCGGACTGTAAACCACATTCCCTCCGCAGTTCCTGCATCTGAATAACATTTCTGTTCTCCTATTCCAGTTTTCTTTATTCCAGTTCCGCAGAAACCCTCCCAGCCCCTTTTTGGCAGAAAACTTCCGGCTGCTTCACATCCGTAAGTTTTCTGGGGGCTGTACGGGCTTCTGCTGTTTTTATTATTCCAGTTCTTATTCCAGTTCCGCAGAAACCCTCCCAGCCCTTTTTTTGGCAGAACAACTTCCGGCTGCTTCACATCCGTAAGTTTTCTGAGGGCTGTACGGGCTTCTGCTGTTTTTTATTCCAGTTCCGCAAGCCCCCTGCGAAACCTTAGTATACAATCCGGTCCCGGCCGGCTGCTTTTCCTTCGTATAGTTTCCCGTCCACCTCGTTGATGGAATAGTCCATTCCCCGCTGAAAATCAAACTCGCCCAGCCCAAACGTCATTGTTACTTTTATCGTCTCGCCCTTGTACGGGATTTCCATTTTCTTCAGCTTCTCCCGCAATTCCTCTAAGAAAGTCAATGCCTCATCCCCATTGAGATTCTGAAATACAAATAAAAACTCTTCACCGCCCCACCGGCTTACTTCGCCGCACCTCTCCACATTTTCTTTAAAAACCGCTGCAATATCCCTTAGCACGACATCTCCGCACTCATGCCCGTATGTATCATTGACCCGCTTGAAAAAATCTATATCCCCGATGGCGACAGACAGATTCTCTATCTTCCTGCTCTTATAATCGGCGGCCGCCTTTTCCAGATACTCCTTTATGCCGCGCCGGTTCAGCAGCCCGGTCAGCGGGTCAACGGAAGCCTGGCGGTGCAGTTTTTCATTATATTGTATGAGTTTCTGCTCCATTTCCTGCGAATCCCTGGCAAATACCAGCAGTATGACCGCTATTGCGGTAAACGTAAACACAGTATTAATGACCTGGAACAGAATGCTCGTTCCGGAATCCAGCACACAGCGCGGTTCATGGATATTGGTATAAACATAAAGCAGAAGCCGCAGGGCACATGCCGCCAGAACCATTACGATTTTCCATGACATCTTTTCATAACATACCGTAAAATTCAGCACGACCAGCACAAAAATAAAATGCTGTGCGCCGCAGTCCCATCCGAATTCCCATATAAACCCTATCACCCAGCACACCATTACAATATGGGAAACGATTACCGCCAAATCTGTTTTATTCAGGTAAGTCGTGCAGAATGCCGCCGCGAAGGAACAGAAACAGGGAATACACCATACAATCAGCCGTATCTCCCCTGACACAAAAAAGGTACACAGAAGACATAAAAAATAAATGCACATGACAATTGCATTCAGCCTTAATATCACAGAAACTTTTTTCGTTTCATTTTCATTTTTTACGTCTTGAAATATTAATTTCTTTATTTTTTGAAGCATCTTAACACCCAACCCCCATATATAACGACATTATATCCTAACCTGCTCCAATTATCAACTTTCCGTTGACAAAAAACACGAAAACAGGAAAATTTATTTTATTTTTGCGGAATATATAGTATAATATTGGAAGCATAAAGTACGCTTTCGGAAAATCAGGAATTCAGGAAGGATTTATATACATGAAAAAACAAAACCCCGCAAAAACCAGTGTCCATAACGTATACGTCCAGGCGGTCAATCTCTGTCTGGCCGCGCATATCGTCATCGCGCTGACCTTTGGCATACTGCATATTTATCCTATGCTGTTCTATAATTTATTCAGTATTGTTTTCTATACTGTCATACGGATTACCCTCTCTCCCCGCCATTACCGCCTGATTGTGGCTCTGGTCCATATAGAGGTGGCCTTTTTTGCCTCGCTGACCACCGTATACGTGGGATGGTCGTCCGGCTACGCTTTCTATCTGATTGCACTCTGTTCCATGGTATACATCTGTCCTTATAAAAACATTTATATCCCCTATTTCTTCTCCATCGGGGAACTGTTTGTATTCATTGGATTAAAGCTCTATTCCAACACTCATATGCCGTTAATCTCCGTTTCTGCCGGCGAAGGAATCAGCTACATTTACCTGTTCAATGCCGCGGCATGTTTCGGAGTCATTATTTATGCAGCCTTTATTTCCAACCTTTCCTCTGTATTTACCAGACGGGAACTCATAGAGCAGAATCAGAACCTTCAGACGCTCCTGCACCATGACGGACTGACGCAGCTTTATACACGCAATTATCTTTTAGAGAAATTCAGCCAGGCGCAGGAAAATCCGGAAACTGCCCTTTCTATGGCCATAACCATGGTTGATGTGGACAACTTTAAACATATCAACGATACTTACGGCCACCCATGCGGCGATTATGTGCTGTCCACCCTTTCTACCATTATGCAGACTGTATGCCCTCCGCATACGGATATTGCCAGATGGGGCGGAGAGGAATTTGTCCTGCTCATTCATGAAACAACCAGGGAAGAAGCTGTGAAGCAGATTCAAAACCTCCGCAAAGCGATTGCATCCTACCATTTCCATCATGCAGGCAGCGAATTTCATGTAACCGCCACTTTCGGCATCAGTTTCACCGAGGAGGCCAATGACTTCTCTTCTTTAGTGAATCTCGCCGACGAGCGGATGTATTACGGAAAAAAAAGCGGGAAAAATACGGTTATTGCAACTTAACCACATTTTTCACCGCCTGTTTTCATTCCCATTCATGCCATCTCTCAAATCTTGAAATTTCCCGGAATTAATGCGAATTATGCAGTTCCTCCGCGCTTTCATTCAGCGTCTCCATAATCTCCACAATCTCCTGCACGCCATCCAGATTCCTGTTACTGCCCTCTAATGTTTCATTTGCTCCGGCCGTTACCTCTTCCATCACTGCCGATACATTCTCCACACTCTGTATGATAATCCGGTTGGCATCCTCCACACCGTCTACCGTGCCTTTCAGCCGGTCCATCTGACCGAAAATACTCTGCGTACTGCCATGTATCTGCTTAAAACAATCCGCCGTATCACTGACATAGCCGCTCTGCAGCTCATTACTCTGCAGCAGCCCGTTGACGGACTCCGCTACTTTATTCAGGGACCTGGTCATATTCTCAATCACAGGCTTTATATCGCCGGTAGCGCTGCTGGTCTGTCCTGCCAGATTCGATATTTCCGCAGCAACTACTGCAAATCCCCTTCCGGCCTCTCCGGCCCGCGCTGCCTCGATACTGGCATTCAGCGCCAACAGACTCGTCTGGGACGCCACACTGCTGATTAGTTCCATAATGCCCTGCATCTTATCCGCATACTTCTGCAGTTCTTCCATTTCCCCTGCAACTATTCTGCCCGCCGACTCAGAAACACCGACCTGATGAAGCAGAAGGTCCATCGCCTGCTGACCGCCGCCAAGACTGTCCTCCGCCCTGCCTACGCTGTCCATAATAGAAGCGGTCATTTCTCCCACTTCCTGTATCCGTCTGCTGATTTCATCCGTATTTTTCTGCTGTACCATAATAGCGGAAACCGCATCATTGGCGCCCCCTGTCAGTTCCTCCATTGCCCGTTTCGACATTTCAATGGAACTCTTCAGCTGTTCTGTCTCCCCTGTGGCTTTTTCCACTCCTGCCGCCATGGAATCCGCTGCTTTCCATATCGTACCCAGCAGCTGCTCGGACTGTTTCTTTTCCCTCTCCGCCGCCTCGATATTCGCGCCATTAATTTTAGAAATCCTGGATATAGCCATCAGCGTAAATACACTGGACAGGACAAGGCAGGCGATAATAATCTCCGTCTCCGTAATTTCCTGCGGTGTCAGTCCCACTGTCACAAAACGGTATATCACAAGCGCCACATTGACCAGTACTGCGAAACTCCCCAGCATAATGGACAGATACCGGTCCACATATACAGCCAATATGACATAAATGACAATTACATAACAGAATGCCAGATTAGTCGTGGTCGTAAAACGGATATATGTATACAAAACGGCAAAGCCCAATGTGGCAATATACCGTACCCACTCCGTATCCCTCCGCTTCAGGTAGGCCAATACCGATGCCACACTTGGAAAAATGCACCAAAATGCCACGATTGCATAAGAACCGGGGGTACGCGTCCCCTTAATCAGCTCCACCAGATAAGCAGCCGTCAGAATACCGTTCATAATACAGATTCCCACGATTGCAGTAATATTCCTGCTCTGTTCCGCCATGCTTTTATCTGTTAAATCCATCTTCGAATCTTTCATTTTCATCCATCTCCATTAATCTGTAAACTTTGCTTTAAGCCGATAACCAGCGCCTGCTCTTAAAACGCACCGCAAAAGTCATTCCCCTTACCGTCCAGTCCGCAAACATTCCAATCCACACTCCCATCGGCCCGAATCCCATCCTGCGGCATAAGAATACACACAATGTCACACGGCACAGCCACATGCTCACGCAGGAAGTAATCATGGAAAAGCGCACATCGCCCGCTGCCCTCATCCCATACGCGGGAATGAAGGACATCGTCCATGCCAGAGGTTTCACAATCGTAATCGCCGTTACCATACGGAAACACATAGCCGCGCTTTCTGCTTCCATCCCGCCCAATATGGTAACCGGTTTTGTCAGCGCAAATACCATAAGACAGCTGACTGTCAGTACCACTTCCGCCACGACAGAGAGCTTTTTTATGTAATAAACCGCTTCATCCTCTCTGTTTGCACCGATGCACTGTCC
Organism: uncultured Lachnospiraceae bacterium; assembly: GCA_947246015.1. Classification (GTDB taxonomy): domain Bacteria; phylum Bacillota; class Clostridia; order Lachnospirales; family Lachnospiraceae; genus Kineothrix. The sequence continues at coordinate 16,063 of CAMXQE010000018.1, read as the reverse complement.
GACCACTGTCATAAGGCCGATGCCCACGCCCATTGCCGCAACTCCGTTCAGCCCCTCCAGAATATTCGTCATCGCCTGTGCCGCAATTGCCGCCGTACCAAGTGTGGATACCGTAGACTGTATTGCCAGCTTACCGAACTGGAACATACTGTTCTCGATTCCGGAAGGAATACCGATTCCCAGCACTTTGCGTATCAGCCCCCAATCGGGACGTATCCGCAGATAATTCCTTATGACAATCATCTGCCCCGGTTTCCTTAACACGATAAATACCGCAAAAGCACAGAAAATACGGGATATGAGCGTCGATACCGCCGCACCTGCCACTCCCATATGCAGCCCCCATATCAGAAAAGCATTCCCTCCGACATTGAGGAAATTGGATATTACCGATATCACCATAGGCCGTTTCGTATCCGTCTGCGCACGCAATATGGAAGCTCCTGCTCCATACAGCGCAATAAACGGAAAAGAAATCGCCGTATAAAAGAAGTATGTTTCCGATGCTTCCATAATCGCCGGCTCCACACTCCCAAACACCAGCCTTAACAAAGGAATACGGAATAACAGACACAGTACAGTAACCGCTGCCGCCACCACCGCCACTACAAAGATTACCTGTTCGGCAGCCCGTTTTGCTTCCTTCTCATCTTTATGCCCGATATACCGGGAACAAAGTATCGTACCGCCTGCCGCAAGCGCGGAAAAAGCCTGTATCACCAGAATGTTGATGGAATCCACCAGGGATACTGCGGATATGGCGGCGGAACCGATGTTGCTTACCATCATCGTATCAATCGTACCCATCAGCGAGGCAAGCAGCTGCTCCACCATCAAAGGGATTAATAGCCTGCATAAATCCTTATTACTAAAAAGATGTTTTTCTTCCTGCTTCATAGCTGTCTTTCCCTTCCGTTTCTTTCGTGCCTATTATAACAGCGAAAGCTGCTGACTTCAAGCCTTATTCAACAACAACCGCTCAGGAACGTCAATTTTCAATCCCCGCCTCCCCAACGGCTGTGCTCTGGCTCCGGAGCACACCGTCGGGCACACAAAAAGCATAAAACCCGTTGGTTTTTACGGGTCTTATGCTTTTGACTCACAGATTTACACACCCTCTATTACAACCCCGTGCGCAATCCCCGGTACCGTCTGCCCTTCATTGAAACTGGTTTTGCTTAAAAGCGCCCCGGTGGGAACGAAAAGCACCCGCTTCCATACTCCCTCTTCTATCTTCTTAAGGACATAGGCGGACAATGTCACTGCGCTGCAGCCGCAGCCGCTCCCTCCTGCATGGGTATCCTGTTTCTTTGCATCATAAATTTCGATTCCGCAGTCCATATGCTGTCCGGCAATATCGACTCCTTTTTCATTTAAAAGGTCAATCAGGGCGTGCTGCCCCACCGTCCCTAAATCCCCTGTTATGATTTTATCATAATCCGATGGCTGCCTTCCAAAATCTTTTAAGTTCTGATAAATCGTATCGCAGGCTGCCGGAGCCATGCAGGCCCCCATATTCATCGAATCCTTCAGCCCGTAATCCATGATTTTTCCGGTCGTCAGCCCCGTAATCCGTGCCCGCGCTTTCTTTCCCTGACCGCTGCTCAGGACAAAAGCCCCGCTTCCGGTCACTGTCCAGGAGGCGGAAAGCGGCCGTTGGCTGCCGTATCCCAAAGGAAAACGAAACTCCTTCTCCGCACTGGCAAAATGACTGGAAGTCACGCATACCACATGTTCCGCATAACCGGCATTCACTGCCATCGCCCCCAAACTTAAGGATAATCCGCAGGTAGAACATGCCCCGTAAAGGCCGGCCAGCGGTATCCCGTAACCCGCCAGCCCGAAGCTGCTGGCAATGGACTGTCCCAGCAAGTCCCCGGCAAAAAGATAGCGGATTTCTTCTTTCTTCAATCCTGCCTTTCCCAACGCAAGGTATACCGCATCTTTCTGTAAGCTGCTTTCCGCCTCCTCCCACGAACCGCATCCGAACATATCATCCTGTCCCACCATATCAAACAATTCCGCCAGCGGTCCCTGTCCTTCCTTCGTTCCCACTACGCTGGCACTTTCCCTGATATAAACAGGATTTTTTATTTCCACGCTCTGTTTCCCCAATGTATATGTTCCACCCGTTTCCTGACTCATACTATACCATCTGCTCCTTTCTGGTCCTGAATCCTGCATTCTCCGGTTTCACATCCGAATCCGCAATGCCGCACATAATATAGTATTATCCTGAAAATACGGAAAATTATTCATCACTTCCCTTCTTTTACAATCCCATGCTTCAGCAGGAAATCTTTCCAGATTTCATAATATTTTGCCTTCAGATGAATCTCATCAATCGTATACTCGCCAATCAAATCCCCGTTTTCGTCACATACCACCTCATTCACATCAATATAAAAAACATCCCTGTTATCCGCCAGCGTAGCAATCGCATCATTTTTTTCATTGATATTGGTGTTGTTGAAAATCGGGTCGTTCTCATTCTTCTCTCCCGTCACCCTCATAATCCCTTCCACAAAAATGATTGCATCCGGCTGAAGCTCCCGTATTTTTTCCACCGCCGCCGTATAACTCTTCATAAAATATTCGGTATTCCCCGTCCCCAGCTCATTGATTCCCAGCATTAGATACACCTTGCCGTACTGCTTTTTTGAAAGCGCCTCCTCTACTGTTATTTTCTCTCCTGTCTCCTCATCCTTTGCCACCGGCTCAGTGAATACATCATAAATCGTAAGGGAAATCTTTGCAAAGAAATCCGCCCGTTCCTCCAGGCCTCCATACTCGAACAATCCCACCGTTCTGGAATCGCCGATAAACACTGCATCATTAAAGTAATCTTCCGTCACTTCCTGAAATTCGTAAGCAACCGGTTCCTCCGGCCCGTCCGCTGCATCCGGAAACGGCTCCGTCTGCACATCCTCCTGCACATTCTCATCCGCTGCTTTTATTCCGGCTGTTTCATCCGCCGCTGCCAGCAGGGTTCCATCCGTCTCTTCCCCATATACCCCCGTCTCAGCCAGCTCCTCTATGCTCTGACCGGAGCTATACGCCTCTGCAGCAGTCTCGCTCGCACTGTTTCCGGCAGGTATCTGAATGCCGCACGCTTCCCACGGCATTACACCCTTATCAATCCCTTCCATCATCAGTACCAGAAACGGCTGTTTCAGCAGCTGAAGCTCATATCCTCTATACATTGAAAAACTCCCGATGATTCCTACTATTGAAAAAAGCACCCCGCTTACCATCAATAAGAAAAAAACCGGACATTTCTTTATCCATTCCATAATCACACCTACATCCTGTCCAAAAATATGCCGCAGCCTTCTGCTTCTCCGTCCATCCTCTTTTTATGCCGCAGCCCTCTGTTTCTGCTTTTCCGCCTATCCCCTTTTATCCGAACCCTCCATTTGGAAGATTCCGCCCGTCCGTCCTCTTTTATCAGAACTTTTATCAAAACTTCAAATACGCGAACGGATTGTTACCCATGCTCACCAGACAGTAAACCGACATCCAGAAAATCAAAACAGTCAATACAACCGATACCGGATTCTTCCGATGCTTTTCAAAAAACCGGTATACGACCGGCACGCACCATACCGCACCGCATAACAGATAGGGCCAGTACATCCGCAGATTCTTCACTACATCGCTCGGATTCACCGCAATGCCGCTCCCTGCAAACGGAAACATCCTGCCCAGATAAATGCTCAGCTGTTCCAAATCGGTAATGGCAAAGAATACCCACGTAACCGGAATAAGCAGCAGCACATAACATCTCCCCAAAAGAGGGACTTTACGGAAGATTCTCCACAGCCACATCTTTTCGATTACAATCAGTACAAACAGCACCATACCCCAAAGGACAAAATTCAGGCTGCCGCCATGCCACAATCCCGTAAGCAGCCATACCACCAGCAGATTCCGCACCGTCCTGCTGTCCCCTACCCGGCTGCCGCCAAGAGGGATATAGATGTAGTCCCTGAAAAAACTCCCTAATGTGATATGCCACCGTCTCCAGAATTCCCCGATGCTTTTAGACGCGTAAGGATGGTTAAAATTGTGAATAAAGGGCATCCCCAGCATCACACAGATTCCTGATGCCATAAGAGAATATCCCCAAAAGTCGAAATACAGTTCCATGGAATATCCTGCCGCCCCCAGCCATGCCAGCGGTGTGGAAATACTCTCATACCCTATCACACTGATATCCTTCCACAGAATCGCCAGACGGTCTGCCAGCAATACTTTCGTCCCCAGGCCGACAATAAAATACCAAAGTCCTTCTTCAACTTTTTCCCATGAATACTCCCTCTCATTCGTTGCCATAACCCCTTCGTTGTACCGCATAATCGGTCCCGATACCAACTGGGGAAACATAGTGAAATAAACTGCTGTCCGCTGAAAAGTGGGCATCTCCCCGATTTCTCCCCTGTAAATATCAATCTGGAAAGAAATCATCTTAAACAAATAAAAGCTCAGTCCCAAAGGCAGAATGCCGGTTCCCAGAAAAGCCCCCGATATCTTAAACGCTGCCAGCAGCCCCGCATCCATCACCAGCGCAATGACCAGCCAGACCGTACCTTTTTTCTTTTCTTTATGATAATTCCTGTGGCGTTCCACTTTCGATGCCAATACATAATTCAGCCAGACTGCCGCTGCCAGCAGCAACACGAAATACGGCTCCCCTACTGCATAAAACAGGATACTCCCGCCCAAAAGTGTCACATTTCTGTATTTTTTAGGCGTAATATAATAAACGGCGAGAAACGCCGGCAAAAAACGAAACAAAAACTCCATTCCCGTAAAAGCTGTCATCTTCATCCAATCCTATTCTTATGTATTTCTATCCTTCTTCCCCATGTACACTATTTTTCTCTTCCTGCACACGGCATTTCCAATCCCGCTTTCTGCGGAAATCATACCGTACTTTTATTGTACCGGACACATGCATCAAAATCGCATCATAATTGCATCAAATCTGCATCATCCGTAATTTTTCGGAGAATATCGAAACGGAACTTCCCGACAGGAATGCCTCCCGAAAGAAAACTGTATTATTTATTATGAACCTTATAACGGATAAGTGCAAGATGTAAATATGCCGAAACCGGAAATCAACGCAACAGTGAAGCCGAAGGCTGAACTGTTACAAATCAACAACCCCGGAGCCGCCGCATACGCCGCACACTCCGGGGTCTTACCAGTGTCTTTATTTCAACTTCCAAATGTCTCTGTTATACTCTTCGATTGTCCTGTCCGAAGAGAAGAAACCTGCTTTTGCAATGTTTACCAGCATCATCTTCTTCCACTTCTGACGGTCTTCGTAATCCTTGAACATCCTGTCTTTTGTTTCAATATAGTCCTCTAAATCCAGCAGCGTCATGAACCAGTCTTTGTTCAGAAGCTCTTTATACAGTCTTTCCAGATTCTCCTTATGGCCGGCTTTCAGCATCTGCTTGCTGACAATAAAGTCTACGGCTTCTTTTATGACAGGGTTCTTTTCGTAATAGTCCTTGGAAACGTAATCCGCTTCCTCATAATGCTTGATGACAGCCTCGGATTTTTCACCGAAAATATAGATATTGTCATCTCCAACCAACTCATGGATTTCCACATTCGCCCCGTCCGAAGTACCGAGGGTTACTGCGCCGTTCAGCATGAATTTCATATTGCCGGTACCGGAAGCTTCTTTGGAGGCAAGAGAAATCTGCTCGGAAATATCACATGCCGGTATCAGCTTCTCTGCATAGCTTACATTGTAATTCTCAACCATAAGAAGCGTCATATAAGGACTCACTTCCGGGTCATTGTTGATTATCTCCTGCAGCACGAGCAGCAAATGGATGATATCCTGCGCAATCACATAAGCCGGAGCCGCTTTTGCACCGAAGATGAAAGTCAGCGGCGTGGACGGCTTTTTGCCTCCTTTAATTTCCAGATACTTGTGGATGATATAAAGGGCATTCATCTGCTGACGTTTATATTCATGCAGCCTCTTTACCTGAATATCGAAAATGGACTCCGGATTCAGTACGACTCCTTCCGCTTCCTTTACATAAGCAGCCAAATCCTTTTTCCTGTTCATCTTAATCTCTGCCAGCCGGTCCAATACCTGCTGATTGTCAGCAGACTCCAGCAGTTTTTCCAGTCTGTCCGCATCCTTCTTAAAACTGTCGCCGATGGTTTCGGTCAGGAAATCCGCCAGTTCATGATTGCATGATAACAGCCATCTGCGGAACGTGATTCCGTTTGTCTTATTATTGAATTTTTCCGGATAAAGTTTATAAAATGCATGAAGTTCTGTATCCTTCAGTATTTCCGTATGGATTGCCGCAACGCCGTTTACGGAAAAACCATAATGGATATCGATATGCGCCATATGCACCCTGTCGTCCTCGTCAATAATCTGTACCTCCGGGTCGTCATATTTTGCCTTAATTCTCTTATCCAGCTCTTTGATAATCGGAACCAGCTGGGGAACCACCTTCTCCAGATATTTTAACGGCCACTTTTCCAAAGCCTCGGCCAGAATCGTATGATTGGTATATGCGCACGTTTTGCTTACCACCTCGATTGCCTCATCCATGGTAAATGCCTTTTCATCCACAAGGATACGGATTAATTCAGGAATCACCATTGTCGGGTGCGTATCATTAATCTGGATAACCGCATGGTCATACATCGTACGGAGGTCATATTTATTTTCCCTCATCTCCTGCAAAATAAGCTGCGCTGCATTGCTTACCATGAAATACTGCTGATAGATGCGCAGCAGATTGCCTGCTTCATCGGAATCATCCGGATATAAGAACAAGGTCAGGTTCTTCTCGATTGCCTCTTTGTCAAAATCAATACCCTTCTTTACAATGCTCTCATCCAAAGATTCGATATCGAACAGACGGAGTTTATTGATACCGTTGTCATAACCTACCACATCAATATCATACAGTCTGGAAGTTACTTTCTTCTTTCCGAAATATACATCAAACGTCACATCTGTTTTCGTCAGCCAGGAACGCTCCTCAATCCAGTCGTTCTTCTCCGCTGTCTGGAGTTTATCCTTAAATACCTGCTTAAAGAGACCGTAGTGATAATTCAGGCCGATACCTTCGCCCGGCAGTCCCAGAGTTGCAATGGAGTCCAAAAAGCAGGCTGCCAGTCTTCCCAGGCCGCCGTTTCCCAAAGAAGGTTCCGGCTCTGCTTCTTCAATCTTTGCAAGACTCTTCCCCTTAGCCTGAAGGATGGATGCAACCTTATCATATACCCCCAGATTAATCAGGTTATTGGAAAGCAGTTTCCCGATTAAGAACTCTGCGGAAATATAATATATCTTCTTTTCTCCGGAAATCGGCTTGGAAACATTCATCAGTCTCTTTGTCAGTTCCAATACCACGAAATACACTTCATGGTCTCCCAGGTCCTCCACTTTCTTCCCAAACATCTCTGAAGCCAGTTCATCCAGCTGCTGCTCCAGATTCAAAACCAAAACATCGCGCTGCATATTTGTTTGCTGTAACATACTTTTTACCTCTCTTTTTTATAATATAGTTATTTTATATCATTCATGTTTGCCATGCTTCCTGATTTTATTGCGTTTTTTCTCTCTTTTTTTCCTGCCAACGCCGTCCAATCCGTGCCTCTAAGAGTAAGTTACCACAGGAAAACGTTTTCTGCAATTGTCAAAATACACATTTTTTTCAATTTATTTTGTAAGATTTTAACAGATAATATCCAAATACTTCATCCTGACGATGCTGTAATCCAGCACCAGATTCCTGCCTGTGCCCCCTTCCATCAGTCTGTGCAGCTCCTCCACTGCCGCTGCGGAAATCCCTGCAAAATCCTGCCTTACAGTATTCATCTGCTTCCCGGCATAACCCATTAAGATAATCCCGTCAAACCCGCACACCGGGCGGAATATATCCATTTCCATCAACGCCCGCATCGCCCCGATGGCCATAAGGTCGGAGGCGCATACCACCGCATCTCTATTCCTTGCATTCCGGAATGTAATATTCCTCGCCTGCAGTTCGGAAAATTCTCCGTTCCGTATGAGCAGCTTCAGCCCTTTCTCCTCCGTCAGCCGCCGGATTCCCTTCATACGTTCTTCGCTCACATAGCCGTTTTTCTTTCCGGCAATATAAAGGATACTTTTGCTGCCGTTTTCCTCCACCGTCTTGCGCGCCACATCATACTGCGCTTTCTCCTGGTCTATCCAGACCGAAGAAGTGTTTTCACTGCAAACGGGCGCATCTACCACTACCGCTTTGAAAACCTGCGAGGAAATAAGCTTATGCAGCACCTTATCCTCCTTGGATATCCCGTAGACAATAATCCCGTGGATGCTCTGGGACAACAGGTATCTGGTCACTTCCTCCGCCGACTTTCCTTCAAACATGGAGTAAAAGAAAGTAATCACATCCAGACCCAGTTCCGTCGCCCTGTTGATTGCACCCGAAAGATACTGCATATCAATTTCATCGATTGCCTGCGTTTTGGTATTCATCTTCAAAATCAGCGCCACCCGTCCCGACTGTTTGGATGACAGGGCCGCCGCTACGGAATTTGGCACAAAATTCAGTTCCTCCACCGCCTGATTTACTTTTTGTTTCGTCTCTTCGCTTACATTCGGGTAATGGTTCAATACCTTGGAAACCGTGGAAATCGCAACCCCCGCATGTTTCGCGACATCTCTAATGGACACCATGACCGGCACTTTCCTTTCGTGGTTTTCTTACCTGTTCCTCTCCCGTCCTACTTCCCAATCTGTTTATCCGTCCCCATGATATGTTCCACCAGCCAGTCCGTCACAAACTTTAAAAGCTCCTCAACGGCCTGATCCTGATTATCATCAATGATTTCCAAATCCATGGTTTCCAGCTTCCTTTTAAAGTTGTCGTGCTGGATTTTCTGTGTAAACATTTTTTTATAATGGATACTTTCCATATACGCCTCTTCATGCTCGAAATGCATAATTGCATACTGCTTCAGCCTTTGCAGCAGGTTCACGATATGATCATACTTATCCGGCACAAATTCATTCTCGCACAGCTGATAGATTTCGTCCGCAATTTCAAACAGGACACGGTGTTCTCTGTCAATCTGCTCTATTCCTGTTAAATATTCCTCTTTCAACTCATACATAGCGCACCTGCCTTTCCCGATATGATACCGCCGGTAAAAACTATTGCTTATCATTGTACCTTCATTATATCAAATTTATAAACCTTTTCAAGCTGTTTTATCGGTTCCAAAATCTATTTCCCCATATTTAAATCTTTTCCATTACAGGAATCCAAATTTCGCTAACATAATCACAGGAAGTGTTATCACCCGGTAAATAATTTTCGATATCATAATCAGGTATCAATTCATAATCTGCTCCCGGAAGCCACTCACGGTAAATATCTTCCCACGTTTTTTGAATCGCATCCGGTGTTGGCCCTACACATTTAAAAATAGCCCATGTATAAGCCGGAATACGGATAACATGAAAATCTTCCGGTATTTCTTTCACATCATCGGCATCGCATCCTATTCCATACATAAACTCCCCGGCACCGTCTTTTTCCTGTGCACAAATACCTAAATAGCCTGGCGCCTTTTTATAAACTTCCTTTTGATAATATTCTTCCCAAAATGCAGGAATTCCTTTTTCGCTGCTCTCCTCTGTAAACATTCTGGCATATACAAGCAGCCTGAATTCTTCTTTCCTCTCGATACGGTAATCCATGATAGTCCCACCTTCCACTGATATTTTAACAACAAGCTTATTAAAGGATTTCAGTTCATTCCCCTTTTTGACCTGACTTGGAGCAATCCCATGAAATCTGGTAAATGCTTTCGTAAAGCTTTCCGGCGAATGATAGGCATATTTAAATGCAACATCAATAACTTTTGAGTTCTGCCTTGTTAATTCTTCCCCAGCCAGAGACAATCTTCTTTTTCTGATGTATTCGCCCACAGTCATACCTGTTAAAAGGTTAAACATTCTTTGAAAGTGGAATGACGAAATATGTATCTGTCTGGAAACATCCTCACAATGTATATCTTCTGTCAAATGCGTTTCCATATATTCTATCGCCTTATTCACTGATTGCACCCATTCCATACGCAGCCTCCTCCTGTCATATATTTTATTGGCCTATCCGTAAAAAGTCCTGACATTCCGTGCTCACTTATGTCCGTTTTGTTATTTTAATCAATCCGTTCCTTATCACTATTGTACCATGTAAATTACCTTTTTCATTAATAAATACCCTGCTACTCTTCATACCGTACCGCCGCCCCATTTGCTATCTCCTTATCAAATCCCGTAATCACCTGTTCTTCTCCCGACAGCGCCCCCTCCTTCAATGCCGCATAACTTTCATTCTGATCCAATACCTCTACATAACGCAGCTGTGCATAATACTCTTTTCCCAAAATCCCGTCCCGTTCCCCGACCACATAAATAAAATAGCGGCCACTGCTTTCACTGTGCAAGGCTGCCGCCGGAATGCAGCAATTGTAACTTTCCGATGCTGCACTGCGGCGCATGGTTCCGCTCATTCCCAGCTCCCCTTTTCCCTGCGGAAGATAAACCACTGCCCGGTAAGAACCGCTTCCGTCTTCTTCCATATAGTCCACTTCCAGTTCTTCCTCACCCTGCGCTGTTTTCAAAGTCACCGTATCCCCCTGATTCACATACTTTTTCTGTTCCTTCGCAAGAAGCGTTTCAAACTGATAAGGGATTTCCTTATCCGCACATACTACGGCAGCCCCGTCCGTGGTACGTTCTCCCGCCGTCAGATTAACCCTTGTCACGGTGCCGTCCACTTCGCTGGCTACCTGTCCTTCTGCCTGATATATGCTGCGGTATTTTTCGATTTCTTTTTTCAGGCTCTTAAGCTCTAACTGATAGATTTCCAACGTACTGTCCGCCTGGGACTGCACCAGCGCATCCTCCTGATTCCGCTCCGCATTCCTGATACCAGCTTCCCCTGAAAGCTGTGCATCTTCCTTTCCGTATCCGGCGTCCCGCACACCGCTTTCCAGACTGCTTTTTTCTGCTTCCCATGCTTTTTTCACCGCATCCTCTGCGGTAAAATCCGGCTTCTGCATGGGGTTTTGCTGATATTTCTCATAAGCTGCCTGCGCCGCCTGCAAATTTTCTTTTGCCGCTTCCAGCTCCTCCTGCGCTCCGGCAATTTCCTGGGGGGAACCGCCATCCTGCAAAGCTGCCAGACGCTTCTCCTTCTCCGCCACACTGACCCGGTTCCCCGAAACCGTAGCTTCCAGCTCGTCCCCATGCTTTACCCAGTTTTCATATTCCTGTCTGGCGCGCTCTCTCCCTTCCGGTGAAGTCACATCCGCCCCGTCCTCTAAGTGCTTATCCAGTTTCTGATTTGCCTCCTGCAATGCCGTATCCGCCCGGCTTACTCCCCGTCCCGCCGCATCCACTGCTGTTTCATAATCCTCTCCGGCACGTTCCCTCTGCCTGTCCTTCTCCTGTGCGGAAAGCTGACGGTTTTTCTGCAGGTCCGCAATCTGATACTCCAGTTTTGCCGCTTCCAGCTCCCTTCCTGCTATCAGTTCTTCCAAATCTTCCTGATCCAGTGTAAACAATACATCCCCCTTTTCCACTGCATCCCCTGCCCGCACACTGATTTTCTCCACCCGCAGCCCCGCCAGCGTATGAATTGCCCGCTCACTCCCCTGCTTCACAATCCCGTCGCTTTCCACAACATGTTCAATCCGCTTCCGCTCCGTCTCCGCCGCCTGCACCTGCGGCAGTTTCGATGTATAAATCACTTTTGAAACCAGAGTACACACCCACATAAGCACGAGAAACATTGCAAATCCTGCAACCGTCCTTCTCCTTCCCATAAACAGACCGCCTAAACCGCCTACTTCCGCATTCCCGCCGGCTTCTTCCTTCCGTCTTACTTCCTCCATTCACACATCCTCCCACTATTCCGGTTCCGTAACTGCCCTTCCTGTCATCTCTTTTTTCTGCTTTTTTTCTGCTTTTTTTCTGCCCTTTTTCTCTCCCGGTTCCTCATCTGCTCACCCTTTCAGCCCTGCATACACAATTCCCCTCTCCAGATAATCCTGCCCCATTAAAAACACAAACACCGCCGGAACCAGTGTAATCACCGAAGCTGCAAACGCATACCCTGCCTGTGCCCACGTAATTTCCGGCAGATACAGTGACAAAGGCCACAGCGCCTTGTCCTCCAGAAAAGCAAGCGGCTGTTCCATCAGGTTCCAGTATTCCAAAAATCCCAGCACCATTGCAGAAAGAATCCCCCCTTTCCCCAAAGGCAGGGCAAATTTCATGAAAATCAGCCATTCCCCGGCTCCGTCTATCCTTGCCGCATCCAGCATTTCCTTCGGAATCTGCGAAAATCCCCCATAACAGACAAATACGGGAAAGGTAGAAAATATGGCAGGCAGCACAATTGCTTTCTGCGTATTCATAATTCCCATGCCATCTAATACAAGATAAGAAGAAAGCATCGTTACCTGAAACGGAAGGAGCATCAGCACGATATACAGCGTCAGTATCCATCTGCGGAACGGAAACTCATATGCTGCAAACGCCCATGCCGCCGGTATGCCCACCGCCAGCTGCCCAAGCAAAATAGCTGTCACCATCCCCATGGAATTCCAGAAAAGCACGAAAAACTGAGGCGTTTCCAGCAACAGCCGCTTATAATTCGCAAACGTGGGATAATCCGGCATCAGTTTCCATGTAATATACCCTTCGGCTTCCCCCAAAACCGGACGAAGATACACCGCCAGTTCCCCCCGTCCCATAACGGAACCGGTAATCAGAATCAAAATGGGAATACACACAAGCAAAGAAGGCAGCAACAGGGCAGCTTCCACCAGACCGTTTTTCCACTTTCCTTTTTTTAAAACACGATTTATCATATGATTCACCACATACTCCATTCTTCATACCTCCCTGTCATCCCACGCCCGCCAAAGCAGCAAAGTCCCTGCCAGAAACACAATACCGCAGACCACCGCAGCCGCAGCCATCTTATCCAAATCCAGATTCACAAACCAGTTATTGAACAAATGCTGCAGCATATAAATGCTCTCATGAGGATAAGCTCCGGCAACCAGATAAGCCTCCCGGTATATCTTAAAAGAATTCAGAAAGGACAATACCACAATGGTATACATGCTCCCCTTTAAATTGGGCAGCAGCACATAAAACAGCCGCTGCATGTTTCCTGCCCCGTCCACTTTGGCTGCTTCCAGCATTTCCCCGTTGATGCCCATGATTCCTGCCAGCCAGAGCACAATCGTATAACCGAGATTCTTCCATATGTAAGTCGCACAGAGCAGGAAAAAAGCGGCACCTGTTCCGAGATAATCTATGGGAGCAGCGACGGTGTCAGGATTCCCCGCAGCTGCCAGCCGCAGCAGATATTTATTCACAAAGCCCTGCTTGTAAAACAGCATCTTCCACACAATCGCGATTGCCGCCGTAGGCATTGCCATCGGAAACAGGTAGAGGGATTTTATCAGCCGTACCCGTTTCACCCGGGACAGCGCCAGCGAAACTGCCAGCCCCAGCGCCACCAGCAGCGGAATACTGAAGCCTGTAAACAGAAAAGTATTCTTCACCGCCGTACGGAATGCCGTATTCCCGAAAATCATCCGGTAATTTTGCAAACCCACGAATGTTCCGGTTATGGCGGTCAGAAAAGAACGCCTTACCACATCTGCAAAAGGGCAGACTACAAATAAGAGCACCCCTGCAAAACTGGGGAACAGAAAAAATATCCACGCCCTTTTTCTTCCCATCATCCATCCCGTTCCTTTCTTTTCCTAATCTCATAACCACTCAGCCCGTCATATTACTCCGCCATATAAAGGGATACACGCTTCTTCACTTCCTCCACGCCTTCCCTGACCGTCATTTCCCCTTTCAGTACCTTCTCTCCTGCTTCGCACACTGCATCTTCCAGCACATCATTTTCCACATATGGCGTTTTCACCTGTTCCGCAATCTGTATCAGACGGTCGATATCTTCCCCTGATGCCGGATAAATATTGTAGCCTATGCTGGTCCCGTCTTCCTTCATGATGGTCACAGAACCGTAGCTGCCGCCGTCCTCTGTGGCATTGGCCAGCAGGCCCTTCCGTAATTCTTCCTTATTTGTTACAAACCCGCCCCAGCTCTCCTTTATCAGCTTTTCCAAAAGCCCGGCGGCAATTTCCGGATGCTCCGTAGTGCAGCTGATACCCGCAATGGTATTTGGAATAAATACCCCGTCCGCCTGACCGCCATACGCAGCAAAATCTCCGTCCAGCCTTTCTTTGATATGGAAAAAGGAAATCAGCCAGTCAAAATCAAAAGAGCTTTCCAGACTTCCAAATACAAATTCCTGCTGGCCCGTCATATACCGCTCTCCCTGCCAATTTATCCCGTTGATTCTCGACAGGTCGATTTCCTTTTCCGTCATGCCGTACTGTGCAAGCTCTGAAGTATAGGATTCCAGTTCCTCCTTCTGTTTTTCGGTAACTGCCTCCTTTTCCACATCCCAGATTCTTTGCATCTGGATAAAAAATTCTTCCAGACGGTCTTCCTGCAATTTCCCGTCTTCCCCTTCCCAGGCAGGTGCGCATACCGGAACAAACTGGCGGATTAAATCTTTTTCCCGCAATACCCCTGTGATACCGCCCTCCGGCTTTTCCTCCCGGTACTGCTCCACCAGCTCCGCAATGGCAGCCAGATTTTTCATCTGCCCGATATCCTCTGCCCTGCCGCCGACCAGGGGAAGGGAAAATAAGACTGGTACCGCGTAAACCCTGCCCTCTGTTTTTATTTCTGTTCCCATCTCTGTTTCCATTTCTATTCCTGTTTCCACTTCAAAAGCCCGGAGAATATTCTGCAAATAAATATCTCCCAATGCTCCTGCTGCGTCCGGTTCCGATGCTCCTGATTCCGTTATTCCCGATTCCAGCGCATCCAAAACGGGAGTTACATCTGCCAGTATTCCCTTCTCCACATAGGAATCTATAGGCATACCGTCCAGCAGAAAGAAATCCGGTCCGTTTCCGGCAGCAATCTCCGTATTCAGTTTTTTCAGCGCATCCTCTTTCGTTGCGGAAGAATCTGCATCCATCCCAATCTCATACCGGATATACACCTCCGGATGTTCCGCCTGATAAGAAGCAATTGCCATTTTCAGACCGGAATTTTCCACGAGACTGTATGCTTTCAGCCGGATATCCGGTACGGAAGGCATATCCGCATCATAAGTATAACCTGCCAGTTTTCCGTTCGATAAAAGCAGCAGGAATGTCCCATCCGCCAGTAACATCCCGTCCCCCAGCCTCCAGGACGGATTACTCAGCGAATTAACCGTCCCGTCCGCTAACTGTTCCACCAAATTACCGCCCAGTACATGCCTGTAAATTCCCTTTTCAAATATCAGGTACAAACTGTCATCTGCCCCCGGTATGACCAGTACAGACCGGCTGTATCCGTCGGAAGAACGCAGTTTCTCCCCTATCTGCGACTCCACAAATTCATCCAGTACCTTATCCTCTATCACTTCTCCTGCTGCCAAATCATAGAGGATGATTTCACTGGGCGTAACACAGACCATCTTTTCTTTCCACACTGTAAGATACTGTACCCATTCCCCGAAATCTTCTACCATTTCACAGCTTCCCTGCTCTCTGTCAAACTCATAAACTTTCCCGCTTACGGAAGAGGCAAAAAGTCTTCCGTCATCGGAAAAAAACAGGTTGTACCACCAGCTGTCCTGTTCATAGGGTATTTCCAGTTCTGTTATCTCCTGTTCCGGAGAAATGAGAAAACAGCGGGAAGGCTGTTCCGAATCCAGAGAATTTATCTGCAATTCGTCCCCTTCCGCATTCTCCCCACGCTCCGGCTGTTCTTTCCCATCTTCCGTACTTTCCTCCTCCGCACTCTCACCCGCTTCCTTTTCCCCGTCTTCTTTCTCCTCCGGTTCCAAACTTTCCCCGCCGTCTTTCTCCTCCGGTTCCAAACTTTCCCCGCCGTCTTTCTCCTCCGGTTCCAAAC
>CAMXQE010000017.1 GCA_947246015.1 uncultured Lachnospiraceae bacterium | reverse complement strand
CATGGCGCGGGTTTTGTGGTGGAATGGGACAGGGTAAAAGAATACATGCATGTGGAAAGCCCTTTTTCTTTTCAAAAGTATTCCCGGCTGCAGGACGGGAGACGGGAAACAGCCGGAAACATGCAAAAGCCGGAACGCGCAGCAGAATGGATGGGAACGGAAGAAGTGGATGCCATTCTGGAAAAAGTAGCTTACGCAAACCGAAAGGATGGGAGGAATAAGGGGAATAAAAAGACGCCGGAAAAGAATGTACCGGCAAGAGAGCGGAGATATGCGCAGGATGTGGAGTTTGCAGAGGCCAAGATGCACAATCACGGCAGGCGGCAGAAAAAGGAAGAATATCTGCTGGTGGACGGGTACAATATCATTCATGCGTGGGAGGAACTGCGGGAACTTGCCGCCGTCAATATTGACAGCGCAAGGGGCAGGCTGATGGATATTCTCTGTAATTATCAGGGAGTAAGGGGGATAAACCTCATTGTGGTATTTGACGCTTACCGGATACAGGGACATGATACGGAAATTCTGGATTACCATAATATTCATGTGGTCTATACGAAAGAAGCGGAGACGGCAGACCAGTATATCGAAAAATTTGCACATGAGAACGGCAGGAAGGAGAAGGTGACGGTAGCGACTTCTGACGGGATGGAGCAGATTATTATCAGGGGGCAGGGATGCGCACTGCTGTCGGCAAGGGAACTGGAAGAAGAGGTAAGGCGGGCAGGGGACAATCTCTGTCTGGAATATGCCGGAAAGCAGGAAAAAGGGAAGAATTATCTGTTTGATTCTCTGGAAAAGGAGACAGTAAGAGAGCTGGAAAAGTTGAGAGAAGA
Source organism: uncultured Lachnospiraceae bacterium (assembly GCA_947246015.1). Lineage (GTDB taxonomy): Bacteria > Bacillota > Clostridia > Lachnospirales > Lachnospiraceae > Kineothrix. The sequence goes on along the minus strand of CAMXQE010000017.1, from coordinate 74,902 downwards.
GGCGCCGGAACAGCAGACGGAAACGGGAAACGGATATCCGAATTGATATTTGCGTTAGAAAAAGCGTTGAATTTGCAATATACGCGTGATAGAATGAAAGAAATAATGATATAAATTAAGATAATAAATTAAGATACTTTCAGGGAGGAAAAGGCAATTAAACAGTATAAAAAGTCGATTCAAATTGTATATTTTGCAGTGGCGGCCGTCATGCTGGCAGTTGTTCTCATAAATCTGTTTTGGAAAGAAAAGGCAACGGGAGATTACGGGCTTGGCTCTTATTGGACAATTGGAGATGAATGGCTGGATGAGTATGGAAAACCCATGAATTTTTCCGATATTGATGATTATGCAAAAGCGGATGCGGAGGATATCCGCGTCTATTATCCGATTCCGGAAGATATGCACGGAACCCAGGGGCTGGTGTTCCGCAGCAAGAATGTATATGTGGATGCTTACATCGGGGAGCAGCTGGTGTATAAAACGGATATTGCAGAAGCGCCTTTTGACATGAACTCGCCCGGAACGAAATGGAATGTGCTGCGCATCGGCGAGGAGTATGCGGGAGAGCGTTTGGAGCTTCGGATTGTACAGGCTTATCGTGACGGGCGTTCTAAGGTGGATAATTTTTACATGGGGGACTGGGCAGCAGTGCTGCTGTTTGTCATTGAATCCAAAGGATTCGGTCTGCTGGTCAGTGTCCTGATACTTTTTGTGGGACTGATTTTGATGGCGGCGGATGCCCTGCTGAACGTGAGGAGCAAAAGAAAAGACCGCAGTCTGTTCTATCTTGGATTGTTTGCAGTCCTGGCGGCGGGATGGTGCATCATTGAAACCAATATTTTCCAGCTGTTTGTGAATAATGTCAGACCGCTGCAGCTGATAGACAATGTGCTGCTGGTTTTAGGGGTGTTTCCGTTGTTTTTCTATATGGAAGAATCCTACCATGCGTTTGAGAGCAGGATTGTCCGTGTTCTGTGCGGGGGTTATGTAGTTTACCTTGCAGGAATTACCGTGATACATATTATGGGAACTTTGGATTTTCATCAGTCGCAAAAGGGCGCGGTATTCGGGTACGGGCTGGTAAGCCTGCTTTTGGGCGGGTATATCATCCGGGATACGATACATAGGAAGTTAGGGAATGAAAATCATTTTTATCTGCGTATGCAGGCCGTCGGCATTATCTGTCTCTGCGTGGGGATTTTTATAGATTTTATCAGATACCTTACGACGGATGTCTTAGACAGGGCTTTAACCATACGTGTGGGGCTGCTGCTTTTCATCATCAGTTTCGGTTCAGGCAATCTGTACCGGCTGTATGAACTGATTAAACAGGGATACCAGACTGAAATCATCAGCCGTCTTGCCTATGTGGATGGATTGACGGAGGTTGGAAACCGTACGGCATATATCGAGAAAAAGGAAGAACTGCTTTCCGCAGGAAGCGGTGTGGGACTGGCGGTTGCCATGTTCGACGTGAACAATCTGAAAAAGGTAAACGATTCTCTGGGGCATGACGCAGGCGATGAATTGATTAAAGAAAGCGCACGGGTGATTCAGAAGTCTTTTGGCAGTCTCGGTTCGGTGTACCGGATTGGCGGGGATGAGTTTGTGGTGCTTTTTCAGTCAGAACATCCGGAAAACTCTTATGAGAAAGCGAGAAAGGTGTTTGAGGAGGAAGTAATGCGCAGCAGGGAAAAGGGCAATCATCCGTTTGAACTGTCTATTGCCCATGGGTATGCTTATTGCGGGAGCCCGGAGAAAATGGATATCGAAGGATTGGAAAAACAGGCGGATCAGATGATGTACAAGAATAAACGTGAGATGAAGCTGGCATATGCGCAATAGGGAAGTTTAAGAAGGATGGGAAAAAAATATTGCAAAAAAGGATGGGGAAAAAGGGATTGGAAAATGCAGCGTGATATGACAAAGGGACCGATTACATCAGGGTTGATATGTTTTGCGGTTCCTTTGATGATTGGAAATCTGTTACAGCAGTTTTATAATATTGCGGATACCTGGATTGTGGGTCATTTTCTGGGGGCGGATGCTTTAGCGGCAGTAGGCTCGTCCTATACGCTGATGGTATTTCTGACTTCTATTCTTCTGGGGCTGTGCATGGGAAGCGGGGCAGTCTGTTCCATTCATTTCGGCGGAAAAGATGGGGAACGGCTGAAGTCCTGTATTTTTGTTTCCTTTGTTTTGATTGCCGGAGTGGCCGTAGTGATGAATCTGCTTGTGTATGCGGGACTGAACGGGTTTATCCGGCTGCTTCGGGTGCCGGAACCGGTGGCACCGCTGATGGGGGATTATCTTGGCATCATTTTCCTTGGTATTATAGCTTCTTTCCTCTATAATTATTTTGCCGGACTGCTCCGGGCAGTGGGGAATTCCGTGACGCCGTTAGTGTTCCTTGGACTGTCGGCAGTGCTGAATATTGTATGGGATGTGTGGTTTGTACAGGGGCTGGGATGGGGTGTGAAAGGCGCCGCTGCTGCAACGGTTTTATCCCAGTATACGGCAGGGTTTGGAATTTTGGGATATACATTCTTACGCTGTCCGGAACTTCGGATACGGAAAGAACATATGAGATGGAAGAAGGAGACATTCAGGGAAATCATAGGGATGTCTTTTTTGACCTGTGTGCAGCAGTCGGTGATGAATCTGGGGATTCTGATGGTGCAGGGGTTAGTGAACAGTTTCGGAACGACGGTAATGGCAGCTTTTGCAGTAGCGGTGAAAATAGATTCTTTTGCTTATATGCCGGTACAGGACTTTGGTAATGCCTTTTCTACTTATGTGGCGCAGAATTACGGAGCAGGCAGGGAGGAGCGGATAAGGAAGGGAATCCGCAGTGCGGCATGTTCGGTTTTCTTTTTTTGTCTGTGCATCAGTCTGGCCGTATGTTTGTTTGCCCGTCCGCTGATGGGGATATTTGTTTCGGGAGAGGAAAACGCAATCCGCAGCGAAATCATAGAAACCGGTGTACAGTATCTGAGGATTGAAGGGGCCTGCTACATAGGAATCGGAGTGTTGTTCCTTCTTTATGGATTTTACCGTGCGGTCCGCCGTCCGGGAATGTCAGTGGTGCTGACCGTATTTTCCCTGGGAACCAGAGTCGTACTGGCTTATGCGCTTTCGTCGGTTCCGCAGATAGGCGTTATAGGAATCTGGGCAGCAGTGCCGATTGGCTGGGCGTTGGCGGATGCGGTGGGAATTGGATATTATGCAGGTAGAATTCGCCGGAAGATTGTGCTATAATGTCAGTAGAAACAGGGGGGACAAAAGGAAAGGAGACTTTTGTTATGAAGCCATATATTCACAAGGTACAATATTATGAGACGGACAAGATGGGCATTACCCACCATTCCAATTACATACGCTGGATGGAGGAAGCCAGAGTGGATTTTATGGAGCAGATTGGATGGGGTTATGACAAAATGGAGGAGTGCGGAATCATTTCCCCGGTGATTGGCGTGGAATGTGAATACAAGAAGACAACCGGGTTTAATGACCGTATCCGCATTGAACTGGAAGTGGCCGGATACAACGGCGTAAAACTGACTTTAAAATATGTGATGAGCGATATTTATACGGAGAGCGTAGTGGCAGTGGGAGAATCGAAACACTGTTTCCTAAGTGAAGAGGGCAGTCCGATGGCGTTGCGGAAGCAGTTTCCGGAGCTGGATAATGTATTGAAAATCGGATTGAAAAATGATGGGGAAGGTGAGGATTAAAGACTGAAAAAATGGGCAGACTGTAAGAAAAAGAAAGCAGGAGGTCCATATATGGCAGTAGATTTTAAGAACAGTGAAACCAAAGATAATCTGATGCGTGCGTTTGCAGGAGAGAGTCAGGCAAGGAACCGTTATACGTTTGCTGCAGAGCAGTCAAAGAAGGAAAATCTGTATGTGGTCGGCGCAGTGTTTGAGTACACGGCCGGGCAGGAGAAGGAACATGCGGAAGTGTTTTATAATCATTTGAAGGAACTGGCAGGAGAAACAATACATGTAGACGGAGGTTATCCCGTAGACATTGAGGAAGATGTGGCAAAGCTTCTGCGTAAAGCGCAGCACAACGAGTATGAAGAGCATGATCCGGTGTATAAAACCTTTGCGGATAAGGCTCAGGAGGAAGGATTCCCGAAAGTCGCGGCATCATTCCGGATGATAGCGGAAATTGAGAAAATCCATGGGGACAGGTTCGGACAGCTGGCGGATTTGCTGGAGCAGAAAAAGCTGTTTGTGTCGGATGTAAAAACTGCCTGGATGTGTTTGAACTGCGGGCATGTGTTTGAGGGGGAAAAGGTTCCGGAGAAGTGTCCGGTGTGTGACCATGACAGGGGATATTTTATCCGGTTCGAATTGTCGCCTTATGAAGAAAGGCGGTAAGTTTGGCGAAATAGGGAATAGGGAAGAGGATACTATGGAAAGTAAGATAAGAGAAACCGCCCTGCTGGCAGTCCTTTTGCTGGGACTGTGTTTTACCGGCTGCGGCGGCAAAGATACGAATCCATCCGTATCGGAAGGGATGGCGGCGATAGAGGCGCTGGATTACCGGACGGCGCTCCAATGTTTTGAGAAGGCGATGATGGACGGGGAAGATTTGCGTCTTCTGTACCGCGGACAGGGGCTTGCCTATATGGGACTGACCCAGTATGATGCGGCAGCAGAAGCTTTTGAGAAGGCACTTGGGGCAGGGAACGGCCGGATTGATGATTTGGATTATGATATTAATTATTATCTGGCAACTGCTTATTATAAGCTGGGAGAAACGGAGCGGGGGATTGAGACATACAATGCGATTCTCGCGCTGCGCCCGAAGGATAAGCTGGCATATTATCTGCGCGGAAGCCTTCGGCTGGAGAACGATTACGAAAGGGCGAAAGCGGATTTTGACCAGGCTATTTCCCTTGCGAAAGAGGATTATGATCTGCTTATCAATATTTACCTGGCATTGGAAAGCCGGGGATACAAGGAGATAGGACAGGAGTATCTGCAGACGGCGCTGGGGAGCGACGTAAAATCCATGACGGATTACCAGAAGGGAAGAATGTATTACTATCTTGCGGATTATGAAAATGCCAGAAAATACCTGGAACTGGCAAGGAAAAATGAGGGTTCGGAAGCGGTGCTGCTATTGGGCAGGACCTATGAGGAACTGGGAGATTTTAATTATGCCATCAGCGTGTATACCGGTTATCTGGAGAATGACCAGACCAATGCCAGCGTTTATAACCGGCTGGGGCTGTGTAAGCTGGAAATGAAAGCATACGAAGAAGCGTTAACTGCCTTTCAGGCGGGGAAGGGGATTGAAAATAACGATATGATGCAGACCCTCCGGTTTAATGAAATCATAACGTATGAGCGGCTGGGGGATTATAAGCAGGCAGCATCCCTGATGGGGAGTTATTTGTCCGCGTATCCTGACGACGAAACCGCGCAGAGAGAGTACATTTTCCTGAAAACCAGGTGAAACGGGGATGCGGATACTTGGGACAGGAATTGACGAGAGGCACAAGATGTTGTGTTTACGCAAAAGCGATAACATTACATCTTGTGCTTTTTATTGACTTTTCTTTCCTATGATGATACAATGTGGATACTTGGTGTTCGGATGATATTCGGAAGCGGGGGAATATATCGGGACGGTCAGGTTCCGTGCCTGTTGGAGCGGATGGAAAGATACGGATGGGAGGAAACGGAATGTTTCAGGTGGTTAAAAGGGATGGAGAAACAGCAGAATTCACGCTTGTAAAGATTAAGGATGCCATCACCAAAGCATTTGATGCTACGGATGTGCAATACAGTGACGATATCGTGGATTTGTTATCGCTTCGCGTGACGGCTGAATTTCAAAGCAGGGTAAAAGACGGACAGATTCATGTGGAGGATATTCAGGACAGCGTAGAAAAAGTATTAGAACAGGCGGGTTATGCGGAAGCGGCGAAGGCATTTATCCTGTACCGGAAACAGCGCGAGAAAATGCGCAATATGAAATCGACGATTCTTGACTATAAGGATGTGGTGAACAGTTATGTCAAGGTGGAAGACTGGCGCGTGAAAGAGAACTCTACCGTAACCTATTCCGTGGGAGGTCTCATTCTGAGCAATTCGGGAGCAGTGACAGCGAATTACTGGCTGTCTGAAATCTACGATTCCGAAATTGCGGAGGCGCACCGCAACGCGGATATCCATATACACGATTTATCCATGCTGACGGGATACTGTGCAGGATGGTCGTTAAAGCAATTAATCAACGAAGGGCTTGGCGGGATTACCGGAAAGATAACTTCCGCTCCGGCGGCTCATTTGTCCGTACTCTGCAATCAGATGGTGAATTTCCTCGGTATCATGCAGAACGAGTGGGCGGGAGCACAGGCATTTTCTTCTTTCGATACCTATCTGGCTCCTTTTGTAAAAGTGGACGGACTGGCTTATCCGGAGGTTAAGAAGTGCATTGAATCCTTTATTTATGGAGTGAATACTCCCAGCCGCTGGGGGACGCAGGCGCCTTTTTCCAATATTACGCTGGATTGGACGGTTCCGGATGACCTTGCGGAGCTGCCTGCCATTGTAGGCGGCAAAGAAATGGATTTTAAATATAAAGACTGTAAAAAAGAAATGGATATGGTGAATAAGGCATTTATCGAGACGATGATAGAGGGGGATGCCAACGGCAGAGGATTCCAGTATCCGATTCCTACATACTCTATTACGCGGGATTTTGACTGGTCTGACAATGAAAACAACCGGCTGTTGTTTGAAATGACCGCGAAATACGGTACTCCTTATTTTTCCAATTATATCAATTCCGATATGGAGCCGGGCGATGTACGCAGCATGTGCTGCAGGCTGCGTCTGGATTTACGCGAACTGCGGAAGAAAACGGGTGGTTTTTTCGGTTCCGGTGAAAGCACGGGAAGCGTGGGCGTGGTGACAATCAACATGCCGAGGATTGCCTATCTGGCGTCCGACAAAGAAGATTTTTACCGGCGTCTGGACCGGATGATGGATATTGCGGCAAGGTCGCTGAAGATTAAGAGAGAGGTTATCACAAGACTGCTGGACGAAGGGCTGTATCCGTATACAAAGAGGTATCTGGGCAGCTTTGACAATCATTTTTCCACAATCGGGCTGATTGGGATGAATGAAGCGGGGCTGAATGCAAAATGGCTGCGTGCGGATCTGAGCGATAGGAGAACGCAGGAATTTACACAGGAAGTTTTGAACCACATGAGGGAAAAACTTTCCGATTATCAGGAAAAGTACGGGGATTTATATAATCTGGAGGCTACTCCGGCGGAGAGCACGACTTACCGGCTGGCAAAGCATGATAAGAAACGCTGGCCTTCTATTAAAACGGCGGGACATGTGGGCGATACGCCTTATTATACCAATTCGTCCCATTTACCGGTAGATTATACGGTAGATATTTTTGATGCGCTGGACATTCAGGATGAACTTCAGACGCTGTATACTTCGGGAACGGTATTCCATGCGTTTCTTGGCGAGAAGCTGCCGGATTGGAAAGCAGCGGCGAATCTGGTCAGGACCATTGCAGAGAATTACAGGCTTCCTTACTATACGCTTTCACCGACTTATTCCATCTGCAGGGAACATGGTTATCTGGCGGGTGAAAAGAAGGTCTGCCCGAACTGCGGACGGGCGACGGAGGTTTACAGCCGTATTACCGGTTATTACCGGCCGGTGGCAAACTGGAATGACGGTAAGCTTCAGGAATATGCCAACCGGACGGAATATGATGTGGAGGCGTCCGCTTTGAAACGTCCAATGGCAAGCATGGTTACATTGTCCGGCCGTAACAGGGAAATGAGCGTCCGGGTGGAGAAGCCGGAGAATGTGAAATACCTGTTCACAACAAAAACCTGTCCGAATTGTAAATTAGCAAAAGAGTATCTAAAAGAAGAACAATATGTTATAATAGATGCAGAAGAAAATATGGAGCTTGCAGGAAGGTATGGAGTGATGCAGGCGCCGACGCTGGTCGTGGTCAATGGCAGCGATTACAGGAAATATGTAAATGTTTCCAATATTAAAAAATATGCGGACAGCCGGGTTATGGTGACTGCATAAAGAAGGGACAGGAAACGGCTGCGGCAGTGTGAAGAAAATGCTCGAAAGGAAGGAAGACTTATGGAAAACATTTATTTACGGGTAAAGGGTATCATTAAAAAAGACGATAAGTATCTGTTGGTAAAACGCTGGGTGGATGACCGCATTCCGGATCCTTTTGTCTGGGAATTTGTGGATGCGGAAGTGAGTTTCGGAGAATCGCCGGATGATGCGGTAATCCGTGCAATTCATGATTTATTGTCCGTGGATGGAAAGATAGACCATGTGGTATATACGTGGTCCAATATGATTGGAGATTCCCAATGTGTAGGTATTGCCTATCTTTGCAACATTGAGGAAGTCGATGAAGCGAATATTGTCCTTTCGGAAGAGTATGGCGAATGGGAATGGGTAGAAAGGGAAAAATTCAATTATTATATTGAAAATAAATATGTATTGGATGATTTGGAAGGCGTTGCTTTATAGGACAACGCCTTTCTTAAAGTTATAATACATACGCAGGTGCATCTGCGTGGTTTACTGTCTGTGCGACGGGTGCAAAAATAGAATAAAAAAGGAGAAGCGGCATGATTAACAGACTGATTTCAAAAATTCAGGAAACAAAAGCACCGATTGTGGTAGGGCTGGACCCTATGCTGAAGTATATCCCGGAAACTGTGAAGAAAAAGGCATATGAAGAGTACGGGGAGACTTTGGAGGGGGCCGCAGAGGCTGTCTGGCAGTTTAACAGGGAAATCATTGACCATACGTATGATTTGATTCCGGCAGTGAAACCCCAAATTGCCATGTATGAGCAGTTTGGGATAGAAGGCTTAAAAGTTTTTAAAAGAACCGTGGATTACTGCAGGGAGAAAGGTCTGGTGGTGATAGGCGATATTAAGAGAGGGGATATCGGTTCCACTTCCGAGGCTTATGCCATAGGGCATTTGGGGAAGGTACAGGTTGGAAGCAGGACCTATGCGGGATTCGGTGAGGATTTCGTAACGGTAAACCCCTATCTGGGTTCCGACGGTGTGAATCCTTTTCTGGATGTATGCAGGCAGGAGAAAAAGGGGATTTTTCTGTTAGTAAAGACTTCCAATCCCAGCAGCGGAGAGTTTCAGGACCGGCTGATTGACGGGAAACCGCTTTATGAAATTGTCGGGGAAAAAGTTGCGGAATGGGGAGATTCCCTGATGGGGGAATCATACAGCTATGTGGGTGCGGTAGTGGGCGCTACTTATCCGGAAATGGGTAAGACACTGCGTAAAGTCATGCCGAAAGCATATATTCTGGTACCGGGGTATGGAGCACAGGGCGGAAAGGGAAAAGATTTGGTTCATTTCTTCAATGAGGACGGATTGGGGGCAATCGTCAATTCCTCAAGGGGAATCATTGCAGCATATCAGCAGGAACAGTATGCGAAATTCGGGGAAGAACATTTCGGCGAGGCTTCCAGGGCAGCTGTGGAAGATATGAGGGCAGATATTGCAGGAGCGCTGGAAAACAGGTAACAGGATGGATGGCAAAAAGGTGTAAAGTTCTTGATGATTCCATAGACTTTACACCTTTTGGTTTGTCTGGTCATTATTTGACCTGGTTGTGGTTATTCTTTTATTTTGTCAATTCCTGTGACATTGACATTCAGACTTGCAAGGATGACTTTTAATTCATCATACCTTTTTTTCATGCCCTTATATGCTTCAGAGTCTTTTTCTGATACCAACATCCAGTCCTGTAGTCTTGAAAACTCTTCAACAGATATTTTCATGAGTTCTTCTTTGCTCATTTCTTCTACCATCCTTTCACCGCCTTTAAATTGATGTGATTGTTAATTGGTACATTTATTATAGCGTTTTTGATTGTTGGTGTAAAGCCTGTTCAATTATGATAATAAAGCAAAAATGATTGAATATAAGTATTAAATGTGGTAAAATTGGGAGAAATATTTAATGATTCTTTCCATATTTTACGCAGGAAGGAGGAAGTGATGGCTAAGTCACTGAATGGGAAAAAATCTAAAAAGTTTTTAACGGATATGTTGGAACAGGCAATGGACACAGTGTTGTAGTAAAAGGCCAAAAAGCCTATAAATACGGAGGTTTTAATAAAAATGGAAAGTTACAAGAAAGAATTTATTGAGTTCATGGTGGACAGCCAGGTGTTGAAATTCGGTGAATTTACATTAAAGAGCGGGCGTAAATCTCCGTTTTTTATGAATGCGGGAGGTTACGTGACCGGTGCCCAGCTGCGCAGGCTGGGAGAATATTATGCGAAGGCGATACATGACAATTACGGACTGGAGTTCGATGTACTGTTCGGACCGGCGTACAAGGGGATTCCCTTAAGCGTGGCAACGACAATGGCCATCAGTGAGCTGTACGGCAGGGAGGTCAGATATTGTTCCAACAGGAAAGAAGTGAAAGACCACGGGGATACGGGTATCCTGTTAGGAAGCAAGCTGAAAGACGGTGATAAAGTGGTCATAATTGAGGATGTAACGACTTCCGGAAAATCTATCGAGGAGACTTTTCCAATTCTGAAAGCGCAGGCGGATGTGGAGATTCGGGGGCTGATGGTATCTTTAAACCGTATGGAGAAGGGACAGGGAGAGAAGAGCGCCCTTGTGGAAATTAAGGAGAAATACGGTTTTGATGCAAATGCCATCGTAACGATGGAAGAAGTGGTGGAATATTTGTATAATCGGCCGTATCGCGGTACAATCTATATTGATGATGCTTGTAAGGCGGCGATTGACACATATTATGAGCAATACGGTGCGAAATAGGAAGGAGTATGCAAATGGAAGAAAAAGTATATAAAGTAATGAGCGGTTCGGGCGCTTTAAACATAGCAGTAGGCGTAGTGGTGTTGGTAGTTGGTGTGGCCAGCGGCGTTCTTCTTGTTATAAGCGGAGCGAAATTATTAGCCGGTAAATCCAAGATATTGTTTTAAACAGGGGAATGCTGCCAGACACCTTCAGGTGGATAGATTGAAAAATCAAAGATTTTTCACACATGCCTGCATGTGTTATGCAATATTTGTGCTTGGGGCACAAATTCGCAGGCTGAGAAAGGAGTATGGATATTTTTATGGGAATAATCAGAGGCTGTCGCAGGAAAGCCGGTATGGACCGTTAAAATTGTCCTCCCGGCATTCAGTGCGGCAGCCCTTTGGAAGTTATGGATGATGAAGTTGGATGATAAAAAAGCAGAGGTCGGAGGTAAAGCATGTTTCGTGAGAAGAAGCAGAAAGGGAGCAGGAGGGGCGCCTATGTATTTACGGCGCGGAAGCATCCGGAAAAAGGGATTATGTCAGTGATTCTTGGGATTATTTCGATACTGTCCATCGGAGCGGCGGTGTATCTTACCTACCAGAACGGCGGCACTGCGAAACCTCAGTACGGAGCGGCTGTTTTTCTCGTGACGCTTTACTCTTTTGCAGGTCTGGCTCTGGGAGTGTTTTCGCGTATGGAGAGGGATAATTATTATCTGTTTCCCCATTTGGGAATCGGATTGAATTTCTTGTCCCTTGCCATGGTCAGCATGATGTTGTATACCGGAATCTGATATGGATTTGAAGGAATGAGAAGGAATGGGATGGGAAAAAATGGGTCGGAAAGAAACAGGTTAAAAAGAAATAGATTAAAACAAATAGATTAAAAGAAATGGGTTAAGAGCGGAGGCAGGGAGACAATGGAGACAGTAGCAGAGCGTTACGGACTGGCAAAGGGCCGGATGAAAGAGATAACGGCGGAGAACTGTGTGAAGGAGGAATACTGTGCATATTTTCAGAAGACAGCGGCTTTTATAACGGAAATGGCGGAAGTCTATGAATACGTGGCGGGCGGCGGCCTGTACAGGGCGTCTTTGGAGGAATTACAGAATATGAACCGCAGGCTTTATGAGGACGTCCTGCCGGAGCATTATGCGGTAAGTTATGCCAACCCTGCATATGCGGTTTCCGAATTCGGCGGGGAAATGGGCCGGATACTGTCTTTTTTATATGCGGAGATGAGGAGCCTGATTGCATTTGCTTTTGAAAGGGATATGGATGCGATAACGATACGGATGGAGTTGTTTTTGGAAGTCTACGGTTCTTTTGTATGTGAATGGAGGGAAAACGGGCAGGTTCCGGAAGCTGGGGAAATACGCCGGATTATTTACTGGTTCGTTACCGATTACACGGAGGAGGAAGCGTTGAAGAAGCTGCGGGACCAGCTTTGTCCGGAAAAGGATTTTGCCCTTCGCATCATTATGGACAGCGATTTGGAGGACCTGCGTTATCTCTATTATTTCGGGGAATATATTACGGAAAATGAACTGGAGACGGCAAGGCATCTGAACCGTATGACAGAGGACGGCATACGGAAGATGGCAGATACTTATACGGAAGGCTACCGCATCGGTTTCGAGGTATGCAATAAGGATATTTCCAGGAAAAAGACGGTAAATATCCGGTACAGTCTCGGTTTTGAACGGATGATACGGCGGGCAGTGGATAATTTTGCGGATATGGGCCTGCAGCCCACTATCTTTCGGGCCGGAACGAGTATTTTCCAGGGGAAGGGCGTGAATAAAGTCGGATATTGTTCCACATCTCCCAACAGGCAGTACGAATATGACCACAAGGATGATGAAGCGCTTTATTTGGATAAGCAGTATGTAAACCGCCGTTTGGAGGCGATGCGGGCGGCATATGAAGAATTGAAGGAAGAGGCGTCCGTATTCGGGGGGCCTGCGGTAGTGGAAATATTCGGGGAGGAACCTTTTGCGCCGGAAGCGAAGGAGGAAGCCGTTACCCTGACAGAGAAGCAGCAGAAGTTGTCGGCGCAGTACCGGGCAGCAGCCGGTGCAATACAGAATGAATATATCAAAGGGGAGGAACGCAGTTTTACGATTATCGCGTTCCCGATACCGGCTATCGGAGAGCAATACGAAGAGATTTTTGATGAAACGGTAAAAATCAATACACTGGATTATAAGCTTTATCAGGGCATCCAGCAGACAATCATCCATACTTTGGACCGGGCCGGATATGTCCGGATTAAAGGGATGGGGGAAAACAGGACGGATTTAAGGGTCAGCCTGCATAAACTGAAAGACCCGGAAATGGAGACGAATTTTGAAAATTGTGTGGCGGATGTGAATATTCCCGTGGGGGAAGTGTTCACGTCACCGCAGCTGAAGGGGACGGAGGGCATTCTGCATGTGAGCCGGGTTTTCCTGGGAGAGCTGGAATACCGGAATCTTCAGATTGTATTCCGGGATGGGATGACAGCGGATTATACCTGTACGAATTTCGGGACGGAAGAAGAGAACAGGAAGTATATCAAAGACAATGTGCTGTTCCATCATGATTCGCTTCCAATGGGCGAATTTGCCATCGGCACCAATACGGCTGCTTATGTGGCGGCAAAGAAATACGGCATCGGTGACAAACTGCCGATTTTAATTGCAGAGAAGATGGGACCGCATTTTGCGGTAGGAGATACCTGCTATTCCCATGAAGAGGATATGATTACTTACAATCCGGACGGAAAGGCGATTACCGCAAGGGAGAATGAGGTGTCTGCACTCCGTCATGAAAATCCGGAAAAGGCATATTTTAACTGCCACACTGATATTACGATACCTTATGACGAATTAGGTGAGCTGACAGCGGTCGGGGAAGACGGGACGGAATATGTAATTATCCGGAACGGCAGGTTTGTGCTGGACGGATGCGGGGAATTGAACCGGCCGTTTGAGGAAGAGGCAGGGCAGAACTGACTTCCTGACGCTTTAATTCCCAATATTTTAATAAAATATAGGTTGCGTGCCGAATTATTTTTTAGTAAACTGAAAGTGTATGGATAAAAATGTAATGAAAAATGTGATAAGGAAAGAGGCGAAAGATTATGGCTCAGGTAGGAATTGTAATGGGAAGCGATTCGGATATGCCGGTTATGGCGAAAGCGGCGGATATTCTGGAGGAGCTGGGAGTTTCTTATGAAATGACAATCATCTCGGCACACAGGGAACCGGATGTTTTTTTCGAATATGCAAACACGGCGGAAGAGAAAGGGTTTAAGGTGATTATTGCAGGCGCAGGTATGGCGGCCCATCTGCCGGGCATGTGTGCGGCGATTTTCCCCATGCCGGTCATTGGCATCCCGATGCACACTACATCTTTAGGCGGAAGGGATTCCCTGTATTCCATCGTCCAGATGCCTTCCGGGATTCCGGTGGCTACGGTGGCGATTAACGGGGGAGCTAACGCGGGTATCCTGGCTGCAAAGATTCTTGCGGTTTCCGATGCCGAACTGCTTCAGAGGCTGAAAGCTTATTCCAAATCCTTAAAAGAAAGCGTGCAGGCAAAAGATGCAAAACTGAAAGAGACAGGATATAAGAATTACGGCAGAAAATCAGATTAAGGCGGCATAGGATAATAACGGAGGAAAAAGAGTGAAAGATTTTTCAAATCTTTCGCTCCGCAAGTTTGTGTCTGCGCTGCATCCGCAAACTTGATATGCGCAAAAAGCAGCGCGGAAATGAGGAAAAAACATGGATTATAAAAAAGCCGGTGTGGATATTGAAGCGGGATACCGTTCCGTGGAGTTGATGAAAAAATATGTAAAGGAGACGATGAGACCGGAAGTGCTCGGCGGTCTTGGCGGTTTTTCGGGAGCTTTTTCCCTGGCAGCGATGAAAGATATGGAGAAACCGACTCTTGTATCGGGAACCGACGGGGTAGGAACAAAGTTAAAGCTGGCTTTTCTGCTTGATAAGCATGATACAGTGGGAATTGACTGCGTTGCCATGTGCGTAAATGACATTGCGTGCGCCGGTGGGGAACCGCTGTTTTTCCTTGACTATATAGCCTGCGGCAAGAATTATCCCGAGAAGATTGCCACGATTGTAAAAGGCGTAGCGGAGGGATGCCGGCAGGCCGGCGCTGCTTTGATCGGCGGCGAGACAGCGGAAATGCCCGGATTCTATCCAAAGGAAGAATATGATTTGGCAGGGTTCGCAGTAGGCATTGTAGATGAAAAGAATCTGATTACAGGTGAAAATATCAGACCCGGCGACGTATTGGTGGGAATTGCTTCTTCCGGAGTGCACAGCAACGGTTTTTCCCTGGTGCGGAAAGTCTTTGATATGACGTCAGAGAGTCTGAATACCCGCTATGATGAACTTGGCATGACTTTGGGTGAAGCATTGATTGCGCCTACGAAGATTTATGTGAAGGCATTGAAAGCCGTAAAGGATGCGGGAGTAACCATCAAGGGCTGCAGCCATATCACAGGCGGCGGTTTTTACGAGAATATACCCAGAATGCTGCCGGAAGGCGTGCGTGCCATCATGCAAAAAGACAGTTACGAAGTCCCGGCTATTTTCCGGCTTCTGCAGGAAAAAGGCGGACTCGAAGAAAAGATGATGTACAATACCTATAATATGGGTTTGGGAATGGTGCTGGCATTGAGCCAGGAACAGGCTGAGGCTGCAATGAAAGCCATCAGGCAATCCGGCGAGACACCTTATCTGGCAGGGTATGTGGAAGCGGGAGACAAAGGAGTTACAATATGCTGATAAGCGATGATACGACAACAAAAAGCCGTAAGCTGCGGATTTTGGTATGTGTTTCAGGCGGCGGGACGAATCTGCAGGCCATTATAGACGGAATCGGTGACGGCAGGATAACCAATGCGGAAATCGTCTGCGTCATCAGCAACAATAAAAAGAATTATGCGCTTATAAGGGCGGAAGAAAACGGAATTCCTTCCCTTAGCATATCACCGAAAGATTATGCGGACAGGGAACAGTTCAATCAGGCGTTTTTGGATGCGGTGAACGGAATGCAGCCGGATTTGATAGTACTGGCGGGCTTCCTTGTAGTGCTTCCGGAGGAAATGACAGTGCAGTACCGGAACCGGATTATCAATATTCATCCGTCGCTGATACCTTCCTTCTGCGGTAAAGGATATTATGGGCTGAAAGTACATGAAAAAGTATTGGAACGCGGTGTGAAGGTTACAGGCGCTACGGTGCACTTCGTGGACGAAGGAACCGATACGGGGCCGATTATCCTGCAGAAAGCAGTGGAAGTGGAAGACGGGGATACACCTGAGATTCTGCAGAAGCGGGTAATGGAACAGGCGGAATGGGTTATCCTGCCCGAAGCCATTCATATGATAGCTAACGGAAAGGTTGCCGTAGAAGACGGGAAATGCAGAAGGAAATAAGATATAAATACATAATGGAGGTCATGCATTCATGAAGATATTGATTGTCGGCAGCGGCGGAAGAGAACATGCGATAGCGGTGAGCGCAGCAAAGAGCGATAAGGTAAAGCAGATATACTGTGCTCCGGGAAATGCCGGAATCGGACAGATTGCGGAATGTGTTCCGATAGGGGCAATGGAGTTTGACAGACTTGTGGCATTTGCGAAAGAAAAAGAAATAGATTTAGTTATAGTGGGCATGGATGATCCGCTGGTGGGCGGTCTTGTGGACGAGATGGAAGCGGCGGGAATACGGACATTCGGACCGAGGAAAAATGCGGCGGTTCTGGAGGGCAGTAAGGCATTTTCCAAAGACCTGATGAAAAAATACGGGATTCCTACGGCGGCTTATGAAAACTTTGACAATGCGCAGGACGCCATTGCTTATCTGGAAAGGGCAAAGTTCCCCATTGTTTTAAAGGCAGACGGTCTTGCTTTGGGAAAAGGCGTATTGATTTGCCGGAATCTGGAGGAGGCAAAAGACGGAGTAAAATCCATTATGCTGGATAAGCAGTTTGGTTCCGCCGGAAATAAGCTGGTAATCGAGGAATTTATGACCGGAAGGGAAGTTTCGGTGCTTTCATTTGTGGATGGTAAGACCATTCAGACGATGACTTCGGCACAGGACCATAAGCGGGCGATGGACGGCGACCAGGGACTGAATACGGGCGGAATGGGAACTTTTTCTCCCAGTCCCTTTTATACAGAGGAAGTAGATGAATTCTGCCGGAAGAATATTTACCAGCCCACGGTGGATGCCATGGCGGCGGAAGGCAGGGAGTTTAAAGGAATTATTTTCTTCGGACTGATGCTGACGGAAGATGGACCGAAGGTGTTGGAATACAATGCCAGATTTGGAGACCCGGAGGCACAGGTGGTGCTTCCAAGAATGAAGAATGATATGATAGAAGTCATGGAAGCGTGCATTGACGGAAGACTGGGGGAAATAGACCTTCAGTTTGAGGACAATGCAGCAGTCTGCGTGGTACTGGCTTCCGACGGGTATCCGGTGAAATATGAGAAGGGATATCCCATCCGGGGGCTGGAGAACTTTGATGGGAAAGAAGGTTATTACTGCTTCCATGCGGGTACGAAACAGACGGAAGAAGGAATTGTAACAAACGGCGGGCGTGTACTTGGCATTACCGCAAAAGGCAGTAATTTGAAAGAAGCCCGTGCCAATGCCTATAAAGCGGCGGAATGGGTGGATTTTGACAATAAATATATGCGGCATGATATCGGAAAAGCGATAGATGAGGCATAAAAAAGGGGTACAGAAAGGGCATAGGTGATGAAAAATGGATGCAAGGGAAAAATTTAAAAGGGATGTACTTGACATCAATGATTACAACAGGCCTTATGAATGTCCGAAATGCGGAGGATTGATGGTTTTTAAAGGGTGCGGGGAATACGAATGTGAGAATTGCCGTAATATCGGATATGATGACTATGGTAAGGCACGCAACTATATTGAGAAGCATCCGGGAGCAACATCGGGGGATATTACGGCCCATACCGGCGTGTCACAGAAAGCAATACGCCAGATGCTGAAAGAGTCACGGCTGGAAGTGGCTCAGGATTCCAAGGTGATGTTAAGGTGCGAAATGTGCGGTGCGGATATCAGAACCGGTGTCCTGTGCAAGAACTGCGAAATCGCATATCACAGGAAACTGGAAGAGAAACAGCGTGCGACACATAATATGGTAGCAGGGTACGGCAGTGGAAGGGATGCAGAGCAGAAAGGAGAAAGACGTTTTAACCGTAAATAGGTATTGAAAACGGTTAGCGGGAATGCAACAGAGAGGAAATGCAGATGAAAAG
Organism: uncultured Lachnospiraceae bacterium; assembly: GCA_947246015.1. Lineage (GTDB taxonomy): Bacteria > Bacillota > Clostridia > Lachnospirales > Lachnospiraceae > Kineothrix. The sequence goes on along the minus strand of CAMXQE010000017.1, from coordinate 56,743 downwards.
AACAATAAGAAGCAGGATTCGGCTTATGCTGTCAGGAATGATGATGATAATGATTTTTGCTTTCGCAGCGCCTTCTGTAAGCAGGGCGTATGTGCAGGCATCGGGAGTCATTACGGCGGATGCCGCCAAAGTACGGAAAGAGCCTTCTACACAGAGTGATACGATATCAAGTCTGTTAAAAGGCGCCATGGTGACAGTGATTGACGAAGTAAAGGACAGTGCAGGCGCACTGTGGTATAAGGTCAGTTATGAGAACAGTACCGGATATGTGCGTTCCGATCTGATGCTGAAAGCAACGGCACCTACGACCACGGTGACAACGACAACTACGACCGGCAGTGTTGCAACGAATGCGTCCCAGCCGGCGGCGACACAGGTGACAGCCATTGCGGAGACAAAAGCGTATGTCAATTTTAAGAGCGCCAGGGTTCGCCAGGGGGCTTCCACCCAGCATGAAATAGTTGGTTCCGCAGTGGAGAATACTCCGGTGGTCATTACCGGTGAAGCGAAGGGTACGGACGGAAAGAAATGGTATCAGGTGAGATACACGAATCAGAATGGCCGCGAAGTAGTAGGATTCATCCGTTCCGATTTAGTAACGGTAGGGGAACCTCCGGCTCCTGCGGTGACAGCTCCCGCCGAACCTCCGGCAGAAGCCCCGGCGGAACAGCCTGAGGAAGCTCCGGCAGAGCAGCCAGAAGGCGAAGGCGGTGAAGGCGGCGAAGGAGCCGGGGAAGGTGAGGGAGACGGCGGCGAAGGCCAGCAGATACCCGAACCGGAACCTGAACCTGAAGAAACGGTGAAACCGGATTATGAGATGGTATATCAGGCGAATAGTGAAGGCGTGGAGGAATGGTATCTTTTTGATAATATCAATGGAACCCAGCAGTCATTGGAAAATCTGAGGGCGGCTGCAGAAGCGGGAGAGCGGCTGAGCCTGGCCAGCAGCAAACAGGCTTCCACGCAGAAAATCATCATCATCGTACTGGCCGTGCTGGCAGCGGTATTGGCTGTGATAGTGGCCTTTTTGCTCTTTAAGCTGAAAGATATGTATGAGGATGACGATGAGGACGAGGAAGAGGATGACGAAGAGGAGGAAGAAGAAGAGGAAGAAGAAGAAAGAGTCATCCGCAGAAGGCGTCCTGTTGCAAACATGGAGGAAAAGACGCAGAAACCGGCGCCGGCGGCAAGGACAAAGCCTGTAAAGGAAAGAGAGAGAAAACCGGTACCGGTGAAGCAGGTGGAGTATGATCCGGAAGATGAGTTTGAAGCGGGTCAGCCTGCCGTGCAGAAGCAGCAGCCGAAGAGAAAGGCAAAGAACTTTTTGATTGAAGACGATGAGTTTGAATTTGAATTCCTCAATATGGACGATAAGAAATAGGGATTGTGGGAAGGAACGGCTCAAAGGCGGCGGGGCAGCCGGCAGTACATCGCTGTAAAGCTTATGCGGTGGCATGCCGGTATTATGTCACCGCTTCTTTAAATGCACAGGGGCATCCACAGGAAGTATGTCAGCAGAGCTGACGGATGCCCCGCGCGGCGGGTAGGGAGAGGAACCTTCCCTGCTCGGTTAGTACATCCATTGACTACGGGGTTGGAAGATGATTATTGAGATTGATTTTAACAGCGATGAAGCGTTGTATCTGCAGCTGAGGAATCAGATTATCCTTGGAATCGCAACATCCAGAATACGGGAGGGGGATGAACTTCCCAGTGTCAGACAGCTGGCGGAGGATATCGGAATAAACATGCATACGGTGAATAAGGCATATACTGTATTGAAGCAGGAGGGTTTTGTTAAGGTGGACAGGCGCAGAGGGGCAGTGATTTCCATTGACGCCGACCGTATGGAAGCGATAGAGGAACTGAGGGGAAATCTGAAAGTTATTCTTGCAAAGGGAATCTGTAAGAATATTTCCAGAGAAGAAGTGCATGCTCTTATAGATGAAATATATGAAGATTATGGAGGTCTGGATTGATGCAGTCACAGTTTACGGATAAGGCAAAAGCAGCGTTGCTGTTGGCGGAGAAAACCGCGGCAAGTCTCCGTCAGGGTTATGTAGGAACGGAGCATATCCTGGCAGGGCTTTTGCGGGAAGGAACCGGGGTGGCGGCCAAGGTACTGGCAGCTAACGGATTGGAAGAAATACAGTTATTGGAGATGATTCGGGATTTGATTACTCCGGATAAGGGCGTTCTGGCTAAGGACAGGGACGGATATTCTCCGCGTGCGCTGAAGATACTGGAAGAATCCCACAGGCAGGCGGAAAGGTTTGAGGCAGGAAGGACGGGAACGGAGCATATACTGCTGGCCCTTATCAAAGAAGGGGAAAACGTGGCGGTGCGGCTGCTGAATACCCTGGGAGTATCGGCACAGAAAGTTTATGTGGATACGCTGATTGCCATGGGAGAAGACGGGGCCTTATACAAAGAAGATTTGGGAAAAAAGCAGAATGGAAGGAAGAAAGGCGGCGCATCTGTATTAGAGCAATACAGCCGCGACCTGACTGCACTGGCGAGAACAGGAGAGCTGGACCCGGTAATCGGACGTGAAGATGAGATTGGCAGAGTCATTCAGATTCTGAGCCGGAGAACGAAGAATAATCCATGTCTGATTGGGGAACCGGGAGTTGGCAAGACCGCTGTCGTAGAAGGTCTGGCACTGCGCATTGTATCGGGAGAGGTGCCTTTTACGGTGCAGAATAAGAGGGTGCTGACGCTGGATTTATCCGGAATGGTAGCCGGGAGCAAGTACCGCGGGGAATTTGAGGAACGTATTAAGAAAGTGATACGGGAAGTCATTGAAGACGGCAATGTGATTTTATTCCTGGATGAGATGCATACGATTATCGGAGCCGGAGGAGCAGAAGGCGCCATCGATGCTTCCAATATATTAAAGCCTTCCCTGGCAAGAGGGGAAATCCAGCTGATAGGGGCTACAACCATAACAGAGTACCGGAAATATGTGGAGAAAGATGCGGCGCTGGAGCGCAGGTTCCAGCCGGTGAATGTGGAAGAACCTACGGAAGAAGAGGCAGTTCGTATTTTAAAAGGGGTTGCAGGCAAATATGAAGAACATCATCATGTGACCATTGAGGATGCGGCATTGGAGGCGGCAGTGCGTCTTTCTGCCCGGTATATCAATGACAGGAATCTGCCGGACAAGGCCATTGATTTAATAGACGAAGCGGCTTCGGCATTACGGCTTAAGACGATGCGTATGCCGGATAAGATGAAGGAGCTGGGAGAACAGATTGCGAAAATGGATGTGCAGATTGAGCGTTCTATCCGTATGGAAGCTTTCAGTCAGGCGGGCGAGTTAAAACATCACCAGGACGAACTGATAAAGAAATATGACCGGATGAAACAGCGTTTTGACCGTGCACGGGAAGAACGTAAATATGTGGTGGGAGAAAACGAAATAGCAGAAGTTGTGGCCATGTGGACGAAGATACCGGTAAAGAAACTGGCGGAAAAGGAAAGCGAACGGCTGTTAAAGCTGGAATCCATTCTTCATAAACGGGTAATCGGGCAGGAAGAGGCAGTTGCCGCAGTGGCAAAGGCCATGCGCAGAGGACGGGTAGGCTTGCAGGACCCTAACCGCCCCATAGGTTCGTTTCTTTTCCTTGGACCTACGGGTGTGGGCAAGACGGAGCTGAGCAAAGCTTTGGCAGAGGCAATGTTCGGTTCGGAGAATGCCCTGATACGTGTGGATATGTCGGAATATATGGAAGGGCATTCCGTTTCAAAGATGATAGGTTCACCTCCGGGTTATGTGGGTTTTGATGAGGGAGGACAGCTGAGTGAGAAGGTAAGACGCAATCCTTACTCGGTTGTATTGTTTGACGAGATAGAGAAGGCTCATCCGGACGTTTTCAATATATTGCTTCAGGTATTGGATGACGGGCATATAACGGATTCCAAAGGGCGTAAGGTAAATTTCAAGAATACAATCCTTATTATGACTTCCAATGCGGGTGCGCAGAGGATTGTAGATCCGAAGAATCTGGGATTTTCTACGCAGACGGATGAAAAGAAGGACTATGATAAGATGAAATCGGGAGTCATGGAGGAAGTGAAAAGGCTGTTCAAGCCGGAGTTCATCAACCGTATTGATGAAATCATGGTATTCCATCCTTTGAATAAAGAAGACATGAAGCGGATTATCACACTGCTGTCGGGGAATCTGACGGCACGCTGTAAGGAGCAGATGGATATCAATCTAACGATTACGCCGGCGTTGAAAGAATATATCATAGATACGTATGCGGATTTAAAAATGGGAGCCAGACCTTTAAAGCGTGCCATCCAGACAGTGGTGGAAGATGCGCTGGCGGAGGAAATACTGGCGGGCAGCATTAAAGCCGGAGACCAGGTGAGCGCCGGGGTGAAAGAGAAAAAGGCGGTTTTCCGTGTGAAGTAAAGTGAAAGTGGTAACGGTTCAGCCTTTGGCCGGACTGTTATCAGAAGTTCTATAGTTTTATGATTTTTTAGTGGAATTCATGGCGGAAATATATTATACTTACTATATGGCAGATGCGTTCAAACGCAAGTGAGGAAGATACTTAGGAGGATAAGAAAATGGCAGCGGTGGAAGAATTACTCCGTGCGGAAGACGGGGGCGCAATCAGTTTTGGGAATCATAGACTGAATGAAAAAGCAAAGCTGGAGGATTTTGAGTTTGGCGGGGATTTATATAAGGTTAAGACATATAAGACGATGACCAAACTGGAACGAAACGGTATGTTTGTGTACGAGTCGGTACCTGGTACCAGCGTGAATGATTTCAGGGAAGTACCGGAGGGCATCAGTTTTCGTGTAGAAGGCGAGGAGGATGCACAGATTACGGTAGGGCTTCAGGATGAAACGGAATACGAAGTATCCATAAACGGGGAAAGCATAGGAAAGATGAAGACAAATCTGGGCGGCAAGCTGAACCTGAGTGTGGAACTGGCGGATGCGGGGGAAGTAGAAGTAAAGGTGGTAAAATAAGTTACCGTTGATAAACCGGCGGTTGCGCGCATACCGCTATGGAGAGACTGTAATATAAGGAAAATGCCGGAAAGGAAAACGGGACGGTCATCGAAAGGGTGAAAGTCCCGTTTTTGCGGGAGGAGACAAGATGGCAAAGGGAAAAAATACCACCGTATTTTTCTGTCAGGAATGCGGATATGAATCCGCAAAATGGATGGGGCAGTGTCCGGGCTGTAAGGCGTGGAATACGCTTGTAGAGGAAAAGGTGAACGTAACGGCAAAAGGTATGGGCGGCGCCGTGAAGACAGGGACGGCGGGCAGTGCAGGCAGACGTGCAGAGCCATCCAGACTGTCGGAGGTATCACTTGGCAGTGAGGACAGGATAAGCGCCGGAATTGGAGAACTGAACCGCGTTCTGGGCGGGGGGATTGTTCCCGGTTCCCTGACTTTAGTGGGCGGCGACCCCGGTATCGGGAAGTCTACGCTGCTTTTACAGGTATGTCAGAAACTGGCGGATGCGGCGCACAAAGTTTTGTATATATCGGGTGAGGAATCTTTAAAGCAGATTAAGATACGTGCGAACCGTATCGGGGAAATTAACGATAATTTTTTGCTGCTGTGTGAGACGAATCTGGCTATTGTGGAAGAGGCAATACGCCGTATCAGGCCGGATGCGGCTGTTATTGATTCTATCCAGACCATGTACAGTGAAGAAGTGGCATCGGCGCCCGGCAGCGTATCGCAGGTAAGAGAGGCTACCAATATCTTTCTGCAGCTGGCGAAAGGGTTAAATATTCCGGTGTTTATCGTGGGACATGTGACGAAAGAAGGAACGGTGGCAGGACCGAGGGTGCTGGAACATATGGTGGATACGGTATTGTATTTCGAAGGGGACAGACATGCTTCCTACCGGATTTTACGGGGCGTGAAGAACCGCTTCGGTTCTACGAATGAAATCGGCGTGTTTGAGATGAAGGAAGAAGGGCTTGCCGAGGTGAAAAACCCCTCGGAATTTATGTTAAACGGCAGGCCGGAGAATGCCAGCGGCTCCGTGGTGGCATGTTCCATGGAAGGGACAAGGCCGATTCTAATCGAAATACAGGCGCTTGTGTGCGGCAGCAATTTCGGCATTCCCCGCAGACAGGCTATCGGCACGGATTTTAACAGGGTGAACCTGCTGATGGCAGTACTGGAAAAGAGGGTGGGTTTACAGATGTCCGGCTGTGATGCCTATGTGAATCTTGCAGGAGGAATCCGGATTACGGAGCCTGCCATTGACCTCGGGATTGTGATGGCAGTGGTGTCCAGCTTCAAAAACCGTGCAGTAGATGATAAGATGCTGGTATTTGGTGAAGTGGGGCTGAGCGGCGAGGTGCGGGCCGTGAGCATGGCAGAACAGCGTGCAGCGGAGGCACGGAAGCTGGGATTTACCACCTGTGTACTTCCGTCGGTCTGCGCGGATAAGATGCAGACGGTGGAAGGAATAAAAATCATCGGGGTAAAATCCGTAACGGATGCCATTGATTTAATATAGGAGAGGGACGCAGTGTTATGAAGAAATTACTGGTATATTTAAAGGATTATAAAAAAGAAACGGTATTGGCGCCGCTTTTTAAGATGCTGGAGGCTTCTTTTGAGTTGTTTGTGCCGCTTGTCATGGCGCAGATTATTGATACGGGAATCGGACAGGGGAATAAGGGAATGATTCTGAATATGGGACTGCTTCTGCTTGCCCTGGGTATCATCGGGCTGGTGTGTTCCATTACGGCGCAGTACTTTGCGGCAAAAGCGGCGGTAGGATTTTCCACGGGGTTAAAACATGCTTTGTTCGGGCATATCCAGTCCCTGTCGTTTTCGGAGATGGATACCATCGGGACTTCCACGCTGATTACACGGATGACAAGCGATGTGAATCAGGTACAGTCTGGGGTGAATTTAGTGCTTCGGCTGTTTTTGCGTTCTCCCTTTATTGTGTTCGGCGCCATGGTGATGGCATTTACCATTGATGTAAAGGCGGCGCTTGTGTTTGTGGTAACGATACCTCTGCTTTGTATCGTTGTGTTCGGTATTATGATTATCAGTATGCCGTTGTATAAGAAGGTACAGGCGGGGCTGGATAAGATACTGGGGATTACGCGGGAGAACCTGACGGGAGCCAGAGTGGTTCGGGCCTTTAATAAGGAAGAATCGGAAATTGCCCGCTTTCAGGAAGGAAATGAGTCGCTGACGAGAATGCAGATGTTTGTGGGGAAGATATCTGCACTTATGAATCCGGTGACCTATATCATTATCAACGGTGCGGTAATTGTGCTGATTTGGACAGGTGCGCTGCGGGTAGATGCCGGCTATATCACACAGGGTGAGGTCGTGGCATTGGTGAATTATATGTCTCAGATTTTAGTGGAGCTGATTAAGCTGGCCAATCTGATTATTACCGTGACAAAGGCTTTTGCCTGCGCCAACCGTATCGAAGCGGTATTTGAGACGTCTTCCGGCCTGGTGTCTCCGGAAAAGGGACACAGGGCAGGAGCAGCGGAAAAAAAGGAGGGCATTCCGGCAGTATGCTTCGAGCATGTATGCCTGACCTATAAAAATGCAGGAGCGGAATCCCTGACGGATATCCATTTTCAGGTGCAGCGGGGACAGACCATCGGAATTATCGGAGGTACAGGTTCCGGAAAATCCTCCGTAGTGAACATGATACCCAGATTTTATGATGCTACAAAGGGAAAAGTGCTGGTAAACGGGGTGGATGTGAAGGACTATTCTTTGGAAGAGCTGCGGAGCAGAATCGGCATGGTTATGCAGAAGGCGGTGTTGTTCAAGGGAACAATCCGGGAAAACCTGCTGTGGGGCAAAGAGGATGCCACGGAGGAAGAACTGTGGCGCGCTTTGGAAATTTCCCAATCCAGAGAGTTTGTGGAGACGAGGGACGGGGGACTGGATGCACCTGTGGCGCAGGCAGGCAAAAATCTGTCCGGCGGTCAGAAGCAGAGACTGACAATTGCAAGGGCCCTGGTGCGTAAGCCGGAGATTCTTATTCTGGACGACAGCGCATCCGCTCTTGACTTTGCTACCGATGCCAAATTGCGTAAGGCAATCCGGGAAATGGAAGACGCGCCTACGGTGTTTATCGTCTCCCAGCGGGCGGCTTCCATCCAATATGCGGATGCCATTATCGTAATGGATGACGGGGAAATTGCAGGAATGGGAACCCATGACCAGTTGATGCAAAGCTGTGAGGTATATAAGGAAATCTACGATTCCCAGTTTAAGAAGGAGGGGCGGGTATCATGAAAGGCAGGAGCAGACAGAAGGAAATCCTTTTCAAAGTATTGCGTTATATTCGGAAGTATTGGTTTTATCTGGGTGTGTCTGTGGTCATGGCGGCGTGCGTCGTGGCGCTTACGTTATATGTACCCATACTGACAGGAGATGCGGTAGACCTGATTGTGGAAAAAGGGCTGGTGGATTTTGAAGGAATCCTAATCATTCTGGTAAAAATGGGGATTGCCATAGCGTTGACGGCAGTTGCGCAATGGCTGATGAATGTGTGCAATAACCGGATGACTTACGGAATCGTGCGGGATATCCGTGACGAGGCTTTCCGGAAAATAGAAGTACTGCCGTTAAAATATCTGGATGCCCATTCTTACGGGGAAGTGGTCAGCAGGGTGATTGCGGACGTGGATCAGTTCGCGGACGGACTTTTGATGGGATTTACCCAGTTATTTACCGGAGTGGTGACGATTGTTGGAACGCTGGTCATTATGCTGACCATCCATATCGGAATTACGGCGGTGGTGGTATGTATTACGCCGGTTTCGTTTTTAGTGGCTAACTTTATTGCGAAGAAAACCTACCATATGTTTAAGCTGCAATCCGAGACGAGGGGAGAGCAGACGGCATTGATTGATGAGATGGTGGGAAACCAAAGGGTAGTGCAGGCATTCGGCTATGAGGAGAATGCCATGGAGCGGTTTGATGAAATTAACGGAAGGCTGCAGAAGTGTTCGCTGCAGGCGATTTTCTTTTCCTCGATTACCAATCCTGCCACACGTTTTGTCAACAGCCTTGTTTATGCCGGCGTGGGAATCACAGGGGCTTTCCTTGCCATCCGGGGAGGCATCAGCGTAGGGCAGCTGTCCTGCCTGCTGACGTATGCCAACCAGTATACGAAGCCGTTTAACGAGATTTCGGGTGTTATCACGGAATTGCAGAATGCCCTTGCCTGTGCGGGCAGGATTTTCGAGCTGATAGAAGAAGAAGCACAGATACCGGATGCGCAGGATGCGGCTAATCTGACAAAGGCGGAAGGAAATGTGACGCTGGAACACGTATATTTTTCCTATACGCCGGATAAGAAGCTGATTGAGGACTTTAATCTGACGGTAAAACCGGGACAGCGTGTGGCAATCGTAGGACCTACCGGCTGCGGGAAGACGACGTTGATTAATCTGCTGATGCGGTTTTACGATGTGGACCGGGGAAGCATTCAGGTAGAGGGGAAGGATATACGTCAGGTAACGAGGAAAAGCCTGCGTACTGCTTTCGGTATGGTATTGCAGGAAACGTGGCTAAAGTCGGGAACGATAAAGGAGAATATTATCATGGGGAAACCGGATGCCACGGAAGAAGAAATCATTGCGGCGGCGAAGGCATCCCACGCCCACAGCTTTATCAAGCGTCTGCCGGAGGGGTATGATACCATTATTGCGGAAGACGGCGGAAATCTGTCACAGGGGCAGAAGCAGCTTCTGTGTATTACGAGGGTGATGCTTTGTCAGCCGGATATGCTGATTTTGGATGAAGCGACGTCTTCCATTGATACGAGGACGGAGATAAGGATTCAGAATGCTTTTGCGAAGCTGATGGAGGGGAGAACCAGTTTTATTGTCGCCCACAGGCTTTCCACGATTCAGGAGGCGGATATTATCCTTGTGATGAAGGACGGAAATATTATTGAACAGGGAAATCATGATTCGCTGCTGGCGCAGGGCGGGTTTTATGCGCAGTTGTATAACAGCCAGTTTGCGGTGTAGAGTTTACGTGATAATCCGTACAGGTCCGTGCATTTACGGTATAGTTGATTTTATTTTAAGAGAAAACAGAAAATCCAGTTCATCGTCCTTATAATAAAAGAAGCAGATAATACAAAGCAGTATCATGCCGACTGTTACATAACAGTCGGCAACATTGAATTTCGGAAAATTAATGGGGACGAAATATATGAAGTCGATGACATAGCCGTTCGTAATCCGGTCAATCAGATTACCGATGCCGCCGCTGATAATTAACAGCAGGGACAGGTGCATGGGCAGATAGCGTTTCCCTTCGGGTATCTGGATATATTTTATGAGAAGGAACAGCATGACCAGCGAGGTTAAGGTGATGAGAAAGCCCTGCTTCCCTAAGAAGGAACTAAAAGCAGCCCCCGTATTTTCCAGATAGGAAAATTCAAGGATATCTGCAAGAAGCGGGTAGTCTGCCTGTCCTTTTAAATGGCTTTGGGCAGCGGCTTTGGTAAGCTGGTCCAAAAGCGTGAGGAAGGGAATGGATAGCAGGGGGAATATTTTCTTCAAAGTTTTCATGATTTACCTCATTTCTGCGCTGGTTTTGCACATATTATTCCCGTGGGCAACGAGCCGGGTGTCTGCAACATCCGGCGGCTGCCGCGAGGGTCAAAGACTTATGAATGAAAAAGGCACTGACAAAATCATTTTATCAGTGCCTTGTTTCAAATAGCAGGGGCAGTAGGAATCGAACCCACATCGATGGTTTTGGAGACCACTGTTCTACCTTTGAACTATGCCCCTATGAGTGGTTTTCTTGAATCGCCGAAAATTATTATAGCATAGCGGGAGAAGGATGGCAAGAGGAAAGTTAAAAAAAATTTGCAGTTATGGTAACAGTTCGCCCAGGACTTTGCACTGGCTGCAAAGTCCGTAAGAATACGTAAATTTAGCCGGGAGGGAATCTGCCCCTCGCTGTAGGCGGCGCTAAACGTCCGGTGGACGTTTGCTTAGCGCCGACCGAAGTGGAACGTAGACCTTGGAATGGGCAGATTCCGTAACAGGGAAGCCGAAGGCTGAACTGTTATCAGTCCGGAAATATTGTCTGAAGAAGGGTTGACTTTATAATGGCTGTGGTGGCATGATGGAAATGGTGAAAAATTCCGGATTATTGGATGAGGAGAGAGAAGAAGCAGGAAGGAAACAGGCAGGTATGGGCGGATTGAAAAAAGTGTGGAAAACGGAGAATATATGTTGGAATAAGGGGAAGCGGTATTTGGCGCTTGGAATGGCTGCGGTATGTTTGATGAGTGGTTTTACCGGCTGCGGCGGTGGTGGAACAGCAGGAACGGAACAGGGAGCTTCGGAAGAACGCGGCGATGGGATGGAGCTGGCATCAGGTACGGAGCGCGATACGGCAGGAAGTGAAGACGGAGTCATTCAGGACACGGTGGAAGCGGACGGCATCGGGGGAATGGAACTGCCGCCGTTAAATATGCCGGATGATAAGTACCGGACGTTTTATGAGGTGTTTGTATATTCGTTTTATGACAGTGACGGTGACGGTATCGGGGATTTGAAGGGACTGACAGAAAAGCTGGACTATATTAACGATGGGGATGATTCTACGGATACCGACCTTGGATGCAATGGGATATGGCTGATGCCGGTTATGCCGTCCACAACCTATCATAAGTATGACGTGACGGATTATTACGGAATTGATGAACAGTATGGGACGATGGAAGATTTTGAGGCATTTATGGCAGAGTGCAAGGCAAGGGATGTGCATGTGATTCTGGACCTGGTACTGAACCATACTTCTTCTTCCCATCCCTGGTTTATTGCGGCATGTGATTATCTGAAACAGTTGGAGGATGGGCAGGAGCCGGATGAGGAGGAATGCCCTTATGTGGGGTATTATAATTTTTCCAAAGAAAAAGGGACGGGATATTGTGATTTCGATGGGACGTGGTATTATGAGGCGCCGTTTTGGAGCGAAATGCCGGACTTGAATCTTGGGAATGAAAGGGTGAGGAAAGAAATCGGGGAAATTGTAGATTTCTGGCTGGAAAAGGGGGTAGACGGTTTCCGGCTGGATGCGGCAAAGGAGTATTATTCGGGAAATCCGGAGGCCAATGTAGAGGTGTTGGACTGGTTCAACGGCATGGTGAAAGAAAAAAAGGAGGATGCTTATCTGGTAGCAGAGGTATGGTCGGACCGGAATACTTATGCCCAATATTATGCAAGCGGCATAGACAGTGTATTTAACTTTGCTTTTGCGGATAATTCAGGAATAATTGCCAATGCGGTAAAAGGTGTTTCCACAGCTTCCGGATTCGGACAGGCATTATGTGACAGCGAGGAGAAATTTGCTTCTTATAACGAAGATTTTGTGGATGCTCCCTTTTACACCAATCATGATTTAGGAAGGAGCGCCGGATATTATGCGGGGGAGGATTCGGGGCGGCAGACGAAGATGGCAGGTGCCATGAATCTTATGATGGGCGGCTGTGCTTTCATATATTACGGGGAAGAACTTGGTATGAAGGGCTCTGGTAAGGATGAGAATAAACGTGCTCCCATGTACTGGAGCAAAGATGCTGCGGCAGAAGGAATGTGCAGCGGTCCGCAGGATATGGATGATATAAAAATGAAGTATGACAGCCTGGAAGAACAGAGCAGGGATGCGGGTTCCATTTACCAATATTATAAGGAGGCCATAAGGCTGCGGAATACCTATCCGGAAATTGCAAGAGGAAAGACGGAGCTTGTGGAGGAAATTTCCGATGACCAGATATGTGCGGTGAAAAAAGTATATGAGGATTCAGAAATCCTGCTTCTTATGAATATTTCCAACGAAGAAAAGTCAGTGGATGTGACGGGGCTTACGTTAAACGGAAAAGAAGCGGACGGCAATTGGCTTGTAACGTGCAGTATGGCGGATGAGGGGCAGGATGAAAGCTGGATTCTTGGCGGAAAGCTTTTTACAGGGGATGAGAAAGCGGAGATGAACGGGAAGAACGTAACCATGCCGCCGTATTCTGTTTTATTATTCCGGTAAGCAGTATTGGTTTATGTTTAGGAGAGATGGCACAGAGCGGACGTTTATGTTTGCGGTATGTTCTCAAAATTGTGATGAACGAAAAAACAGAATCAGACAACGTGAAAAGAGGAAAGTATGTATCGGAATTATATTTTTGATTTGTATGGAACATTGGTAGATATTCACACGGATGAGGAGAAGGATGGGCTTTGGGTAAAGATGGCGGAAATTTACGGGAGAGAAGGCGCTGTCTATACACCGGAAGCGTTGAAAAAAGCTTACAGGGAAGACTGCCGGAAGGAGGAGGAACGTCTGCGGCAGGAAAAAGGGGCAGTATATCCGGAAGCAGAAAATGCGACGACGGGCAATAGCGGGATAGAAATTGAAATAGGGAAAGTGTTTTCCGGTTTGTTCCGCAGGAAGGGAGTCACGGTGAAAGAAGAATTGATTGCTGATCTGGCATACTGCTTCCGGAAACTGTCCAGAGAGTACATAAGGCTTTATGACGGAACGGAGCTGCTTTTGCAGAGACTGCGGGAGGGCGGGAAACACATTTACCTGCTGTCCAATGCCCAGCGGCTGTTTACGGCGCCGGAAATTGAGGAATTGGGAATCGGAAAATATTTTGATGATATTTTCATTTCTTCCGATTTCGGAATCAAAAAGCCAAAAAAGGAATATATGGAAGCTTTGCTTCAAAAGCACGGGCTGAAAAAAGAGGAATGCCTGATGATTGGCAACGAAAAGGAAAGCGATATGGCAGTGGCCGGGCAGTGCGGCGTGGATGGCCTGCTTGTCGCCGATGGAGATTTTTCGGGAATTTGACTTTCAGGAAAGCAGAATTAATGCCCGGAACGGTTGGAAAGCGGGCGGAATATGGTCATCCTTCCGGTCCATCCCACGATTCGGACAAGGATGATTCCGGTAAAAATCCCGATGCTGTCAATTGCTACATCCCGCTTTGAGGGGCCGCGCCCTGCTATAAAGGACTGATGATATTCATCCAGTCCGGCAAAGGCAACACAGAACAGTCCCGCTACCAGCATCAGGGCAAAGCCGCGGACGCGGTAAACATAAAGCGGAAAAGCCACTGATACAGCCAGGACAAAGTATTCCGTAATATGTCCGAGTTTGCGGACGTAATAATGGATAGAGCCGGCATAATGTTTGATTTGTTCCGGAGAGAGGTCTTTATCCAATATCCGGTCGGCGGTGGTAACAAGTTTCGTACTGACTTTGTAACTTAACTGACTGCTGGTCATTCCGTCCTGTGCAGACAGCCGGAAAATCATATACATGACAAAGAGTGCAGGTACAAAAGAGAGCGGTTTCAGTACGAAACGCAGGGTCTTTTTTATAAATAAAAGAAAGTATTTCATGGAATTACCTCATAAATAGCTGTAACAGCAGTTACTTGATAACAGTTACTTTTGGTAGTATACACTTTTTGGGGAAGAATGTAAAATATTTTAGTAAAAATCAAGATTAAAATCATATTCTTACGGTCTGTGCAGCAAATGCACAGACCTGTTTGAACAGTAACAAATCAACAAAATGAAACAGGAAAATGTTGATTTTATGTTGAAATTTAACTAGATAGGGTTTATAATAATCCTACTCGGATATGGCTTGCGTGAAGTATCTGGCCATTCGGGAAAACGAAAGAATAGTTGAGGGAATGTGAATTATGGGTAAAGGAAATGAGACAAACGCAAAAGGCTGGCGTTCCAACAAATGGTTCCGTGCCGCAATTCCTGCATTATTGCTGCATTGCAGTATCGGTACTGTTTACTGCTGGTCAATCTTCAGCCAGGAAATTGCCGATTATATCGGTTTTTCAAAGGGGGCAACTGAGTGGGCGTTCAGTTTTGCCATCTTTTTTCTTGGCATGTCTGCTGCTTTCCTTGGGAATGTGGTGGAAAAAGACATACATAAGTCCTCCTTAATTGCTGCTATCTGTTTTGCAGCGGGAATGGCAGGAACAGGATTTTTCATTTATTACGGCGGCGCTCATCAGGGCAGTATGCTGGCGCTGATTGGTATTTATGTATGTTACGGTTTCATTATGGGTGTCGGCCTTGGAACCGGTTATCTGTCCCCGGTTAAGACACTGATGCTTTGGTTTGAGGACAGGAAAGGGCTGGCTACCGGACTGGCGGTTGCAGGTTTCGGTGCGGCGAAAGCTATTGCAAGCCCGATTATGCAGGCAATGCTTGACAATCTGGGTGAGGGCGGCATCTATAAGATGTTCCTCATATTGGCAGTGGTATATTTTGTGATGATGTTCGTCGGACATCTGCTGTTAAAGAAACCTGACGGATGGCACGAGCCGCAGTCAAAAGAAAAGGGACAGAGCATGATGGCGGTCATCAAGTCCAAACCGATTGCCAACTATGTGGGAATCTGGCTGATGTTCTATATCAATATTACCTGCGGTCTTGCCCTGATTTCGCAGGAGAAGATGATTGTGAAATGTATCGGTCTGGCAGGTGCAGTAGGCGTGATTTCCACGGTTTCCGCAGTGTTCAATGCTGGCGGACGTCTTGGCTTCTCTGCATGGGCAGATACGATGAAAGACAGGAATACGATTTATAAGCTGATTTTCGTTCTTTCCATTGTGTTTACGGGAATCGTAATGCTGACAGGCGGTATTAAGAACGGCAACGGAAACATGCTTCTGACGGTATTGGTATTATGTCTGATTTTTGTAGTAAATGCCGGATACGGCGGCGGTTTCTCCAATGTACCGACACTTCTGTCCGACCACTATGGAATGAGCAACATCAGTGCGATTCACGGACTTACGCTGTCTGCGTGGGGATTTGCCGGACTTACCGGAAATCAGATGGCATCCTGGATTGTAAACAATTTCGGAACGCCGATGGAGATTGAACATGCACTTTCTGACGGAACGGTAGAAATGCTGACTGTAAATCCCACAGGTTATCAGACCGTTCTGTATGCTACGATTGTCCTTTATGTAGTTGCATTGGTTATCAGTCTGGTATTAGTAAGACCTACGGATAAAGCGTTGGCGGCTAAGAAAGCAAAGAGATAACAGGAATTAGAAAGCTATTAAAAAGAGCGCTGCAGATGCGGCGCTCTTTTTGATGACAGATGGTTCGTATTCCGTCAGCTTTCCAAAAACCGCCGCTGTACAGCGATTTCTTCCGGAATCGGAAACCCTCCCTTTTGTATTTTCTGATAGAGATTATCCATATGGTGCAGTTTCTGGGCAGTGCGGACATCATAGCGGTCCAATATCTCTTTATAAAGCGGATTTGCCTTTAGTTTGTCACGCACCGGTTTGGAAAACGGGCAGTAGTTGAAAAGTATGTTTCTGGCCACTTTATTCAGGCGGGGCGAACCGGTGCCTTCGAACAGAATCCATGTGATATAGTCACGGACGAACATTTCTTTATAGTTGTTTTTCGCTTTCTGCATAGCGGATTTGATTTTATCTTTCGCTTCCGGCGTCAGGGCATTGTTCTTTTTATAGAACTGTATATAGTCGAAATATTCACTGGTAAGGGAAAGTTCCGACATGTCGTTCCATCTTGCGCCCTGTACGCGTTTGCACATTTCCCAACGGAATTCGCCGGTCAGTCTTGCAAGCGTAGTGGGCAGGTCTTCCATCTGGAAAACGGAAAGCATCATACGCGCAGGTGTGGTACGGCGTTTTCCTTCTATTTCCTGCCACATAACGCCGCGGATGCCGATATTGGGCATGAGAATGATATCGGGCAGGATTTCCACATTTACCTGTTCCTTTGCAACACCCTTCTCCGGTTGTGAATAGACCGTTTCACGATAGTATGCGCCGAAATCAAGTGCGCGGATTTCGTTTAGGGAATTGTCTATTTTTTCTGCGTTCACCAAAGACTTATCTAAGTCCTTTAATACATTGTGCTCTGAGAAAACAGGGCAGAATGTAGTAAGCCTGCCAAACGTAATCTTATTTACCAGCGGGAACATATTCGTCAGCTCGAAAAGGACTTTTTCGGAGTTGTCGGTTGCCATGGCCCTTTCTTTTTCGGCAGTGATTTTACCGGTCATTTTAAGTTCATGGATATAGGCGGTATAATCTGTGTCAAATTCGTTCCGGCTTGGTTCCTTCCGGCCTTCATAGATGGCTTTCAGCCATTCATAAACCGTATAGACATGGTTTTCCGGCGAGGAGGGAAAGTGTTCTGCAATGGAGTACAGATAGTCCGCATTTTCTTTTCCGGCCAGTTCTTCGTCCACATAACCGAAGAGGAAGAACATCTTCACAACGGTAGGGATATGGGGATTTTTAAGGCTGACCTGAAAAGCGGCATTGTAAACCTGATAAAATGATTTAGTCAGGCTGTGCCGCAGTTTCCGGCTGGCATCGTCGGTGGCATTTTTATCAATCTGCCGTTTATATTCTTCAATCTGCCGGCGGAAAGCGGAAGCAGTCTCCGGTTCGCAGCCGGAATAATCAAGGATGGTTTCGAGGGAACCGGCGACTTCATTAGCATTTTTGGCAAGTTCCGCTTTTTCTTCGGACACTGCAAAGCCGCTGCTTTCCATATCCGCCAGAAGTTCCCTGTATTCAAGCGCTCTCGTTTCATAAAGCGGGCGTTCAATGGAGCCGATGCTTTCCAAATGGAGCATCATACGGCTGATGGCGGCGCTGACAACCGTAGAGTCCTCCTTATCCTGACCGATGCGGTAGAGCAGGGAGGTATATAAATCAAATAAATCCAAACGGTTTTCATTCATCAGCAGGCGTGCGATATCTGCTTTATAGTCATGCATCATGTAGCAGACTGACAGGATACTGCCGATATCCAGACTGGATTTCATTAACATGCCGTTGATGAAATTATGGGTGGGAACTTTGCTGGAGGAAAGGGCAGGGAGAAGTATCGCATCCATATTTTCGTAATAGTCAATAAGCCATTGCGGAATATCTTCCTCTAAGGTCAGCGGGGCGATGGTTTCCAAATCAGGCAAAAGCCTCGGAGAAATGGAATAACGTTCGCAGAATGCGGAATATTCTTTATAGCTGTCCAACAGATAGTGATACAGGCTGTCGCAGTCATATTTTGTGAGTTCGTATTCTTCAATGACGCTTTTAATCTGCTTAAAATTGGATTTCATAATTAACTGGGCAAAATCCGGTTTCTGGGCAAGAAGTTCGGACAACCGGTCTTCCTGGTATGGGAACGATGCGATGGTCACATCATCCGATGCAATGTAAGTAAAAATATAAGAATCATGATTCAGTGCGCTCAGACCTATGATATCTCCTTTATCCAAAAAAAATTCACCGCCTGAATATACGGCGCGTACCGTCCCTTTTGCAATCATATGCAGGGCTTGTATCCGCTGGCCGCTCTGAAAGATGACAGCTCCGCTTTTATACTCTTTAGCCATGATGCTTTCCTCCTGAAAAATTAAATTATTTTTATTATACTAATTTTAAAGGTTAAATACAACATGAGATTACTTTTTTTGATAAGTTTGCTGTACATTTTGACATTTTATGTTATACTTTATTAAAAACAGACTTTTATAAAGAAAGCAGGGAGAAAGAGGACATGGAGAAGGATGAAAACTATATGCAGGAAGTTGCAAACGGATACCGGCCGGATGTGGAACGCCTGATAAAATATATTCCGTGGCTGGAGACCAAGGCGGGAACCAACACTGCGTCCAGCATCTATGCGGGAGAGGGAATCGGAGAGCATTCCATCACTTTTCCGGTATATGACAGCACACTGCTGAGTCTGGTTCAGGACGCGAGAAGGACAAAACTTTTGGACAGGAATTACGCATATGTATATTCAAGGAACAGGATACGTACGGTTGCCGAAGAACAGAGTTATATTGAGCAGGCAACCATCCGGCAGATGGACGGACTGAGAGGAATCCTGTCAAAATATATTCTGGGCGGTATGACGAAAGGGACTGTCTGGACAGAGGGGGTCGCAAACGGTTCAATCCTTAAAGTATTGATAAAAATGAAAGAAATTCTGGAATATTGGGAAAAAAGATAGTTTGCGTAAGGGGTTGCACGGATGAGTGAGAAATCAGAGCAGAAAAAGCAATATATTGTAGATACGGCGCGGGCGGTCTTTGTAGAAAAAGGTTATAAGAATGTAACGATGAAAGATATTGTGGATGCCTGCAGTATCAGCCGCGGGGGTCTGTATCTGTATTTTTCCAGTACGCAGGAACTGTTTCTGGAGGTGCTGGGGGCGGAAGTGAAGGAGTCTGAAGATTCCGGTGAAATGGAAGAAATTTTAGGAAAAGATGCGTATCCGTCGGATATTCTGGCATTGTTTTTAAAGGAGCAGAAAAAAGAACTGCTCCGCAGGAAAAACAATCTCACAATGGCGGTCTACGAATATTTTTTTGCGCATAAAGTACCTAAGAAGGACAATCCGCTGAAGAAGAGGTTCGACATGGCAGTCAGAATCGTGGAAACACTGATTGAGGCCGGAGTGGAGAGCGGGGAATTTTATTGTGAGGATGCCAAAGGCGCAGCGAGGAATATCATGTATGTGCTGGAAGGGCTGAAGATAGCATCCCAGACGAGAGGGATTACGGAGGAAACGGTAGACCGGGAAATCCTTTATATTATGCAGGGGCTGATTATAGAGACAGAAGAATAAGGAAAGAAGCAGGAAATAGCCGGAAATGGCGAAATCAAGGAGGATGGTTGAAGCATCATGGGAAATGTGAAACGTATTTATGTGGAAAAAAAGGAACCTTTTGCGGTAAAAGCGAGGGAACTGAAAGAAGAAATCGGGAGTTATCTGAATATTACCGGGGTGAAAGACGTCAGGGTATTCATCCGTTATGACGTGGAAAACCTGTCGGAAGATACGTTTGAGACTGCCTGCGGCATTGTATTTTCTGAGCCGCCGGTGGACATCCTGTACAGGGAGAGGTTTGAGATACCGGAGGACGGAAGGGTATTCAGCGTGGAGTTCCTGCCGGGACAGTTTGACCAGCGGGCGGATTCGGCTGTCCAGTGCGTGAAATTCCTTCAGGAAGAGGAACAGCCGATTATCAGGACGGCGGTTACGTACCTGGTGACGGGAGATATATCCGATGAAGAGTTTGACCGGATAAAGGCTTACTGTATCAATCCGGTGGATTCCAGGGAAACGGATTTGCATAAGCCGGAGACACTGGCAGCGGATTTTGAAGAACCGGCGGATGTATCCGTGTTCGGGGGATTTTCGGACATGCCGGAAACGGAGCTGAGAGAGTTATATGAATCTCTTGGCCTGGCCATGACGTTTAAGGATTTCAGGCATATACAGAACTATTTTAAGAAGGATGAGGACAGGGATCCGACCATGACGGAAATACGGGTGCTGGATACTTATTGGTCCGACCATTGCCGTCACACTACGTTTTCCACGGAGCTGAAGGAAGTGGAATTCGGGGAGGGATATTACCGGACCCCTATCGAGACTACCTATCAGAGTTATCTTGACACAAGGGAAGAGATTTTTAAGGGCAGGGAGGATAAGTTTGTCTGTCTGATGGATTTGGCTCTTATGGCAATGCGGAAGTTAAAGAAAGACGGAAAATTACAGGATATGGAAGAATCTGATGAGATTAATGCATGTTCTGTTATCGTGCCGGTGGAAATGGATTATGGTGAAGGACCGGTCACGGAGGAATGGCTTGTATTCTTTAAGAATGAGACACACAACCATCCTACGGAAATCGAACCGTTCGGCGGTGCGGCTACCTGTCTTGGCGGGGCTATCAGGGACCCGCTTTCCGGCCGCGGTTATGTGTATCAGGCGATGCGCGTAACCGGAGCCGCAGACCCTACGGTTCCGGTGGCAGATACTTTAAAAGGAAAACTGCCTCAGAAAAAACTGGTGCGTGGTGCGGCCAGCGGTTATTCTTCGTATGGTAACCAGATTGGACTGGCTACCGGCTATGTAAAGGAAATTTACCATCCGGATTATGTAGCGAAGAGAATGGAAATCGGAGCTGTTATGGGGGCTGCTCCCAGAAGGAACGTAATTCGTGAGAGTTCGGCTCCGGGCGATATCATCATCCTTTTAGGAGGGCGGACCGGACGCGACGGCTGCGGCGGAGCTACCGGCTCTTCCAAAGTGCATACGGAGAGTTCCATTGAAACCTGCGGGGCGGAGGTACAGAAAGGGAACGCGCCTACCGAACGTAAGATTCAGCGGCTGTTCCGCAGGGAAGAGGTCAGCAGGCTGATTAAAAAGTGTAATGACTTCGGCGCAGGAGGCGTATCGGTGGCAATCGGAGAACTGGCGGACGGTCTGACCGTGGATTTGGATAAGGTGCCGAAGAAATATGCGGGTCTGGACGGAACGGAACTGGCCATTTCCGAGTCACAGGAAAGAATGGCGGTAGTGGTTGCACCGAAAGAGGTGGATGCATTCTTAAGCTATGCGGCGGAGGAAAATCTGGAAGCCGTTCCGGTGGCAGTGGTAACGGAAGAACCAAGGCTGGTACTGAAATGGCGGGGGAAAGAGATTGTCAATATCAAACGCGCTTTTCTGGATACCAACGGCGCTCATCAGGAGACCGCTGTAAAAGTGGATATTCCGGAAGAAAAAGATAATTACTTCCGGCAGATTGCCACGAAAGAAGTAGCGGAGGCATTGGAAAAGGGTGATGTGAAAGCGGCATGGCTGGCACAGCTGAATGATTTGAACGTATGCTCCCAAAAGGGTCTGGTGGAGATGTTCGATTCCTCCATCGGCGCAGCTTCCGTACTGATGCCCTACGGCGGAAAGTACCAGATGACCGAGACGCAGGCGATGGTGGCGAAGCTTCCGGTATTAAAAGGAAAGACCGATACCGTAACCATGATGAGTTACGGATTCGATCCGTATCTGTCTTCCTGGAGTCCTTATCACGGAGCGATTTATGCCGTGACGGAATCCATGGCCAGAATCGTGGCAAATGGCGGCGACTGCAGGGATATCCGGTTTACGTTTCAGGAATATTTCCGCCGGATGACTTCCGAGCCGGAGCGCTGGAGCCAGCCTTTCGCGGCGCTGCTGGGCGCTTATGATGCGCAGATTGGCTACGGACTGCCCTCTATCGGCGGTAAAGACAGTATGTCCGGTACGTTTAATGATATTGACGTACCGCCTACGCTGGTATCTTTTGCCGTAGATGTGGCAAAGGAAAAGGATATCGTTACGCCGGAGCTTAAGAACGCGGGAAATCAGTTGGTTCAGTTCTGGTTTGCAAAAGATGAATACGATGTACCGGTTTACGAAAGTGTATTGGACCTGTACCATCAGATTACGGCATTGATGGAGGACGGGGTCATCGTGTCGGCTTATGCCCTGGATGCAAAAGGAATTGCGGCTGCGGTAAGCAAAATGGCATTCGGCAACAGGCTGGGTGTGAAGCTGTCAGGGGAGCTGCCGGAGAAGGATTTGTTTGAGAACGGCATCGGCGATATCATAGCAGAGATACCGGCGGAACAATTGGAGAGACTGGAAGGGATAGAGAGTTACCGTATCATCGGTGAAGTGACGGAAGAAGCGGGCTTTGCTTATAAAGACAATTTTATTCCGATGGAAGAGGCGCTTACGGCATGGTCTTCCCGGCTGGAAAAGGTATTCCCGACCAAAGCGGTGAAAGAGTCTGCACCGGCAGAGTCCTCTTTGTACCGGACCGAAAAGGTATATGTATGTAAGAATAAGGTGGCGCGGCCCACGGTATTCATTCCCGTATTTCCGGGAACAAACTGTGAATATGACAGTGCGAAAGCTTTTGAGCGTGCCGGTGCAAAAGTGGTGACGAAGGTCTTTAAGAACAGGACGGCAGAAGACATCAGGGAATCGGTGGATGTATTTGAGCAGGCGATTAACGGGGCGCAGATTATTATGTTCCCCGGCGGATTCTCCGCAGGGGATGAGCCGGACGGGAGTGCGAAATTCTTTGCCACCGCATTCCAGAATGAGAAGATGAAGGAAGCAGTTATGCGGCTTTTACAGGAAAGAGATGGTCTGGCACTGGGAATCTGTAATGGTTTTCAGGCGCTGATTAAGCTGGGACTGGTGCCGTACGGAGAGATTACAGGACAGAAAGAGGATTCCCCGACGCTGACCTTCAATACGATAAACCGCCATATTTCCAGGATGGTATATACCAAAGTGGTTTCCAACAAGTCGCCCTGGCTGCAGGGTGCGGAAGTGGGAAAGACCTATGTAACGCCCGCTTCTCACGGAGAAGGCCGCTTTGTGGCGCCGAAAGAATGGATAGAAAGATTGTTTGAAAACGGACAGGTGGCTACCCAGTATGCGGATGCGGACGGAATGGTATCCATGGATGAAGAGTGGAACGTAAACGGTTCGTATGCGGCAATAGAGGGTATTACTTCTGAAGACGGCAGATGCTTCGGTAAGATGGCACATGCGGAGCGGCGGGACCGTTCGGTGGCAATCAATATTTACGGAGAGCAGGATTTGAAGATTTTTGAATCAGGCGTCGGGTATTTTACAAAATAAAAGGAAAGTATTAATAAAAGAATGATGGAAAAGAAAAGAGAATGGCTCAATCAGTTTCTGGTGGATTACTTCATACTGGTTATCACATGGGGAGGTATGTTCAGGAGGAGTTTTAACTGCGATACATTATTTCATTATGTGAGGCCGCAGACGGATGTTATAGGAAGGTGCGAGGGAGGACGGTATCTTTCGGGGCTGATGGATTATATACTCTTGCAATTCGGACTTACGACGGCGGACCATACCGGAATTACAGTATTTATAGCTGTATTTCTGGTAGCGGTGTCCGTGTGGATGGTGCAGAGGAGTTTTGAGGATAAAATCAGCTGTAAGAACGGGTATGAAAAAATTGCATATTATGCGATAACCGGATTGATGTTCTCAAACGTATTGTTTTCCGAGTCGCTGATGTTTGGTGAGTGTTCCCTGATGTTCGGACTGGCTTATCTGTTTGCGTCCATAGGAATTTTCTTTTTTACGAAAAAGAAGTATGCGGCTGCATTTTTACTGTTCCTTTGTTCTACCATGGAATATCAGGTGGCGGTCGTATATGCGGCGATTATTTTGTCTGCATGGATTTTTCTGCATCAGGAGTATAAGATTACGGTCAGGACAGTGCTGCAGGAATTTATCTGCGGCTGTGTGACGTTCGGTGCAGGTTTACTGAATATGCTGAGTATTACCGTACTTGTGAAGACAGGGGTTTTAGATAAGGCGGAAAAAGGCGCCGGAATCGGCGATATAATAGGGAAAATCGGTCTTTGCGCGGAAGATTTGGTAAGCCTGCTGAAAGACAGCAGAGGGCTTCTGCCCGGAGCAGGGCTGCCGTTACTGCTCATGGTGTTCGCTGTGGGGATTACTTTATGGAAGTTCATAAAGGACAGGAACCGGATGGCGGTTCTGTATTATGTCCTGCTGCTGGCCGCCATGACGATGATGATTTATGTACTCCCTATGGTACAGGCGAGCAGTATGCTTTATCCCCGCTTAATCTGGATTTTCTATATCATGCAGTCGATGATGCTTCTGATTGCTTTTGTATGTGCAAAGGAGATGGTGCGGGCGGCTATGTGTTATGTCTGCTGCGGCTATCTGGCGGTACAGATTATGTTCTGCCATATTATTGTGACGAACCATATGGTCAGCAATACGCTGGATAAGACTTATGTGATGATGTTCTGTCAGGAAGTTGAAAAATACGAAGCACAGACAGGCATAAGAGTAGAAAAGCTGGCAGTTACGAATGATACGGACTGCCCGTCCAGTTATAACAATGTATACTATAAAACGGACCAGATTAATGAGCGGGCTTTGGGAATCGTTACGAATACACTGGTCAATGCGGTAAGCGGCAGGGAATTTGAGAAGGTTTCCATGGATGGGGAAGTATACCGGACTTATTTCGAAGGAAAGAACTGGGATTATTTTGATGCTTCCGAACAGCTCGTGATAATCGGGGATACCGCTTACTGGGTGATTTTCTGACACGGTCTTTCGTGCAGGGAAGAAAGAATTTCTGAAAGATTGTCTTAAATATGCATAAATTTCCTGTCTTGTCCATATAATATAGTAATTCGGTTTGTTGAAGGAGGGAAATTATGGCAAGAGGTGTCAGAAAATCAATAGAAGAAAAGATAGCCGATAAGCAGGAAGTAATCGATGCTCTTGAAATCAGGATTCTGAAAGAAAAAGAGGAACTCCAGATGCTGGTCAACGAACAGCGGATGGCGAGGCTGGAAAGCCTGGAAGAGTTGATTGACAGTTCGAATCTCAGCATTGAAGAAGTATCAGAAATATTGCGCCAGCACATTGACGAAGAGGAAGCCGTGGAGGTCTGAGTCTGCGGCCCGTTCAGGCAGGAGCGCGAAACAGCCCGATATCGGGAGGGCATAATGTGAATATGAGAAAGCAGATGAAAATCAGCAGAATCAGTGCTGTCAGCCATAGACAGTGGATTTTGCTGATTTTTTTTCCGGATAAAGACAGGAAATAGCGCAGAAGAAAGGCTGCGGTGACACTGACATAAAAAACTGCAATATCCAAAGGCGTAAGGTGGAAGCCAAGGATTCCCGTATAGGTATAGAAAATCACGGGAATCAGGAAAGTTCCCATCAACAGGGCCGCGGCATTGATGCAGGGCAGTGATGGAGGATAGTTTTCCAGCATGAGTTTTTCAAAAACAAAGTACAGGAGCATGGGGAAAAACAGCAGCTTCATATGTTCCCATACGGATTCATTGACAGGGGAAAAGAGTCCCACATAGGGATTGCTGCCGCTCCATTCATATAAAAAGTGGGAAAGCGTGCCCAGGATGGAGGTAAATAAGATGCCGGACAGTGCACAGCGGAATGATTTTTTCTTCATAGCCTTTCTCTCCTTTGGAAGTAGTATATGCGGAAGAGGGAATTTTAAAGCATAGGAAATAAATAGATAAAATGATTTGATAAATGGAATGTTATATGTTAGTATATTTATACGAAAATTGAATCTTTTTTATATGTGCATTAATGCATTTTGAACATTTTTCGGATTGGGAGTATAAAGATTTACACGATTGTGCCGAAAGGAGTGGTCAGGATGAAGAGAGCAATGAATCAGTCTTTTATGACCCTGATTTTAAACGGGGTCTCAATCCTCGCACTGATATTCACAGTGCTGTCGTTGTTTTCTTATAGTTATGTGAACGATGAACTGCAAGATGCCAATGAAAACCGTTTTATGCTGACTTATAATGCAAACCGTTTTATGAATGGTTCCGCCTATCTGACAAATGAAGTGCGGGCCTTTTCAGCAACCGGAAACCAAGTGCATTATGATAATTATTGGAACGAAGTCAATAACCTGAAAAACCGTGACCTGGGTGTGGCGGCCATGCAGGAAATCGGTATTACGCAGAGCGAGCAGGAAATGATTAATGCCATGGCAGCACTTTCCAATGAGCTGGTTCCGCTGGAAGATGAAGCAATGAGGCACGTACAGGCGGGAAACAGGGAGGCTGCGCTGGAATATGTATATGGGGAAGATTACAGCGCCTCTATTGCCATGATTAATTCTCTGAAAGAGGAGTTTTTAGAGGATTTGGATGCCAGAACGCTGGCGGAAGTTGACCGATTGGAGGAAAAGGCGGAATTTATCAGGACGATGATGTGTATTGCGCTGATAATTGCCGGAATCCTGCAGCTGCTGAGTATGATAGCGGTAAGGTGGAAAGTAGTACGCCCGATTATTGCAGTGCGGGATCAGATGAGGGAGATTTCGGAAGGGAATCTTTCAGCGGATTTTCCTTTGCAGTCAGACACGTCGGAAATCGGTATGTTAGTGGAGTCAATTCATGAAACGAAGCGGGAACTGAAAAAATACATACAGGATATTGACGCTGAATTGTCACAGATGGCGCAGGGGAAAATGGATTTGGTTATTGGAGAGGATTACAGGGGAGAGTTTCTCCCTATTCAGACTGCAATGCGCCAGATTTTGGATTCTCTCAATCATGCGCTTTATAAAATTACCGTGACAGCGGGACGTGTATCTTCGGAATCGAAACGGATGGCATCCGGAGCGCAGATACTTTCCGACGGTGCGGTAAAGCAGGCTTCAGCCGTACAGGAACTGTCGGCAAGTATTCAGGAGATATCCAGACAGGTAAACAGTGCTTCCGAAGATGCGGACAATGCCCGGATATCATCTACGGATGCGACCGCACAGTTGGAAGTATGCAGTCAGAAGATGGCAGGTCTGACTGCAGCCATGGAGGATATTTCCAAATCCTCCCATCAGATTGGAGGAATTATTAAAACAATAGAGGATATATCATTCCAGACTAATATTCTCGCACTCAATGCGGCAGTGGAAGCAGCACGTGCCGGCGAAGCAGGAAAAGGCTTTGCCGTGGTGGCGGATGAGGTACAGAGCCTGGCCAATAAGAGTTCGGCGTCGGCACAGAATATTACGGAGCTGATTCAGAATTCCATGAAACTGGTAGAGCAGGGAACCGCTTTATCCATAGATACGACACAGGCTCTTTCGGCCGGGGTCTCCGGTGCGCAGAAATCAACGGAACTGGTCGGACGCATTGCCGAGTCGGCAATGCGTCAGGCACAGGCATTGGAACAGCTGACACAGGGAATGCAGCAAATTTCGGAAGTGGTTCAGACCAATGCCGCAACAGCGGAAGAGTCAGCGGAATCTGCACAGGAGCTTTATAATCAGGCGGAGGAGATGAAAGGTTCTGTTCAGAAATTCCGGTTACGGAGAAGATAGGGCGTTTTGGGTAAAAAAGATGCCGGAATATCGTATGGCAGATATTCCGGCATTTTTAAAGTGGAGGGATAGTCCTATTTCAAAGTAGAAAGGATGAACTCCCATTTATCATCTTTCGGCCATGCAGAAAAGGCTTTGATTTCTTCGTAGAGCGGCTGGTTTTTCTTTATGGTTTCCGCAGACAGACCGAAACGTCTCTGTGCATCCCTCAGGTGCGGGATATTGTCCCGTACGGTGGAACTCATTTGGGCTACACTGAAATAGTTCATCAGAAGAACTCTTTCAGAATTCCAACGGTTCAGCCATTCTTTTTTTTGCGTTTCCCAGTCTTCAAGGCTTTTTATCCTGTCAAGCTGAGGCAGGATATACTCCTGCAGGTCGCTGCGGAGTCTCGTCCGGATATCTTCCAAATCCATATCCTGCAGAACGAAATTTTTGTATCCGTCAATCTGATAGCCCTTTGCGGTCCGGTAAGGATGAAGATTGCCGCAGTCCGGCAACAGGGCGTCTTCATGGATGGAATCGCTCCACGCAGGCCATTCTTTCAGCGTTTCCAAAGAAGTCTGCTTAGGGAATGCCTTGATATGAAACCAAAAGGTATATCCTGTATTGCTGGAATTGAACTGCGAGCTCTGAAGCTTGACCGCTATGCAGCAGTCTTCCTGCATTCGGTAATAAGTCTGTCCTATGGAATCATAACCTGCATTTTCAAATTCGGGTTTTATGACTTCTTCCAGAATGATAGTCTTTTTTTCTTTCGGGGTCATGGAACTCTCCTTTTTTGACATTTATTCCCACGGGCAATATGTCAAACAGATGCAATCATGCGTATCTCTGCCGCCTGCCGCCAGGTTACTGACTAAAAGGCGGAAACCCGTATAGACACGGAATTTCCGCACAAAAAACAAAATGGAGATAACGGGACTCGAACCCGCGGCCTATGCGTTGCGAACGCATCGCTATCCCAGCTTAGCTATATCCCCGTACAAAATATTTTAGCACAATGAGGATAAAAAGCAAGAGGGAATTCGAGAATTCAGCAAAAAACTATGATGCGGTCCGGCGTAGTCTGGGCCGGGATGCTTCTGGTAGTGGCGCCATAGTATACAATGAGAAGATTGCCTCCTACATTGCAGGTGAACTTCTGTCCGTTGGCGGTAGCGATGCGGGTATTTGGTCCGATGTTCAGTTTTAACTGATTTTCTTCGGAAAGTAAGCTTCGGTCAAAGTAAGCAATCATGATATTTTCAGAAGGTTCCGTGCGCCCGATGAAGGACGCCTGATACTGGGGCGGATAGATAAGCGGAACAGGCCGGCTGCTGTCGTAGAAGGCAGTAATGCGCATACCTGTACGAAGCGGGGTATTGTCCACTACATAAGTACCCGGGGAAAGAATGAAATTTATTACCCCGTTCATGGTACGCAGTGTGATAATCTGATTGCAGCAATCGTTTCGCATGGGGGACATGCGCTCAATAATTCCTATGATTCCGATATAATTGGTAGAAGGTCGCATAGAATTCCCCTTTTTGATTTTAGTATAAAATATGAAACCGGAGACAGTTAAGTGCATGAATCCATTCCTATTTTGAAAAAATAATGCTATAATCAAGAAACAGACAAATGTGCAAAGAAACGCGGAAATGAGGTAGAAGATGAGAATAGGAATGGGATATGATGTGCACAGGTTGGCAGAAAACCGTGACTTAATCGTTGGAGGAGTGAAGATTCCCTATGAAAAGGGACTGCTGGGGCATTCGGACGCAGATGTACTGCTTCATGCCATTATGGATGCGCTGTTAGGAGCGGCAGCGCTGGGAGATATAGGAAAGCATTTTCCGGATACGGATGAGGCATTTAGGGGGATTTCCTCGATAAAGCTGTTGGAGCATGTAGGACAGTTGCTGGAGGAACATTGCTTCCTGATTGAAAATATCGATGCTACTATTATTGCGCAGGCGCCGAAAATGCGGCCGCATATAGACCAAATGAGGGAAAATATTGCAAAAACGCTGGGGATTGACATGTCGCAGGTAAATGTAAAGGCTACTACGGAAGAGGGGCTGGGATTTACCGGAAGAGGGGAAGGTATTTCTTCGCAGGCAGTCTGTCTGCTGACCAGTCCGGTGAATTATTATGCCGAGGATGTGACGAATCAGGGCCGGTGTGCGGGCTGCGCCGGCTGTCCGAAAGAGATGCGGGAAGGGTAGAATCGGTACGGTTAGGAGTGGTATGGAGGTGTTTGAAAATGGAAATGGAAGCAGGCAGGGAGACGCAGTTTGGTCTGGCCGGTGCAGGGGAGTTAGAACTGGAACGGCTGGAAGGTGAAGCCTGCAAGAGCCTGAGGGAGCTGTGGGAAGAGGTATTTTTTGAGGATTCGGACAAGTTCACCGATTACTATTTTCTGGAAAAGGCAGCCCGTAACCGGGGATATGCGCTGCACAACAGAGAGGAGACGGCTGCGATGCTCTACCTTTCCCCTTATCCGGTGATGCTGCGAAGCGGGGACGGTTTTGTATGCCGGGAAATCAATTATATCGTAGGGGTGGCTACGAGGGAGAAATACCGTCACAGGGGCTGCATGGACAGGCTTTTAAAGGCCGCCCTGCGGGATATGTATGAAAAGAGGCATCCCTTTACGTTTCTAATGCCGGCAAATCCGGCCATATACCGTCCCTACCAGTTTGCCTATATTTATGACAGAGTGGAATATGAACGGGAAAAATCAGCCGTAAGGCCGGCCGGGGAGGAATGGTTTTCGCGTCTGGCGGAATTCGTACAGGATTTTCTAAAGAAGCATTACGATGTATTTATCCGGAGGGATGAAGACTATTACCGAACCATGGATAAAGAACTGAGGGCACAGGACGGAGGAATCTGTCCGGTTACAGAGGAAGGCAGAATAAGAGGGTGTTTCCTGTATACGCAGGAGGATGGAAAAGAAGAAATACAGGAAGCGGTATTTGACGGGGAGAACGGCTGCCGCGGTCCTGCAGTACCAACAGGTGTGCGGAAGCCGGTCATTATGGCGAGAATCGTGGAAGCCGGGGCGATGTTGTCCCTGCTGCGGGCAAAAAAAGGGAAGACGTCTTTTTTAATCCGGATTTCGGACCCCATATTAAATGGAAACAGCGGGGTCTGGTCATGTGTTTTAGGGGAAGAACAGGCGGAAGTGCAGAAGGCAGGGGCGGAGCTGATGGCTGCATCTATCGGCAAAAATGCGGCGAAAAATACGGCTGCCGCGGATATATCCATGGAAGCGCTGGCCTCCTGGGTGTTCGGTTATCGGGAGGCTGAGGAATGCTTTTGCTTTGAGGAGTGCATAGGGGATACGGAGCGGGAAAAAATATTATGCCGGCTGCATAATGTGAAACGGCTTAAGAAGGTATTCCTGAATGAGATTGTGTAGGATGTGTAGGATGAAGAGGCCGGAGAGAGGCCATGGTTTGTGATGGAAGAACGGACGGCGGGAAAGGCAGTGTATGGAAGAGAGAGAAAAAGCG
Source organism: uncultured Lachnospiraceae bacterium (assembly GCA_947246015.1). Classification (GTDB taxonomy): domain Bacteria; phylum Bacillota; class Clostridia; order Lachnospirales; family Lachnospiraceae; genus Kineothrix. Next base: position 25,446 of record CAMXQE010000017.1, on the reverse strand, counting down.
CTTTTGGTAGGAGCGGATACCGGAGAAGAGGATTTTGAACGTTCTATGAAGGAACTGGGAGATTTGGCGGGTGCGTGTGGCATGAAAGTGGCAGGGATTGCCACGCAGAAAATGGAGAGCGTCAATAAAGCATTTTATATCGGTACGGGAAAAGTGTACGAGGTAAAGGAATATGCCCGGACATTGGAGGCGGATGTGGTGATTTTCGACAATTCCCTCACACCTTCCCAGCTGCGTAATCTGCAGAAAGAAATAGGCAGACCGATTCTGGACCGCACTGCGCTGATACTGGATATTTTTTCCCTGCGGGCAAAGACACGGGAAGCAAAGCTTCAGGTAGAGGCGGCGAAGCTGCAATACCTGCAGTCCCGGCTGGTGGGGATGCATGATGCCCTTACCAGGCAGGGAGGAGCCAGCGGGAGCATGAGCAGCAGGGGAGAAGGAGAGAAGAAACTGGAACTGGACAGGCGCAGGATTGAAAGGAGACTGACAGAGCTGCGCCGGGAACTGGAAGAGGTGGAAAAAGAGAGAAAGACACAGGGAAAGCGGCGCATGAGTGCTCGGATACCGAAGGTATCCCTGGTAGGTTATACGAATGCCGGAAAATCCACGTTGATGAACCGGATGATGGAGCGGTATCTTTGCGGGGAAGAGAAGAAAGTCCTGGAAAAAGACATGCTTTTTGCCACGCTGGATACTGCGGTGCGCAGGATTGATATGGGAAATGGAAGGGAGATTCTTCTTTCCGATACCGTAGGATTTATACGCAGGCTGCCCCATGGACTGGTGAAAGCGTTCCGTTCCACGCTGGAGGAAGTAAAGAATGCGGATTTGCTGCTATGTGTGGTGGACTATTCCGATGAAGACCACAAGCAGCAGATAGCGGTGACGGAGGAGACGCTTCTGGAAATCGGGGCTGCTGATATTCCCATGATTTATGTCTATAATAAGGCAGATTTATGCGGTATGGAGACAGAGGGACTGCCCTGCTTTACAGGTACGGACAAAATCTGCATTTCGGCCAGAAGCGGACAGGGAATTGAGGAACTGGCGGGGATGATTAAGGATAAGGTGTATGCAGATTATGTGCAGGCGGAGTTTTTGTTTCCATATGAAAAAGGGCGGGAGGTATCCTGGCTGATGGAGAATGCTTCGGTGCATACGAGGGAATACCTGCCAGAAGGGATTTCCATCGTTGCGGACTGCCATCGGGCGGATACGGGAAAATATGCGGAATATATCGTGCACATGGGATGAAAAATGAAATTTTCAATAAAATTTTCAAAATAAAATTTTTATAGGAAAAAGTGAGGTTTTGTGGTACAATAAAAAATATTATGGAGGTTTTTTACAAATGGAGGAGGGTGACAGCAATGGAATATAGTGAGGAAACATTTGCAAAGAGTGCAAATAAAAAAGCAATGCTGATTTGGCTGGTTTTGTGTTTGACTCTTTCGGGCGCATATCTGATGGAGGTGATAAAGGGCTCGCGTACAATAGGGTATTATATCACCTTTGTATTAATCTGCTGGATACCGTTTATAATCGGGCTTATAGTACTGAAAATCGGCGGAATGTCAACGAAAGCATACAAGGAGGCAATTGCGATAGGTTATGGTGTGTTTTACATATTCGTGCTGATGACCACTACCTCCATGCTTGCAGTCATGTATATACTGCCTATGGCAAGTATGCTGATTCTGTTTAAGAGCAGGAATCTTATGATACGGTGCTGTATAGCAAATGAACTTTGTGTCATTGCTTTTATCGTGAAAAATTATGCGGCAGGTTTTAACAGCCCAAGCGATATTGCCAATTATGAAATACAGGTGGCGGCAGTATTGCTCTGCTATGCGGGATATATTGTTTCAATCAAGCATCTGAGCGATTCCGACGGGGCGCTGCTCGGTTCAGTAGAGGGTAATCTTCAGAGGGTCGTAAGGACGATTGAGCAGGTTAAGGAAGCCAGTTCTGCGGTAGTGGACGGCGTGACAGTGGTACGTGAGCTGTCGGATGAAAATAAGGAAGGAGCCAATACCGTTGTGCAGAGCATGGTGGAACTGGCAGGGAATAATGACATCCTGAATCAGAAAGTGGAATCTTCCATGGATATGACGGAAGATATTAATAGTCAGGTAGCGAACGTAGCGGAACTGACCGAGCGTATCGTGGAGCTCATTAATAAGTCTTCAAAACATGCATCCATGAGTTCCTCGGAGCTGGAAGAAGTAGTGGAATCCACGAATGTCATGGCACAGCTTTCTTCGGAAGTGGAGAAGATTTTGGGCGAGTTCCGCAGTCAGTTCGACATGGTGAAGCAGGAGACCGGTACGATTGAAAGCATTACTTCGCAGACGAATCTTTTGGCATTGAACGCATCCATTGAAGCGGCGAGGGCCGGGGAAGCGGGAAAAGGGTTTGCGGTAGTGGCGGATGAAATAAGGAATCTGAGTATGGGGACGCAGAATTCTTCCGGCAGTATTATGACGGCGCTCCACCATTTGGAAAATACTTCTGAAAGAATGACAGAGTCCATCACTACCATTTTGCAGCTGATTCAGGAAACGTTAGAGAAGATGAAGACGGTGAACGACAGTGTAGGGGCGATTACCGAGGATTCCATACAGCTTGGCAGCGAGATAAGAGTGGTAGAGGATGCGATAAAGGAAGTGGAACATTCCAATCAGAATATGGTTGATAATATGAAGCAGGTAAAGGACATTATGGTGATGATGACGGAAAGCGTAGGAAATTCCGAGGTTACTACTAAAACCATGCTGAGTAAATATGCAGAAACTTCCCGTAATGTCATTCTCATCGAAAATGTGGTGGGCAAACTGGTTGAAGAGCTGGGAGAAGGCGGATTCATGGGCGTCTCGGATACGAGAAAGGGCATGAAACTGACGATTCTGGCAGAAGGAGACAGGAACGGCAGGGAATGCGGCGCAGAAGTGGCTGAAGTAGTGGAAAACAGTATTTTGATTGACATGACGGGCGATACGGAAAATTATTTCAGCACCAAAGACCGGAAGCAAAAATATGAAGTCCGGATTATTGTGGATAATTCCCTGTATATATGGAAAAATGTGGGCATTACTCCGTTTAAGAAGGATGGGGCAGGCTATTACAGGTTGTGGGTAGAAGGTAATCCAAAGGTTATGAACCGAAGGAAATATTCCAGATTTATCTTAAACAATCCATGCAGCATTGTAATGGGACCCAGTACTTACGAAGGGAAGATGATTAATATCAGTGCGGGCGGTTTTGCTTTCTCCTGCGAAGACCGTGAATTTGGAAATGCAAAGGGTCAGCAGGTGAACGTATCAGTGGAGGATTTCGAACTGCTGGCAGGAAAAAGCCTGAACGGCTGCATTATTCGTTCTTCTTATGATGAAGGCAGATATATCGTGGGCTGCCGTATGCCGGAAGATAATGCAGAGATACGGGATTACATAAAAGAAAGGATTCCGGAGTAAAAAGGATTGACAAATACGAAAAGATTGCATATTCTGTGATAAGAGGAAAAATAAACAGACAAATTGCTGTGAACAGGGAGAGTAAGTTATCGGAAGATTACAGAGAGGGAATGTCATCGGCTGCAAGCAGTCCCAATACGAGGATAACCGAAGTGCATCTGTGAGCTGGTCCGGGGAATAAGGCTTGAGAGTCATGCAGTATCCGGATCCGGGGAACGCACGTTACGCGATGTAAGTGGAAAATGTCCGGGAAGAAAATACCGGCCGTTTTCAATGAGAGTGGAACCGCGGAGTAGCTTCGTCTCTTTTTAATTAGCTTAATTAAAAAGGGACGGAGTTTTGTTTTGTTGCGCAGGGGCGCGTAAGGAAATCAGCCGCTTTGCAGCACGCGCCATGCGCGGGAGCAGGGAGCCAGCCTTCCCTATCCGATTATCTGCTTTCTGACACAGCCAAGTCAAAATTTTGCGCAGCCAGACAGCGCAGAAATGGGGGAAAGCATGGGATTCATTAAAAAGATACGGGAAGAGATAGCCATTATCAGGCAGAGGGACCCGGCCATTCATTCCGCAATGGAAGTATTTTTATATCCCAGTTTTAAAGTGATGCTCCACTACCGGATTGCCCATAAACTATATTTAAAAAAGCATTATTTTTTAGCGCGGTGGATATCCCAGAGGGGAGTGCGCAAAACCGGAATTGAAATACATCCGGGGGCAGAAATCGGAAAAGGCTTTTTTATCGATCACGGAAACGGTGTTATCATAGGGGAAACGACCGTGATTGGTGATAATGTCACGCTCTATCAGGGTGTGACACTGGGCGGAACGGGAAAGGAACAGGGGAAACGTCATCCTACTGTGGGAAATAATGTGATGATAAGTGCAGGGGCCAAGGTTTTAGGTTCGTTCAAAATAGGCGATAATTCTAAGATAGGGGCCGGAAGCGTAGTTTTGGAAGAGGTGCCATGCGGTTCCACTGTAGTGGGGGTGCCGGGGCGCGTAGTAAAAAGGAGGAAGCAATGCTTCCCGCAGGAGGAAATGGACCAGACGAATCTTCCGGACCCGGTGAAAGAGGATATTTCCAATCTTCAACATGCAAACAGCGAGCTGACGAACCGGCTGCTGGAATTAGAGGAAATGGTCAGAATGCTGCAAAGAAAGCTGGAGGACGGAAGGTCTGCAGCGGAACCGGAATAAAAAACAGCAGCCGCCCGGACAAAGCCCAGAGGAATTTATGGCCGCGAAGCGGACGGAAATTGCTCTGCAGAGAAGGCGGCGGAACTGGAATAAGAAATAAGGAGAAAGAGGATGAAAATTTACAACACATTATCAAAAAAGAAAGAAGAATTTATACCGATTGAAGAAGGAAAGGTCAGGATGTATGTATGCGGGCCTACAGTTTATAATCTGATTCATATCGGAAATGCGAGACCGATGATTGTATTTGATACGGTGCGGCGGTATATGGAGCACAAAGGATATGAAGTGAATTATGTTTCCAATTTTACCGATGTGGATGACAAGATTATTAAGAAAGCCATTGGGGAAGGCGTGGACGCCGGTGTGATTTCAGAACGTTATATTGCGGAATGTAAAAAGGATATGGCAGCCATGAATGTGAAGCCGGCGACGACACATCCGCTGGCGACTAACGAAATCTGCGGGATGCTGGAGATGATTCAGACTTTAATCGATAAGGGATATGCGTATCGGGCGGCAGACGGAACAGTGTATTACAGAACCCGTAAATTTAAGGAATACGGAAAACTGTCACACAAGAATCTGGATGATTTGCAGGGGGGGAACCGTTCGCTTCTTGTTTCAGGAGAGAATCAGAAGGAAGATGCCCTGGATTTTGTATTGTGGAAGCCGAAAAAAGAAGGTGAGCCTTACTGGGAGTCTCCCTGGTGTGACGGAAGGCCGGGATGGCACATTGAATGCTCTGTTATGAGCAAGCGGTATTTAGGAGATGAAATTGATATCCATGCCGGAGGGGAAGACCTGATATTTCCTCATCACGAGAATGAGATTGCGCAGTCGGAAGCAGCAAACGGAAAAACTTTTGCAAGATACTGGATGCACAATGCGTTTTTGAATATTGACAACCGGAAAATGTCTAAATCTGCCGGAAACTTTTTTACAGTGAGGGATATCAGTGAGAAATATGATTTGCAGGTACTCCGGTTCTTTATGCTTTCCGCTCATTACAGAAGCCCTCTGAATTTCAGCGGGGAGCTGATGGAAGCGGCCAAAAACGGATATGAGAGGATTGTTACCAGTGTAGGAAATCTGAACTATTTGCTTAAAAATGCTTCTTCTGATACAATGAGCGGGGAAGAGGAACAACTTTTGAAAGAACTGGATGGATTCACCGTGAAATTTGATGAAGCGATGGATGATGATTTCAATACGGCGGATGCGATTTCTGTTATTTTTGAACTGGTGAAGTTTGCCAATACCCATGCGGGAGATGGAAGCAGTGCCGCGTTTGTCAGGGCTTTGAAGGATAAAATCACGGAATTGTCTGATGTCTGCGGCCTGATTGTGGAAAAAGAAGAGGAGATTCTGGATGAGGATATTGAAAGGATGATTGAGGAAAGACAGGCGGCACGGAAAGCGAAGGATTTTGCAAGGGCAGATGAAATAAGGGATGAATTGTTAAATAAGGGTATTGTTTTGGAAGATACCCGTGAAGGTGTTAAATGGAAGAGAGCGTAAGTCTGTTAAGACAACTGAAAAGAGAATTTGACTGCAAAGAGGTGGATATCAGAGAATATTCGCCTCTTACGCTTGCCTATATCGGGGACAGCATTTTTGATGTGATAGTCCGTACTGTGGTGGTGGAGCGGGGAAACCGTACGGCAAATAAGCTGCACCGGATGGCGACGAAATATGTCAATGCCGGAACGCAGGCAGATATGGCGGATGTCCTCCAGGACTGCCTGACGGAAGAGGAAGCGGCAGTTTATAAGAGGGGACGGAATGCAAAGTCCCATACTACGGCCAAAAACGCTTCGGTACTGGATTACAGAAAAGCTACCGGACTGGAAGCGCTGATAGGATATCTGTATCTGCAGGATAAAACAGAACGTGCAATAGCGCTGGTAAAGCTGGGACTGGAGCGGCTGGGACTGGAACTTTGAGAATATTAATTTTTGATTAAGAATTAGTTAATATTCGTGAAAAGTGTGGATATAGCGGATATATTCTGTTATATAATTATAGTAAAGGGAAGGAAAAAGCATGAGATACGAGGAGTTTACGATTGAGGGAAGAAATGCTGTCATTGAGGCGTTTCGTTCCGGTAAAACAATAGATAAGGTATTCATTTTGGACGGATGTCAGGATGGGCCGATTGCCACGATTAAGCGTGAGGCAAAGAAAAGGGATACACTGGTCCGGTATGTAGCAAAGGAGCGGCTGGACCAGATGTCGGAAACAGGGAAGCATCAGGGGGTCATCGCTTATGCGGCGGCTTATGAATATGCGGAAGTAGAGGACATGCTAAGGCTGGCGGAAGAGAGAGGGGAAGCACCGTTTCTGCTGTTATTGGATGGGATTGAAGATCCCCATAATCTGGGAGCTGTAATCCGTACGGCAAATCTGGCGGGCGCCCATGGTGTGATTATCCCGAAAAACCGTGCGGCAGGGCTTACTGCTTCGGTGGCACGGACTTCGGCAGGGGCTTTGAATTATACTCCGGTGGCGAAGGTGACAAATCTGGCAAAAACCATCGAAGAACTGAAGAAACAGGGGCTTTGGTTTGTATGTGCGGACATGGATGGGACGCAGATGTATCAGTTGGATTTGAAAGGTCCCATAGGTCTCGTAATCGGAAACGAAGGGGAAGGCGTAAGCCGTCTGGTGAAGGAAAAATGTGATTTTGCAGCTTCCATACCAATGAAGGGGGAAATTGATTCCCTGAATGCGTCGGTGGCTGCCGGAGTATTGGCTTATGAGATTGTAAGACAGCGGCTGGTATAATCCAACCAGGCAGGTAATTGGAAGGTCGCATGGAAATGAGGTAAAGTATGAAAAAAGGTATGAATCAGGTTCAGAAAGGTCTGCTTTTTGTGATTGGTGTTTTGGCAATCGTTTTGGCAGCTGTACTGTTTACAAAGGGATATGGGGTTTACCATGAGAAGCAGCAGGAGAAAGAATGGGCGGCAAAACAACAGGAAGTGCAGGAAGAGATTGTCAGCGTACAAATGCAGATAGAACAGTTAGCAGGAGATTCAGAAGCCTTGCAGGCGTTTTTGGATGAACAGGTAAATTCGGTTCTGGTGCTGGATGAGAGACAGGCGTATGAACAGGATTTGACAGGACAGGAAGCGGAAATGCCAGAAGACGGACAGGAAGCGGAAGCTTTGGAGAACAGCCTGGAACCGATGGAAAAGCAGGAAGAAGTAAGGGAAGTCTCATCGGGAGCAATTGTAATCGGAATGGAGGAGACTCCGATAGAAGGAACTTCAATAGAAGAGACACTGCCTGCAGAACAGAGCGGCAAAGAGGAAGAAGGCGATTCCAGACAGGGTATGGAAGGGGAACCGCCCGCAGAAGAGGTGAGCCCGCAGGATTTGGAAGCGGTTGCAGGGGGCGCTATTATCATTGATGCACCGCCAGCGCCGAAGCCGCCGGTAGTAAAAGAGGAACCGGTACCGGAAAATAAACCGGAGGAAGAGGACACGGTGTCTGGGAATGAATTGAAGGAGCCGGAGGAAGAGGAAGATACGGTATCCGGAAATGAATTGAAGGAGCCGGACGAGGAAGAGGATACGGTATCCGGAAATGAGCTGAAGGAGCCGGACGAGGAAGAGGATACGGTATCCGGGAATGAATTGAAGGAGCCGGACGAGGAAGAGGATACGGTATCCGGAAATGAGCTGAAGGAGCCGGAAGAAGAGGATACAATATCCGGAAATGCAGTAGTAGACGGGCGTGTCATACCGTTTGTAAGCGCTGATTCAGAGCCGACTTTGGAGCAGAGACGGAATATACGTTCTTCTTATTTGGAAACCACGCAGATGAATGGAGAAGATAAAGAAGTCATCAATAACAGCAGTTATGATTTTTCCAATATCAGGATTGCCTGTCTGGGAGACAGCCTTACGGAAGGAAGTAATCTGGATAAAATGGAAAATTATCAGCAGTATTCTTATCCGTCCGTTTTAAAGAATATTTTACAGGCAGAGGAAGTCTATAACCTTGGAATCGGAGGTTCCTCTTATGGAAGGTATTGGGACAATGCATTTGTAGACCGGTATCGTGAAATTCCGGAGGATACGGATATTATAGTGGTAATGGGCGGTACGAATGACGGCTTTGCCGCATCGGAAAAGGAATTGGGGACTTTTGAAGAAAGAAAGAAAAGAACCTTTTACGGCGATGTGGATGAATTGATGAGGGGACTGAAGGAGAATTATCCCGATGCAAAGATTATATTCGCCACACCGCTTCCGAACGTGCTTCATGATTATCTGAGGAATCAGCGGGATTACCTGCTGCCGCAGAGTGTATATGCCAGGGCGATAAAGGAACTTGCGGCGCAGTATCAGATTGATGTAGTGGATTTGTATAATTCCAATCTTTTGGATACGCATGATGCGCAGGTGATAACCAATTATATGCCGGATGGCGTACATGCAAATCCGGAAGGGTATCAGGTTTTGGCGGAGCATATGGCGAGAAGCATCATAGAGATTGTGGAACGGGATGAATCCGGGGAAGAACCGGATGGAGAGACCGTCAGCGGAAACAGTATTTCCGGCGGGGATGAATGGGAAACAGTCAGCGGGAACCATATGGAAGGAGACGGGGCTGAGACAATCAGCGGAAATGGAATAAACGGAGAAAATGCCGGCGGAACGCCGGAACGGGTATTGACGCCGGAAGAAATCAAACAACTGGAAGAAGAACGAATCCGTGCAGAAGAAGAAAGAATCCGCGCAGAAAAAGAAAGAATCGAAAGGGAAAGGGAGGAAGCGGCAAAGGCTGCGGTGAATAATAAGAAAGTAGCTGAGGATGCGGTTGTCATAACTCCTGTGCCGGAGGCACAGCCGGCAGAAGCAGACGGAGCGGAACAGACGCAGCAGGACGGGACGGAAGCGGATGAACCGGAAAGCGGGCCGGATTATGAATATGGAGGAGAGGCCATCCTCATCCAATAGTGAGGATGGCAGCGGCCGGATGGAGAATGCCGGATACAGGAGAACGGAGGGGAAAATGAAGGATTTATACGGGCAGTACAGTGATGAGGAACTGATTGTGCGTCTGCGTGACGGAGAAGAGCAGATTACGGATTACATTATGGATAAGTATAAAAATCTGGTAAAGAACAAGGCAAAATCCATGTATATTCTCGGTGCAGACAACGATGACCTGATTCAGGAGGGAATGATCGGGCTGTTTAAGGCAATCCGTGATTACGACATCGGACGTGATGCAAGTTTTTTCACCTTTGCCGACTTATGTATTTCCAGACAGATGTATACGGCAGTACAGGCATCCGGCCGCCAGAAACATGCCCCGTTAAATACTTATATTTCTTTGTACAGCCATGTGCATGGGACGGGGGATGGAGAGCAGGATAATGAGGAAGCGCAGTTACAGAACATACTGGTTTCCAAAGCGGAGCTGAGTCCGGAGGAACTGCTGATAGACCGGGAAAATGTAGAGCGGCTGGAAAAAATAATTGAACGGGAACTGAGCAGTTTTGAAAAACAGGTATTGGATTTGTATATTACGGGAATGAGCTATGTGCAGATAGCAAAGGTATTGGGAAGGGATGAGAAATCGACCGATAATGCCCTTCAGAGGATTAAGGGAAAGTTAAGGAAAGTAATTGGCTCTTGACTTGTTTTTGAAGCGTGATATAATAAAGCTCGGAACTGACTGACTGGTCGGACGGAATTTGAGGTTAATTTGAGATAGTGTTAATGTCTGAAAGAAAGGTTAGGTTGGAGCGATGATTTCAAAGTTTAGTGTGAAGAAACCTTATACGGTATTGGTAGGGGTGATTATGGCGGTTGTGCTTGGGATTGTGTCACTGACGAAGATGACAACCGATTTACTGCCCAATATCAATCTGCCTTATGTAATTGTAATGACTACATACGTAGGCGCCAGTCCGGAAACAGTGGAAATGGTGGTTACGAAACCGGTGGAATCTTCCATGGCAACGGTGAGCAATATCGAAAGCATCAGTTCGGTTTCCAGCGAGAACTATTCCATGGTTATCATGGAGTTTGCACAGAGTGCGGATATGAATGCGGTTTCCCTTGAAATCCGGGAAAATCTGGACCAGGTGAAGAGCTATTGGGATGATTCGGTAGGAAATCCGATAATTATGAAGCTGAATCCTGATATGATGCCGGTTATGGTGGCGGCAGTGGGGATGGAAGGAGCGACGGATGCGGAGGTCAGTGAGCTGGCGAAAAAGACCATTGTTCCGGAACTGGAAAGCATAGAGGGTGTAGCCAGCGCCAGTGCGACGGGGCTTTTGGAGGAGAGCGTCAATGTCATCATCCGTCAGGACAAGATAGATAAGATTAATAAGCAGGTGTTTGGGTATATAGACAGTGAGCTGGAGGAGCAGGAACAGCAGCTGGAAGACAGCAGGAAGGAGCTGGAGGACGGTAAGAAGGAAATTGCCGACGGTAAGGCGGAACTGGCGGATGCCCAGAAGGAATTGAATGATTCGAAGAAGGAACTGGAAGACGGCAAGGCGGAACTGGAAGAAAATAAAAGCAAGCTGGAAGATGGTAAAAAGGAACTGACGCAGAAGAAGGAGGAAGTTACTCAGCAGTTAGCTGAGACGGAGACGAAGCTTCTGACGGCGAAGGCAGATTTGGAAGCGGCCAAGACGACTCTTACTATGCTGATTCCTATATTGGAAGAACTGCAGAAACAGCTGGATGATTCTATAGGAAGCTATTCGGGGACTTTGGATGAGAAGATTGCAGAAATAGACGGGCAGATAGCGGGGATAGATGCCGAGACCACTTTGACAGAAGAGCGGATAGCACAAATAGATGTCCAGATAGCACAGATAGATGCGAGAATAGAGGAAATAAATGCAAGAATAACGGCCATCGATTCTGCTCTAAATAACACGTCGGCAGCGGACGGAGCAGATGCTGCACCAGGCAGTGAGGATGCGGCAGCGGACGGAGCAGATGCCGCACCGGGCAGTGAGGATGCGGCAGCGGACGAGGCAGATACCGCATTGGGTGGTGCAGATGTGGCTGCGGAATACATACAGGAAACGCCGGATGAGGATTCCCATGAAGTGGACACGGCAGTGGAAATCGGCTTCACTTTGCCGGAATACAGGAGTGAGATGCCGTCAGGCAGGCTGACAGAAGAGGAAGAGAACGGGCTGGAAATGGAAAAAGCCGGTTTGGAAAGTGAGAAAGCCGGTTTACAAAGCGAGAAGGATAGTTTGGAAAACGAAAAAGCCGGTTTGGATAATACGAAAAATAGTCTGGCAGCGCAGAAGAGTGAACTGACAGTGCAGAGGGAACTGGTTCTGCGAATCAGGGATGAAGTTCAAAATATACTGCAGCAGAGTGGAATCGATATATCAGATTTGAATCTAAATGCTGTATTGCAGGAAATGAGGGGAAAACTAAACGAGATTAACGAAGGCCAGAAACTGCTGGACGACGGGCTGACACAGCTTTACAAGGGAAATCTTCAGGCAGCCACGGAATTGGCGAATGCCCAGACAAAGATTGATTTAGGAGAACTGCAGATGACTTTTGCCGAACAGCAGATGGAATCGGGAGAGAAACAGCTGGAATCGGGGCAGGAGCAGATTGAGGATGCGGTTAAACAGCTGGAGGATGCACTGGAGCAGCTGAAAGAGGGAGAGGAGCAGTTAGACGAAGGTGCGGAAAAACTGGCGGAAGCGAGGGAAGACGCCTATATGCAGGCGGATATGACGGATATCCTTACCGTAGATACGGTGAAAGGTCTGCTTGCGGCACAGAATTTTACCATGCCCGGAGGATACGTGACGGAGGAAGGAATCAGTTATCTGGTGCGCGTGGGCGATAAACCGGATACGGTAGAAGAACTGGCAGCCATGCCGATTCTGAATCCTGATATGGATGGCGTGGATGTGATTACCTTATCCGACGTGGCGGATGTATTCATGACGGATAATTCTGCGGATATCTATACGAATATCAACGGCAGTCCGGGCGTATTGATTACCCTGCAGAAGCAGACCGGATACTCTACCGGGGATGTGTCCGACAAGTTAAAAGATAAGTTTGAGGAAATGTCGGAAGAAAATGAAGAACTGTCCATGATTATACTGATGGACCAGGGAATCTATATCGATATGGTCATGGATTCCATTGTAAGCAGTCTGTTGTTTGGAGCATTGCTTGCCATTTTGGTATTGATTCTGTTTTTAAAAGATTTAAGACCGACCCTTATCATTGCATTTTCAATTCCTATCAGTCTGGTGACGGCAATTGCCTGCATGTATTTCAGCGGCGTGACGCTGAATATCATTTCCCTGTCGGGCCTGTCGCTGGGCGTAGGTATGCTGGTGGATAATTCCATCGTGGTCATTGAGAATATATACCGTATGCGCAATGAGGGAAAGGGAATGCGGGAGGCGGCCATCGAAGGAGCAAAAGAAGTGGCCGGGGCGATTATGGCCTCTACCCTCACTACCGTATGCGTATTTCTTCCGATTGTATTTACGGAAGGTATTACCAGACAGTTGTTTGTGGATATGGGGCTGACCTTCGGCTATTCGCTGGTGGCGAGTCTGGTCGTGGCGCTGACGGTTGTTCCGGCGATGGCTTCGAAGATGCTGCGCAAGACAAAAGAGGAGACGAAGGACAGCCGGTTCTTTGAAGCATTGATTGCCGGCTATGAAAAGATACTGCGCCTTTCCCTGAAGTGGAAGCCGGCGGTGCTGCTGCTGGTACTCTTACTTGTCATCGCCAGTGCGGCGCTTGCGATATCGAGAGGAACTGCTTTTATGCCGGAGATGGAGAGCACGCAGATAACCGTCAGTGTAACCATGCCGGACGGGACGCCTTTAGAAGAGACGGGAGAGACGACAGATGAGATTATCAGAAGAATCCGTACCATAGAGGATGTGGTAGATGTAGGGGCCATGGCAAGCACTTCCAGTCTGATGCTTCTGACCGGCGGAGGAGACAGTGCCACGAATGCAGCGGATATATATATTACCCTTAAGGAAGATAAGGAATTGACAGGGGATGAACTGGCGAAGCAGATTGAAGAGATGATGTCGGATATGGAGGATGTGGAACTGGTCATCAATACTTCATCCATGGATATGAGCGCATTGGGCGGCAGCGGAATTTCTATTCAGGTGCGGGGGCGTGAGATTGACACGTTACAGGAAATTGCAGCAGAAGTGGCGGCTATCGTAGAAGCAACGGAAGGAACCGAAGAGGTTTCGGACGGGATGGAGGATTCTGCGGAGGAACTGCGTGTCATTATTGACAGGGATAAGGCGATTGAGCATGGATTGACCGTAGCGCAGGTATTCCAGCAGATTGCGGCGAAATTGGCAGATTCCACCAGTGCAACCACGTTTGAGACGGAAATTAAGGAATATGACGTATATGTAAAAAGTGCAAATGATATAGCTTTGACAAGGGAAACGATAAAGCAGATAAAGATAGATGTGACGAAACAGGATGGAACGAAGGAAAAAGTGCCGTTATCGGATATTGCCCGGTTTGAGACAAAGGTATCGCCGACTTCGGTAAACCGTGCGGAGCAGAACCGTTATATCGGTGTGACCGCTTCCATTGCAGAGGGTTATAATGTAGGTCTGGTGTCGCAGGATTTGCAGAAAAAATTAGACCGTTACGAAATGCCGGAAGGGTATACGCTGGTAATGAGCGGTGAAAATGAGACGATTATGGAAGCGATGGAGCAGTTGATTCTGATGCTCATACTGGCGATTATATTCATGTATCTGATTATGGTGGCGCAGTTTCAGTCTCTGCTGTCCCCGTTTATCATTATGTTTACCATTCCATTGGCGTTTACCGGGGGATTCCTGGGATTATACATAAGCGGCAGTGAGGTCAGCGTCATATCGGTAATCGGATTCGTCATGCTGGCTGGTGTCATCGTAAATAACGGTATTGTTTTGGTAGATTATATCAATCAGCTGCGCGAAGGCGGAATGGAGAAGAAAGAGGCCATCGTGGAAGCTGGCAGAACGAGGCTTCGTCCGGTGCTCATGACGGCGATGACCACCATTTTGGCGCTTTCTACCATGGCTTTTGGTCATGATATGGGGGCGGAACTTTCAAGACCCATGGCAATCGTGACCATTGGCGGCCTGATTTACGGAACGCTTCTGACCCTTATTGTCGTACCGTGTATTTATGATATTTTCAGACGGGAAAAGAAGGAAGAGGAAGCATTGTAAACAGAGGGAGAGGAGAGCATGAAAGAAAATCTGTCACCGAAGGTAAAAGCACTGTATGGGGCAGTGCTGGAATTGATTGAGGAAAATGTGGATGTACGCAATGTGAAGGTTTCCGATATAACCGGCCGTGCAGGGATTGGCAAAGGGACTGCTTATGAATATTTCAGCAATAAGGAAGAACTCATAAGCAGTGCGCTGCTGTACCATATGGATCAGATTTGTGGCCAGATGATGTCTGATATCAGCGGGATGGAAGATTTTTCCGAAAGCATACATTATATTCTTATGTGCATGGACAGGGAGATATCAAAAAGGGACTGCCTGATTCAGTTTATACAGCTGTTGACAGACAATGGGCCTATTAGTAAGCTGCTGCATGATAAAATAAAAAATAATTCCGAAATATGTATACCGCAGAAGTTAACGGAGCAGGTTCTGCAGATTGGAATACGGCGGGGGGATATTGACGGACAGCTGCCGCTTCCTTATATGCGGATAGCGGTTATGTCAAAGATACTGATGTATGCGTTTTATATGACAATGGAAGAGGATGCGGCAGGCTTTGACAGACAGCAGATGCACCGGCTTTTGTGCGAGGGAATGCTGCGTGAACTGGGGCGGACGGATGCAAAAAATATGTAAATGACGGGAATGGGTAAAAATAAATAAGGAAAATGAAGAGTTATGCGTTGACAAACGGAGTTTGGTTTGGTACAATATCATTCGGTGGTTGACACTAAGCTGCTGTGGCTCAGTCGGTAGAGCGTCGCATTGGTAGTGCGGAGGTCACGGGTCCGATTCCCGTCAGCAGCTGTAAAAAGTCCTTGATTTTCAAGGATTTTTTTGTGTGCACAGGAGTGCGTAAGGAAATGAGCTGCTATGCAGTGCGCACCCCGCGCGGAGAGTAGGAAGAAAATCTTCCCTGCTCGATTTTAAAATCAAAAGGTAATCAGACATTGATATTGGGAGGGATTGTGATGAAAAAATTTCTAACATGGTTTTCGGCATTTTTGATTACATTGTCCTTATGCGGAGGCGTGCTGGCGGAAGCAAAGCCTCAGTCCGGTGCGGAGGAAACAATGGATAGTCTGGAAGTGCATTATATTGATGTGGGGCAGGGGGATGCTACGCTTATTAAGTGCGGCGGCGCCTCTATGCTGATAGATGCAGGAGAAAATGATAAAGGTACTTTGGTGCAGAACTATATCGGCAAACAGGGAGTGAAATCACTGGATTATTTTATTGTTACACACCCGGATTCGGATCATTGCGGCGGCGCGGATGTAATTATCAATAAGTATGATATAGATACGATTATTATGCCGGATTATGCAAAGGATACCAAGTCTTACCGGGATGTCATACAGGCGCTGGATTATAAGCGGTATGACATGACTGAGCCTGTAGTCGGAACTGTGTATCAGCTTGGGGATGCGGAATTTACGATTATTGCCCCAAACAAAGAAGATTACGGAGACGAAACGAATAATTATTCCGTGGGCATTGTCCTTAAGCACGGCGATAAGAAATTTGTCTTTACCGGTGATGCGGAAGAAGAAGCGGAAGAGGATATCCTGCGTAACAGAATTGATATATCCGCTGATGTGCTTAAAGTCGGACATCATGGCAGTAAAACGTCCTCGTCAGAGGCATTTATCGATGCGGTCAGTCCGGAATATGCGGTAATAAGCTGTGAGGAAAACAATGAATACGGACATCCGCATGCAGCTACATTAAACACCTTGAGAAGCGCTGGAATAAAGGTGTTCCGTACCGATGAACAGGGCTCGCTGGTGGCTGTGTCAGATGGAAAGGAAATTGTATGGAATGCGGCTCCGTCGGATACATGGAAAGCCGGAGAGCCTGTCGGGTCCGGCGGAGGCGCTGCTTCTGCACGACAGGAGGCTGCAACAAAGGTTTCCGGCGGTAAAACGCAGACGGAGGAGACACAGAAGGCACAGGACAGCGCTCCGGCAATAGAAGAGGAGCAGTCTCCTGTAACGCCGGATACACAGGGGCTTACTTATGTATTGAATGTAAAGACGAAAAAATTCCATAAACCGACCTGCGGTTCGCTTCCGACAGCCAACAGGAGCGATTCTACACAGAGCAGGGATGAAATCATAGCGCAGGGATACGCACCATGCAAGAAATGTAATCCCTGAAGCACAGTCTTGTGTTAAGCCGGCGCATTGCTGCGCTTAAGGTAAGGACATTTGGAGGCTGATTTGTTACGTATATTTTCCCTTTTCCATGTTCAAAATAGTATTAATCTGCCGATATGGACAGAGACGGTACGAGAGCCGGCAGGAACAGTATGGACACAGGCAGGGCATGGAGGCTTGAGGGAAGAAAATTATGTGGTTGGAAGGATATTGTTTTGCGGCAGGAATGGGAGCGGTACTTGTTGTCCTTCCTGTTTTGGGGATATGGAGCGGCAGCTGGCAGAATGGGAAAAAAACATCTGCGAACCACGTGGATAAGAAGGAATGGATAAAAATGAAAAAGTACAATATGCTTGAGGACTCTCCGGGAAGGTCTCTGTTTTTCTTTGCACTTCCCATGATACTTGGAAATCTGTTTCAGCAGTTTTATAACATGGCGGATTCTGTGATTGTAGGACAGTGCGTGGGTGAAGATGCATTGGCGGCAGTAGGCGCTTCTTATTCGCTGACAACGGTTTTTATTATGATAGCCATAGGCGGCGGAATCGGGTCGTCGGTCATCACATCGCAGTATTTGGGAGCGAAGCAGTATGATAAGATGAAAACATCGGTTTATACGGCGCTCATCAGTTTTGCCGCAGTAAGCATGGCGCTTGGGGCGTTTGGGTTTCTGATGTGCGGACGGATTCTGACGGCTCTGCATACGCCGCAGAATATATTGGCGGATGCGGTATTATACCTTCGGATTTATTTCGTGGGCCTGCCGTTTTTATTTATGTATAATATTTTATCTTCGGTGTTCAATGCTCTTGGCAATTCCAGGACTCCGCTGTACTTACTTATTTTTTCTTCCATCCTGAATATCGGTTTGGACTTCCTTATGGTACTTGCATTTGGAATGGGAGTTGCCGGAGTTGCAGTGGCAACCGTGATGGCGCAGGGACTTTCGGCAGTTATTTCTTTTTGCCTGTTAATGAAAACCCTGCATGGATTTGCAGATGATACGCAGGAAAAAACATATTACAGCATAAGAATGCTGGGAGGCATGGTAAAGATAGCAATTCCGTCCATGCTCCAGCAATCCATCGTTTCCATTGGGATGCTGCTGGTACAGTCAGTGGTGAACGGTTTTGGTTCTTCTGTGCTCGCCGGTTATACATCGGGTATGAGGATTGAATCCATCTGCATTGTGCCGATGATTGCTACAGGTAATGCGGTATCTACTTTTACGGCACAGAACTTAGGGGCAGGCAATGCGGAAAGGGTTAAAAAGGGTTACCGGGCGGCATATGGTATCGTATTCGGCTTTGCCGTACTTATTTTGGGGATTTTAAGCGTGTTCCACGGGCAGATTATTTCGGCTTTCATTGAAGAAGGGAGCGGTGTTACGGCATTTGCCACGGGAGATTCCTATCTGATATTTATCCGCTTTTTCTTTATCTTTATCGGTATGAAGGCAATTACGGACGGTGTACTCAGGGGAGCCGGGGATGTGGGGGTGTTTACGCTGGCAAACCTGATTAATCTGGGAATACGGGTCTTCGTTTCTTTTCGTTTCGCATCGGTATGGGGAGTGGAAGCGGTGTGGTATGCCGTTCCGATGGGATGGACAGCGAATTATATCTTATCTTTTTTATGGTATCTGACCGGAAAATGGAGCAGGAAGCGGATTATCCATGCGGGATAGGGGGTAGTCTGCCGTATTTGTGGGAAAAGGATTCAGCGTAATAATTCAGCCCTGGTTACTGTTTGTTCCGTGACTGGTAACCGGCCTTGCACTATTCCCGCCTGCTGCTGTGGGAATGAATATTGTAATCCGAAGGAAATAGGCTTATAATAGCATAAGGGGGAAGAGACCGTACAGAACTCAGAAAAGGACAGAGAAAATGATGAAAATTCATGAGAGCGCATATATAGCGGAAGGAGCGGTTGTACTTGGCAGCGTAGAGGCCGGGGCGGAGAGCAGTATATGGTTCCATGCCACAGTGAGGGCGGACAGGGAAAAGATTATCATAGGAGATGGAAGCAATATTCAGGATAATGCGGTAGTGCATGTGGATGCCGGATTTCCCACAGTCATCGGGGACGGAGTGACAATAGGGCACAGCGCCGTGATTCATGGATGTGCCATAGGCAGCAATACGCTGGTCGGTATGGGGGCCATTGTCCTGAATGGAGCCAGAATCGGTGAAAACTGCATCATCGGGGCGGGAGCATTGGTAACACAGAATATGCTGGTGCCCGATGGTTCTCTCGTCATTGGATGCCCGGCAAAGGTGGTGCGGCAGGTAACGGAACGGGAGATAGAAGCGAACCGTCATAATGCAGCGGAATATATAAAAGAGAGCAGACACTATAAAGAGGAGGGCAAAGAAAGCATAAGCAGCATAGGATAATCAAAGACCCCGCCGCAATCATCGGGGCATCAAATTTGAAACGCCCCAAGGGGCGGGGTATTTGACCCTCGCGGCAGTCGCCAAATGTTGCAGACACTTGGCTCGTTGCTCGCGGGAATAAAGAAAGGAAGGTATGAGGCATGGATTTTTTTGAAAAAGTAGGAGAGACGATTACGGAGAAAGGGAAAGAGGTAACCAATAAGGCAAAGGATATTGCGGAAATTGCAGGATTGAGGAATCAGATTAGTACCTGTGAGGATGTGATTAGAAAAAATTATCTGGAAATCGGCAGGCTCTATTATGAACAGTTCGCAAATACAGAAAATAATGCATTTGAGGAACAGTGTACAGCCATTGCAAATGCAAAGAACGGAGTGGAAGCATTGGAAGGGAAAATCAGGGAAATAAAAGGAGTGTAGCTTTCTGATTTAAGCGGGCAGTGTTCAATGGATTATTGAAGGATTTAAAAGACTATGAAAAAAATGATGGAGCGGACGGAGAAAACCGGCTTTAAAAAAGGAGTTAAATGGGACTGATTCCATTTAACTCCTTTTTTGCACACACCGACGTGGATGAAAGATACCACCAAAGTGGTGCGTCGGCAGGGAGAGAGAAGCCTCTTCCCTGTTCGATGGTACAATATTATTACTGAGGCGGAGCTTCCTGCTGCTGTGCCTCCATTGCGGCTTGCTGTGCTTCCAGTGCAGCCTGCTGCTGTGCCTCTAAATCGCGCTGTATAATTTCGTTGCGCTGCTGCTCGACGAGCATCTCCCAGCCCGGTGTGGACATGAATTCTGCCGTATGAGGACATAAATTTGTCTGATTAGCCGGTATGGTAACGGTAGAAACTGTACCATCCGGATTGGTGACCTGTGCAGTGGTAGCGGAGCCGCTCTGCAGGGAAGCGTCTTCTATCGGGGTCAGTTCCAGGATGCCGTCTATCTTGAACGGACAGAACTCCGTTGCAGGCAGACCGCAGTACTGGCAGATGGAACCCTGATAATGGACGTCACAGGTTTCGCCAGGCGTCGTTCCGTCAGCAAAATATTCGGTGCTCAATGTGCCGTCGCACAACCCCGGTATCGGCGCTTTTCCGGATTTGGAACATACGGTGGCGGTGACGATACCGGCCGGAACGGAAAACGGTTCATTGGGCAGTTCCTCATGGATTCGGGACATGACAGCCCTCCAGAGTTTTTTGGCAAGGTTTTTTTCATCGCCCGTCAGTTTTACGTTGTTATCGAAACCTGCCCATGTCGTGGCGGTATAATAAGGAGTAAATCCTGAAAACCATACATCGTTATAATCGGAAGTCGTTCCGGTTTTACCTGCAATAGCCATGCCGCCGAAATTAACGGAACCGCCGGTTCCCTTGGTAACAACATCCACCATGGCGTCCGTCAGAAGGAATGCCGTGGTTTCTTTGATGACCTGTTTGGTTTCCGGTTGTGTATTATCGAGAATTACGTTGCCGTCATGGTCCACAACGGTATTATATAGCTTTGGTTTGATATAGGTTCCATGATTAGCAATGGTAGCGTAAGCCCCGTTCAGTTCCTCGTTGGTAACGCCGTTGGTGATGCCGCCCAAAGCAAGGGACTGCTGGATATCGCTGAATATCTGATTATTGATTTCTTTGGATTCCACTAAGGTACTGATACCGAAGTTCTGCAGATAATCAAAGCCGAGTCTCGGAGTAATCTGGGTCAGTGTCTTGACCGCTACGATATTCAGGGAATCCTGTATACCCAGACGGAGAGAGCAGAGTCCCCGGTAAGCCTCTCCGTACCAGTTGCGGACGGGTTTACCGCTCGCATAAGTAAAAGGTGCGTCATTCTGTACCGTGGCGAGAGTCAGGCCGGCATTGTCCAGCGCAGGGGCATAGGCGGCGATTACCTTAAAGGTAGAACCGGGCTGGCGTACCGTATCCGTGGCGCGGTTTAAGGTACGGCTTCCTTCCTTGGCCCCGCGGCCGCCTACCATGGCGACAACGGCGCCGGTGCTTTGGTCTTCGATAACGACGGATACCTGAGGCTGTGGTGTGAGAGTGATTTTTTCTGCAAATACTTCATCCCCGTCACCCAGTACAGCCAGTTTATAATTTTCGATTGCTTCATCGGCCGCCTCTTTGGAAGCATAGATGAGATCGAAATTACGGTTCTGTTCCCGATAATAGCTG
This sequence comes from uncultured Lachnospiraceae bacterium, assembly GCA_947246015.1. Classification (GTDB taxonomy): domain Bacteria; phylum Bacillota; class Clostridia; order Lachnospirales; family Lachnospiraceae; genus Kineothrix. The sequence continues at coordinate 3,794 of CAMXQE010000017.1, read as the reverse complement.
CGGAACATTTCCGTGCTGTGATTTTCCATATCCCCGTTCTTTTTCTGAATGGTCAATTCATAATTCAGGTACCACTTTACATTTTCGGGATAATTTTCTTCATTGCTGAAAACTTCGTCGCAGATTGCCTGAATAGCAGGGTCCTGCGTGGAGTATATCTTCAATCCTCCGGTATAAAGCAGGGTATATGCCTGTGTTTCGTTATAGCCGGCGGCTATCAGGTCTTCCAGTACGTCATCGATTAAGGCATCCACAAAGTATGTATTGATGGAAGTTTCCTCAACCTCTTTGGTAGTAACCTGTATGCGGGAATAGACGTCATCCGCCATGGCGCTGTCGTATTCCGCCTGTGTAATGTATTCCTGTTCCAACATATTTTTTAATACCTTTGCCCGTCTGTCCGAATTGTTTTCCGGATGGGTAATCGGATTGAAACGGGAAGGATTCTGTGTGATACTGGCAATTACAGCACATTCGGAAAGATTCAGTTCACTGACTGATTTGTTGAAATAACACTGGGATGCCGCCTGCACACCGAGTGTGTTCTGACCAAGGTTGATGGTATTCATATAGTTTAACAGAATATCTTCTTTGGTAGAGGTCTTTTCCAGTTCCAGTGCAAGGTACTGTTCCTGAATCTTACGTTCGATTTTATCCATATTCAGACCGCGTTCCTCTTTGGTCCAGTCGGTGAATACGTTATTTTTTAACAGCTGCTGCGTGATGGTGCTGGCGCCTTCGGAAAAGTGCCCGCTGGTAATGCCCTTTACGCCGGCTCTGATAATACCCTTGATATCAATACCGTTATGCTCGTAAAACCGCTCGTCCTCAATGGCGACGAAAGCGTGGGCAAGGTCTTCGGGTATCATATCCATCGTAACCGGAATACGGTTGGAATTTTCGGCAATCAGTTTTGCCGTCTGGTTGCCGTCGATATCGTATACGAAAGTGGAAAAGCCGGTAGGCTGTACATTGATGTTGCCGATTTCCGGTGCGGTGTCAATAATACCGCGGAATACGCCAAAGCCTGCACTTGCCCCTAATACGCCGGCCATGACGATGCCGGCCAGCATGACATTAAAAAAGGTAAGTACTAATTTCTTTCCCCACTTCGCAGATTTAGAATGGAGTGCCCGCTGTTTATTGCGGACCCCCTTTTTTCCGTAGTTCATGAATTCTCCTCCTTGAAGTGTGCATGATAAGCACAACTAACATTACGATTATAGCAAAGTATGAATGGAAAAAAAAGTTTTTTAATGAAAATCTTACTTTATATTAAGAAATTATTTACAATTGGATACCTTTTTATTCTGCTTTATGATAGAATGCTAAATGATATTGAATAAAAATACGGAACATGTAAGGATGACGGTCTATGGAGAAGGAAAAGGTTTTTCTGCCTTATAAAATACTGAAAGAGGGAGGGTGCGGTGAAATTGTGGAAAAAAAATCCCGCTTTATCGCTACCCTGTCGCCGGCTGCTTCGGAGGAGGAAGCTGCTGCTTTTATAGAAGCAATGAAGAAAAAATACTGGGATGCCAGACATAACTGCTCGGCGTTTGTAATCGGGGAACGGGCGGAGCTGACCCGCTGCAGTGATGACGGGGAACCGGCCGGAACGGCAGGCAAGCCCATGCTGGAGGCGCTTCTTTCTTCAGGGGTGCGGAATGCGGCGGTGGTAGTGACCAGGTATTTCGGCGGCACCCTTCTTGGTACGGGAGGTTTGGTGCGGGCCTATACACAGGCGGTACAGGCCGGTCTGGAAGCTTCCGGGATTGCATTGATGCAGTACAGTACGGAATTCATCATTCGGACGGATTATAACGGGATTGGCAGGATTCAGTATATTTTAAGCCAGATGGGACTCAGGACAGAGGAATCGGAATATACGGATACGGTGCGTCTGAAGCTGACGGTACCCTGGCAGGAGACGGAAGAACTGCGCAAAAAGCTGACGGAAGCCACGGCGGGCAGGGTAGAGATTGAAGAGGGGAAGAGTTATTATTCGGAAGCTTAGAAGTAAGGTATGCGGGATAAGGAAGTGATTATTATGGAAGAAATCAGGGATTTGGAAATCATCAGGGAATTGCTGGGGGACAGGCAGTATACCAGACTACGTCAGCGGATGACGGATATGAATATTGTGGATATTGCGGCAGTGATGGAGGAAATGGAAGAGGGCGAACTGCTGAAGATATTCCGTATCCTGCCTAAGAGCATGGCGGCGGACGTATTTTCTTATCTGGAAGTAGAGAACCAGCAGTTTATCATTACATCGCTGTCCGACCGGGAAGCGGCGAATATCATCAATAATCTGATGGCAGACGATGCGGCTGATTTTTTGGAAGAGATGCCGGCCAATATTGTTAAAAAGCTTTTGGCAAATGCCAGTCCGGAGACGAGGAGGGATATCAATCATCTGCTCCGGTATCCCGAAGATTCCGCCGGAAGCATTATGACGGTGGAATATGTGGATTTAAAGGAAAGTATGACCGTGGAAGATGCCATCCAAAGAATCCGTCAGGTGGGAGTGGACAGCGAAACAATCAATATCTGTTATGTACTGGATGCCAAGCGGATTTTGGTAGGGACGGTGGCGCTGCGGTATCTGCTGATTAGTCCTTCCGATGCGGTGATTGGGGAAATCATGCATGAAAATGTCATATATCTGAATACAATGATGGACCAGGAGGAAGTGGCGAGACAGTTCCAAAAGTATGACTTTACTTCCATGCCTGTGGCAGATAATGAGGGCCGGCTGGTGGGAATCATCACCGTTGACGATGTAGTCGATATCCTGCAGGAAGAAGCGACGGAAGATATCGAAAAGATGGCGGCTATCGTTCCGAGTGATAAGCCCTATATGAAGACAGGGGTGTTCGAGACATGGAAAAAAAGGATTCCGTGGCTGCTGCTTCTGATGATATCCGCTACTTTTACCGGAAGAATCATCACATCTTTTGAAGATGCGCTTAGTATATTCCCTATCCTTACGGCGTTTATTCCGATGTTAATGGATACGGGAGGCAATGCAGGCGGGCAGGCAAGCGTAACAATCATCCGCGGACTGTCATTAAACGAAATCGTTTATGCCGATGTGCCGAAAATTCTTTGGAAAGAACTGAGGGTAGCGCTTATGTGCGGAGCAACGCTTTCGGTTGCTTATTTTGCGAAACTCATGCTGTTCGACCGTGTAGGTCTCAATGTGGCGCTGGTAGTATGCCTGACTTTGATTGCAGCAGTAGCCATCGCCAAGATGATAGGCTGTACCCTGCCGGTGTTGGCGAAACGCCTCGGTTTTGACCCGGCTGTTATGGCCAGCCCGTTCATTACGACAATTGTGGATGCTTTTTCACTGCTGATTTATTTTGCCATTGCAGCGGAGGTGCTGGGAATTTAATAACGCTTAGCAGCTTGGTTATAATTGCTGTATTGGATATGCAAATTTTGCTTAAAATCTTGCCGCTGCCTGAAAAATATGCTACACTGTAATGGTAATATTCGTGAAAAAGTGAATGGTTCTATAAACAATTCGGGCAGGTCGCCGTATTTTCAGTGATTATGAATTTAGTTCCGCAGGCAACAAGCTAAATGGCTGCTTAAGAGATGCCGGGCATTTCCAGATATTTGACGACAGCCGCGAGGGTTCTATGCCCTGTTGCCTGCCGCTGGGTACTGACTTATGAAAACTCCTTTTTAAGAATTGTGTGCTCATTAAGAATGGGGTATAATGATACGAACAAATTCTTTAGGTTAGAATCGATGATGGGGTAAACGAAAAAGCAGTTTTGGCA
>CAMXQE010000016.1 GCA_947246015.1 uncultured Lachnospiraceae bacterium | reverse complement strand
CACAAAAGGACGAACCGACAAGTTACCATATCCTGAACCGGGCAGTATTCTATGTAAGCCGCCTTGTTTCCTCGCAGAAGGAAAGGGATTTTGTCAAGACAAACTATAATGACATAAAACGTGTTTTTTCCATTTGGGTATGTATGAACATGGATGAAAACAGCATGGCTTATGTGCATCTGGCAAAGGATGATTTACTTGGCTCTTATCAATGGAAAGGCGGGCTTGACCTGCTGAATATTGTCCTGATTGGTATAGCAAATGAACTTCCGGAGCATGATGATAAATATGAGCTGCACCGCCTGCTGAGTACGCTTTTGTCAATGGAACTTTCCGCCCGTGAAAAATTAGGGATTATGGAGAGTGAGTACGGTATTGCAGTAGACGATAGAATAAGAGAGGATGTGAGCGCCATGTGTAACTTATCACAAGGAATCAAAGACAATACTTTAGCAGAAGTAATTATGACTATGCACGAAAAAGGATATACATCTGCTCAGATAGCAGAGATTGTAAAAAAGACGATTGAAGAAGTAGAGGCGGTTATTAAAAAAAGAGAGCCAGTATTGGCATAATCAAAGAAACTTAATAATAAATACAGTAAAGCAGTGAACAGGATTTTCAAAAATCGGTTCGCTGCTTTTTCTGTTTTTAGAGAGAAAGACAGTCGGATTGGATTGTCTTTTTTTCATGTAAAGAAAGGATTGAAACTATGGCAGACGCAAAAACAGAAAGGCAGAAAGTAAAAGAAATCACCGACAAGCTGGAAGAAGGCTTAAAGGAATTATTTGCGAGAAATACAAAAACTATCTCTTTACCTCGCCTTTTCCAGTTTCTCAAAATAAAATTTCTCATGTTCCTCGTTTGCAAAAAAGTAAAAAACTGATGTACTTTTGATGTACTTTCCACCATATCTTGTACTTTTGAGGAAGTGAAACAATCTCAAAAATCTGTGAGAAGTTTCCGTTTTCGCTCAATCATTTCATCGATTCTTTCTATGAAAGAAGCCACATCCTTGACATTTTCGCATCTCTCGATCCGCCCGTCCGGATACACCCTTTTACTGATCGAACCGGCTCCGCAAGCCACGATAGTCTGTTTCTCCTCCATAATCAAAATATTATATATTCCATACTTTCCTTCCCGCGCATAACCCACATTTTCAAAATTACCGGACATATTTTTCTGCCGGTACAGATAATAAGGCTCCATCCCCATATCCGCCGCCGCTTTTGCCGCGATATCCATAGTAGCGTCCGTATTATTCAGCATCCGGATTCCATTCTCTTCTATCCACTGATTCAGGGCGGAAGCACGTTTCACCGCAAGGGAATGCACGGTCAGGCTGTCCGGATTCAGTTTCCCGATTTCCTCCGCCGTATGCCTTACGTCTTCCTCCGTTTCTGCCGGAAGTCCGAGAATAATATCCATATTAATGTTGTCAAAACCTTCTTCCCGCGCCAGTGCAAATGCCTCCTTCACCTGCGCTACCGTATGCCTCCTGCCGATGAATTGCAGCGTTTCATCCTTCATGGTCTGGGGATTCACGGAAATGCGGGTAATGCCGTATTTCTTTAACACCTGTAACTTCTCACGCGTAATGCTGTCCGCCCGCCCTGCTTCTACGGTAAACTCCTGCACGCCCTTCATATCAAAATGCCTGCGGACTGCCTGCAACAGCCGTTCCAGCTCCTCCGGTTCCAGCGTGGTAGGCGTTCCTCCGCCAATATACACCGTATCCAGTATCTTTCCCTCATAAGCCCTGGCAGCATAAGCAATTTCTTTTTCCAAAGCATCCAGATACTCACCTACCCGCTTACGCCATGCCGCAATCGGATAGGAAGTAAACGAGCAATACAGGCAGGTAGTCGGACAGAAGGGAATCCCGATATAAAGGCTGTACCCGTCCTTATAATGCAGCGAGGATAAAATCTCCCTTTCCCGCCTGGCAATATCCAGACTTAAACGTCCTTTCCTGTCGCTGATAAAGTAGGTCCGCTTCATATCATCCAGAATCTCTTCTTCCCCTTTTCCTTCTTCCAGCATCGTCATGGGAATCTTTGTGGGACGGATGCCTGTCAGGGTTCCCCATGGCAGCTCCTTCCCCAAATACCTGGAAAGCCCCTGATACAGCAGCTGTTTCAGCACATTCTTTATCTCCGTGCGCTGTGCGCCCTCATCATACCGGGTACAGATGCAGCATCCCATCTCCCTGATTGCCGTCACGCCCGGCAGATATGCCGCTCCCTGCTTTCCCAGCATATCCTCCGGTTCCACCAGCCGCTCCCGTTCCAGCTCCATCGCTATTTCATTTTCGAGGAAACGGATGTAAATGGATACAGACTCTCCATCCGTTCCTTCCCTGTCTTTCCCCTCTTTCACCTTTTCCGTTTTTCCCTTTCCGCCCCGGGTGTCACTCCGGCCCGCGCTTCCATTCTCCGTACAGATCACCTTTACTTCCTCTGCCGGAAAAAAAGCCTTTACTAAAGAATGAATATCATACTCAAACTGAGGTTTATTTATCCACACTGGAATCATTTTTCCCTGCTCCTTCCCTTCCGCACTTTCATCCCGCTTTGCCGGATGAACAGTAACGGCCTGATACTCTTACAGTATAATAAACCCTCTCCCCCCTGTCCAGCAAAAAGAATCCGTGCTATAATAGTCAGGTGCCCTGCAGGAGTCACGGAAAACTAAGAAAGACGGAGAAAAAGTTATATGAATTCTATAAAAAGAACCGAACAGACCACCCGGATGACAGAAGGAATCATATGGAAGCAAATCATCGCATTTGCCTTCCCTATCTTCCTCGGCAACCTTTTCCAGCAGCTGTATAACACTGCCGATTCCCTTATTGTCGGCAATTTCCTCGGCAGCAACGCCCTTGCCGCCGTCAGTTCCTCCGGCAACCTGATTTTTCTCATGGTCGGTTTTTTTAACGGCATCGCCATGGGCGCCGGGGTCGTTATCGCCAGATATTATGGAGCGAAAGAAATCATGCAGGTACAGAAATCGGTACATACCACGATTGCTTTCGGCATTGCGGCGGGCATTCTCCTGACCGTGGCGGGAACGCTTTTAACATCCCGCATTTTGGTCTGGATGGGAACCCCTGCGGACGTGCTCCCCGAATCCACTATCTATTTCCGCATTTACTTCATGGGTTCCCTCTCCTTTGTCATGTACAATATATTCGTGGGAATCCTGCAGTCCGTGGGTGACAGCAGACATCCGTTGGTTTACCTGATTTTTTCCTCCATCATCAATATCCTGCTGGATTTACTCTTTGTGGGCGTTATGGGATTCGGCGTGGGCGCCGCTGCCCTTGCAACCATTATTTCCCAATTCCTCAGTGCTCTTTTATGCCTGTACCGGCTGGTATACAAAAGTCCCGATGAATACCGGGTCGCTTTGCGCTCCATCCGTTTCGACCTGCCCATGCTCCGCCAGATTATCGCAAACGGGCTGCCCGCCGGTTTCCAGAATTCCATCATCGCCTTTGCCAACGTCATCGTTCAGTCCAACATCAATAAATTCGGCAAAATGGCAGTTGCCGGCTGCGGCGCCTACTCCAAAATAGAAGGATTCGGTTTCCTGCCCATTACCTGTTTTTCCCTCGCCTTAACCACTTTTATCAGCCAGAACCTTGGTGCAAAACAGTACGAACGGGCAAAAAAAGGCGCACGTTTCGGTATTCTCTGCTCCATCATCATGGCAGAACTGGTCGGTGTTTTTCTATACCTTACCATACCGATTCTGGTCCGTGCCTTCAACCGGACGCCGGAAGTCATCGCCTATGGCACGGCACAGGCAAGAACCGTCACCCTTTTTTACTTCCTCCTGGCATTCTCCCACTGTATCGCCGGAATACTGCGCGGCGCAGGCAAAGCCTCCGTCCCCATGTTCACCATGCTCTGCTTCTGGTGCATTGTCCGTGTTACCTACATCACCATTGCCATCCGTTTAATCCCCGATATCCGCATGTTATTCTGGGCATACCCGCTGACATGGACGCTAAGCTCCATTGTTTTCCTGCTTTACTTCCTAAAAGCAGACTGGGTACACGGCTTTGAAAAATAGCCCGTGTGCATAAAAAAGAACGCCCCGAAAGACGTTCTGATATCCCGTATCATGACATGTATTACTGCAAAAACGGATTATATTTCTTCTCTTCACCAATACTGGTCACTTCCCCATGCCCCGGATATACCTTCGTCTCATCCGGCAGCACGAACAACCGCTCCTTAATCGAACGAACCAGCGTTCCCATGCTTCCGGTAGGGAAATCCGTCCTTCCTACCGAACTTTGGAACAACGTATCCCCGCTAATCAGTATCCCGTCATCTTCGAAATAATAACAGCAGCTTCCCTCCGTATGGCCCGGTGTGGCAATCAGTTTACAGGTCATATCCGCTATGGTTATCTCCTCACCGTCTTTTAAATACTTATTGGGTTTCACCGTATAAGCCCGCCCTGCATTCTCCGACACATTGTTCCCCGCATCCTCACATACCGCCTGCTCTCCTTCGTAAGCATAGATTTTTGCCCCCGACAGTTCCCGCAGCTTCCGGCTGCCCCAGATATGGTCAAAATGTCCATGCGTCAGAAAGATTCCGCCTACCCGGAAACCATTCTTTTCCAATGTCTCATAAATGTAATCTCCTCTGTCCGCCGGGTCAAAGAAAATCACATCCTTGCTTCCTTCCCTGTATACAAAATAGCAATTCGTCTGACAGACGCCAAGCACCATCCGTCCGATTTTTAATTCCGCCATACCCTTCTCCTTCTTTATCCTGTTCCCGTCCTATTTCTATCCTATTCCCGTCCTATTTCTATCCCATTATCCGGTCGTCCGCTCGATATCGATTACGCTCTCAATGGATGAAATCTTATCGATAATCCGGTTCAGTTCCTCACGGCTGCGCACCTCGAAAGAAATGGACATCGTTGCCAGTCCCTGCTTGTTCACCCTTGTATTCATGGACAGGATATCGATATTCTTTTCCGTCAGTGCCTTGGAAATATCCGCCAGCAGACCGCTCCTGTTATTTGCATAGATTTTAATTTCCGAAAAATATTTCTCTTCCGTTACTTCTTCCGGGGATTTCTGCCACTCCGCATCAATCAGCCGCATCCGTTCCAGCTCCGACATATGGATGATATTCACACAGTCCGTCCGGTGAATCGATACACCCCTGCCTCTCGTAACAAACCCGACGATTTCATCTCCCGGCACCGGACTGCAGCACTTGGAAAACCGTACTGCCACATCATGGATGCCCTTGACCACAATCCCGCTTTTGGATCTGGCCCTCACCGGCCTCGCATGGGAACTCTCGGCCACCGCTGCCAGCACCTCTTCATCGGTCATGGCCTTCTTGTGGTCCTTATCATACATCTCTATCATACGGTTTATAATCTGGCCTTCTTTTAAACCGCCGTGTCCGATTGCCGCATACACCGAATCCCAATCCCTGAAACCGTATTTTTTCATGATGGCATTCATGTATTCCGGTTTCATGACCTCCTGCACATTCACCGATTTGGCTTTGCAATAAGATGCAATCAGTTCTTTACCCTTGACAATATTATCTTCTTTTAACTGGTTTTTAAACCACTGGTTGATTTTGTTTTTCGCCTGTGTGCTTTTTACCACGTTCAGCCAGTCACGGCTCGGACCCTTGGAATTCTGCGAAGTCAGGATTTCAATACGGTCCCCGTTCTTTATCTCATAGTCAATCGTCACCAGTTTTCCGTTGACTCTTGCCCCAATCAGTTTATTCCCCACCGCGCTGTGAATGCTGTAGGCAAAATCAATGGGCGTAGAACCCGACGGAAGGTTTTTCACATCTCCGGTAGGCGTAAAACAGTACACACTGTCAGAAAACAAATCCAAATCGTTTTTCAGCAGATTCATGAATTCCCTGTTGTCTGACATATCCTGCTGCCATTCCAGAATCTGCCGCAGCCATGACAGCTTCTCTTCTTCCTGCCCCTCCACTTTCTTCCCGTCGGAAGCCTCTTTATATTTCCAGTGGGCGGCTATCCCGTACTCCGCCGCCTTATGCATCTCATAAGTCCGTATCTGTATCTCAAAAGGCTGTCCGCTCGTTCCGATTAACGTCGTGTGCAGCGACTGGTACATATTTGCCTTCGGCATGGCAATATAGTCTTTAAAACGCCCCGGAATGGGTTTATACATCTCATGGATGACCCCCAGCGCCGCATAGCAGTCCTTTACCGAATCCACGATAATCCTCACTGCAAACAAGTCATAAATCTGGTCGATGGTCTTATCCTGATTCTTCATTTTTTTATAAATACTGAAAAAATGTTTTACGCGCCCGTCAATCTGCGCCCTGATTCCCGCATTTTCAATATGTCTGCTGACTTCGTTGACGATATTCTGAATATACCGCTCCCTCTCGCTCTTACGGATGGCTATTTTATCCACCAGGTCATAATAAACCTCCGGTTCCAGATACTTCAGGGAAAGGTCATCCAGCTCTACCTTAATCTTGGAAATACCAAGTCTCTGTGCAATGGGAGCATAAATATCCAAAGTCTCCCTTGCAATCCGCTGCTGTTTTTCCGGCGGCATATGTTTCAGCGTCCGCATATTATGCAGACGGTCCGCCAGTTTGATGATAATGACACGGATATCCTTTGCCATAGCCAAAAACATCTTACGCAGGTTCTCGGCCTGCATCTCCAGCCGGTCCGGTGTCTTACCTTCATAATCCCCCTGCAGCTGCAGCAGCTGCAGCTTGGTCACGCCGTCTACTAAAAGCGCCACATCGGAGCCGAATTCCCTTTGGATTTCCTCCTCCGTCATAATGGTGTCCTCCACCACGTCATGCAGAAGCCCTGCCGTAATGGTTTCCTTATCCATCTCCAAATCCGCCAGTATGATTGCCACACACAGCGGATGGATGATATACGGCTCACCCGACTTCCTCACCTGTTCCCTGTGGGCGTCATATGCCGTTTTATATGCCTTTTCAATCAGCGAAATATCGTCGGAAGGGTGATATCTCCGCACATGGGAAATAAGGTCCCGATATAACTGCTCAGGACTTTGGAATTCCTGAATGGCTTCGATTCTTCCATCGTCGAACACCACTCCCCTTCCTTCAATTGTCACTTTGCTCTTTTCTTCTGTCATATTCATCACCGGCCATCATTTTTTCATTGACTGCCCCTTATATTTCAATATTTATTTCCCCTCGTAACAAATCGCGGATTCCAACCGATAATCCTTTAATCTCTCCCGTCCCTTCAGTCCGGCAAGTTCAATCATCACTACAATTCCTGCAACCTCGCCGCCCAGAGATTCAATCAGCTGAATCATTGCCTCCGTCGTGCCGCCCGTAGCAATCAGGTCGTCTACAATCAGCACCTTCTGTCCCGGTTTAATGGAATCCTTATGCATCTCTATGGTTGCCGTTCCGTATTCCAATTCGTAATCCACCGAAACCGTCTCACAGGGAAGCTTGCCCTTCTTGCGAATCAGCACAAAAGGCTTTTTTAAATTATATGCAATAGGCGTCCCGAATATAAACCCTCTGGATTCCGGCCCCACTACCACATCAAAGTCCAAATCCTTTACTTTCTCCTGCATAGTGTCCACCGCCAGCTGCAGACCGTCCGCGTCCTGCAGTACGCTGGTCACATCCCTGAATATAATCCCTTCCTCCGGAAAATCCGGAATACTCCTTACATACTCTTCCAGCTTCTTCATCTTAACCACCCTACTCCTTCCTTTGTCTGTCCGGACATTCTATTTCTCCGGCACGATTTCTATCCAGTAATCATCCGGATCGCTTATGAAATAAATGCCCATCTCTTTGTTCTCAAAGCAGATGCATCCCATCTCCTCATGCTTCTTATGTGCAGCCTCCATATCATCTGTCTCGAATGCCAGATGAAATTCATCATCCCCTAAATCGTAAGAGTCCTTTTCCCAGTCTCTGAGCCATGTCAGTTCCAGTTTGTGCCTGCTGCTCCCATCCCCCAGAAAAACGATGATAAAACTGCCGTCCGCCGCCTCTTTTCTCCTTACCTCCGTAAGCCCCAAAGCTTCTTTATAAAAATCCAGCGACTTTTCCAAATCTATTACATTAAAATTATTATGTGCAAACGTAAACTTCATATCCTGCCTCCCGTGGCTGCCCTGCAAAATGATTCCGGGCAATTTCTACTATTATATTCTTAATTTTTTAGATAGTCAAATTTTTTAAAATGAAAGAACTGTTTTTCCAGCAGCATCTGTTCCTTCATCTGAAGGCATTCCCTAATCTTACTCCCCATATTGATGAATTCCACCACCAAATCCGGATCGAAATCCACCCCGCTCTTTTCCACAATCATAGCCATGGCCCGTTCATGGGTAAACGGCTTTTTATAAGGACGCTCCGAAGTCAGTGCATCATACACATCCACAATGCTCATAATCCGCGCTACCAAAGGTATCTCCTCTCTCGCCAGCCCTTCCGGATATCCCTTTCCGTTCCATTTCTCATGATGGTATCTTGCAATCTGCTCCGCTATCCTGGCAAATTCCCTGTCTGGTATCCGTTCGCCGATGAATTTAAAGATTTCCCCTCCGATAATGGAGTGCATTTTCATCTGCTCGAACTCCTCATCACTCAATGAACCCGCCTTGCGCAAAACCGCATCCTCCACCGCAATTTTCCCTACATCGTGAAGCGGTGCGGCGCGACATGCCTTTTTCATAAGGGAATCTGTCAGCAGTTCCCTGTATTTCGGTATCGTTATCAGATATTCGGTAAAAGCGGCAAAATATATGGAAGTGTTTTTCAAATGCCCCCCGGTCACACCGTCCCGCGATTCCACCAGCCCCGCAAAACTGACCGTAATCAGGTCGTACATCTTCTCGATTTCCTCTACCTTGTTCGCTACGATTTCCTCCAGCCCCCGCTCGTATTCCGCCAGCGCAATCTGCGTTTCGATTCTCTTCTTCATGACAATCGGCACAAAAGGTTTCGAGATAAAGTCCACGATTCCGCAGTTAAATCCCTCCACCTCCGTCTCCGGACGGTTATCGGCAGTCAGGAATATCACCGGGATATTCTTGTATCTCGGGTTCTCCTTCAGCAGCTTCAGCATCCCGTATCCGTCCATCTCAGGCATAATAATATCCAAAAGAATCAAATCCGGCGTAACCCTGTCCAATATATCAAAAGCCTCTGCCGCAGACAAGGCCGCATACAGTTCATAAGTATCCTCCAAAACGCTTCCGGCTGCCTTATGGTTCAAATCCACATCATCCACCATTAATATTATTTTTTTATCCATTTTCACGTCCCTTTTCCCCATAAGTATTATCTGCCTGATATTCCATATAAAATCATATCAAAAACTGCGGTTTATTGCAATCCAAATGTAAAAAATAAGACTGCAAACTTATTGTCTGTCTGCAGTCTTACCTCTCTCTTTACATCTTCCGGAACCCATCCCGGCTCTTTTTCACTTTCTTTTCGCGCGTATTACATCATTCCGCCCATACCGCCGCCTGCCGGCATCGCCGGTGCGTCTTCCTTGATGTTCGCTACGACAGACTCTGTCGTAAGCAGGGTAGATGCTACGCTGGTCGCATTCTGGAGTGCGCTCCTTGTCACTTTCGCAGGATCAAGGATTCCCTCAGCTACCATATCCACATACTTCTCGCCCAATGCGTCAAAACCTGTGCCAACCTCGGATTCCCTTACTTTATTAATAATAACCGAACCTTCCAGACCGGCATTTGCCGCGATGTGGTACAGAGGAGCCTCTAATGCCTTAAGCACGATATTTGCTCCTGTCTTCTCGTCGCCTTCCAGTGCTTCAGCCATCTTTGCAACTTCTTTTGCTGCATGGATATATGCGGAACCGCCGCCTGCGATAATACCTTCCTCTGCTGCCGCTCTTGTTGCATTCAGAGCATCCTCCATACGGAGTTTCGCTTCCTTCATTTCTGTTTCGGTCGCTGCGCCTACACGGATAACCGCTACGCCGCCTGCCAGTTTCGCAAGACGTTCCTGCAGTTTCTCCCTGTCGAAATCGGAAGTAGTCTCTTCCACCTGTTTCTTAATCTGCGCAATCCTTGCCTGAATTGCCGCTTTATCGCCTTCGCCGTCCACGATGACAGTATTTTCTTTCTGAACTTTAACGGATTTTGCATGGCCCAGCTGGTCCATCGTCACTTCCTTCAGGTCAAGACCGAGTTCCTCGCTGATTACCTGACCGCCTGTCAGAATTGCGATATCCTCTAACATTGCCTTTCTCCTGTCTCCGTAGCCGGGAGCCTTTACTGCAACTACGTTGAATGTTCCGCGCAGTTTATTTACAATCAATGTTGTCAGCGCTTCACCTTCTACATCTTCCGCAATGATGAGCAGTTTTGCGCCGGACTGTACGACCTGCTCTAACAGCGGCAGGATTTCCTGAATGTTGGAAATCTTCTTATCTGTAATCAGGATGCAGGGATTATCCAGAACTGCTTCCATTTTGTCCATATCGGTAGCCATATATGCGGAAATATATCCTCTGTCAAACTGCATACCTTCCACTAAATCCAACTCCGTCAGCATGGTCTTGGATTCTTCAATTGTGATGACACCGTCGCCGGATACCTTTTCCATAGCGTCCGCTACCATCTGCCCTACTTCTTCGTCGCCGGAAGAAACTGCAGCTACCCTTGCAAACTGCTCTTTACCGCTGACCTTTGCGCTCATCTTTGCAATGGCATCTACTGCACAGTCTGTCGCTTTCTTCATACCCTTTCTTAAGATAATCGGATTTGCGCCTGCTGCCAGATTCTTGATTCCTTCGTTTACCATCGCCTGTGCCAGAACTGTTGCCGTTGTAGTACCGTCGCCTGCCACGTCATTCGTCTTGGTTGCCACTTCCTTTACAAGCTGTGCACCCATATTCTCGAAAGCGTCTTCCAGTTCGATTTCTTTTGCAATCGTCACACCGTCGTTTGTAATAAGGGGTGCGCCGTAAGATTTATCCAATACTACGTTCCTTCCTTTCGGCCCTAAAGTCACCCTTACGGTATCCGCCAGTTTATTAACGCCTGTTTCCAATGCTGCACGGGCCTCTGCCCCGTATTTTAATTCCTTCGCCATGATAAACAACCTCCTGTTTTACATTCCTGTTTTAAAATAATTTCTCCGCTATCCTTTTTATTCAATCACTGCCAGAATATCACTCTGCTTTACAATAATGTATTCTTCCTCTTCAATCTTTACATCCGTTCCCGAATATTTGGAATAAATTACATTATCGCCGACCTTTACTTCCATTTTTACTTCCTTACCGTCAATCACTCCGCCGGGCCCCACTGCAACTACTTCCGCCTGCTGGGGTTTTTCCTTATTCTGACCCGGAAGCACGATACCTGACTTGGTTGTCTCTTCTGCCACTAACTGTTTCAATACGACTCTGTCACCTAAAGGTACTAATTTCATTTTAAAAGCCTCCTTATGTTAATTTTTATCATGTACTGCTTTGGTTTATTAGCACTCATATCTGTTGAGTGCTAACTACTAACCCATATATTAGATTTATATGCAAATGTTTGCAAATGCAATTACGCAAATAAATCAAGCATTATCTTTTTATATCTCTTATTATCTCCTGTTTTCTTCCATTTACTCAATTTTGCATATATTTTACATTTTATAATTATTTTATAAAATTCATTTTCCCATTATATTTCAAATCAGGCGGGGAAAGTTCTTCTCCCTGCGCATCAAAAAAACAGAAAGACAGCGCCCTGTTCCGGCCATCTGCCTTTCTGTTATGATTTACCTTCTTTTAAATATTCAGATATTACTGCGGAAGCTGCGCAATCGCTTCCTTTATTTTCTCCTGTACATTCTCAGTCTTGTTTGAAGTCGCGGTAATTCCCATCGCCAACGCCGGAGAAATAAGGGAGTCCTTATACATACGGCATTCTTCATCCACAAGTTTTAAATAACCTTCTGTCTCCCCGTGCTTCACAAGCGGTATCAGAATGGCAAAAACATCATCCGACATCCTTCCGATTAAATAATCCTTATCTGCTGTCTTGCTCAGAATAGATGCTGTCAGCTGCACAAGGATATCACCGCTGTCTTTTCCGTGCTTTTCCACAACATCCTTCCAAAATTTTAATTTTACCGCAATTACCGTAGTAGGGAAAATCTCCGCACGGTTCAGCACATAGGCACGGTCCATCAGGTAATCCGCTGTGAACAGTCCCGTCAACGGATCATCACGTACCGTCAGCTTTTTCTTCGATAACAACTGCCTCTCGATATACTGCTGTCTTCCGTAATTCAGCAATGCCGGCACCAGTGCCTGCATCACCCCGTATGCTTCCTCTTTTGCATCAGGAGCCATATCTCCAAAATCAACACCAAGCCTGCGCATTGCATTGCCGTCCTCTTTGCTTTCCAAAAAGAACTCTACCTTATAGTCGTCTTCCAGTCCCTTTAGCTGACTCTCCAGAAATCTGGCAACCGGTTCTTCCACAATTCCAAAATAAACGGCATCATCCACTGTATTGGTATTCTCATATTTCATCTGTTTACCCTCCCTATATCTTTAAACCCTTTTTCAGCCGCTCCTGATATCCAGGGGAATTTTTTATTTCAAACTTATTATCAAACATTTCATACTCCGCATCGGATATTTTATCTTCTAAATGTTCTTCCACATTCGTCTTGTATACGATTCCGACCGCCACCGAAGGCGCCAATACCGAATCTTCCTCATACGCAAGACAGGCTTCCTGAATACGCCTGCAGTAGTCTTCTGCCTCTCCGTCCTCCGCCATGGGTATTAAAACTGCAAACACATCGCCGTCAATTCTTCCGATTATGTATTCGTTCTTCGCCTCTTTTTTTATAATAGAAGCTACTATCTGTATCAGATTGTCACTCTTTTCCACACCAAAATTATCATACACAAACTTCCAGTCATTGATATTCACATTCATTACCGCTACCGGAACCACTTCCGAACGGTCCAGTATCTGCAGCCGGCTCTCCAAATAATTCTTATTGTATACGCCTGTCAGAATATCTTCTTTCTCACTGTATAGTTTCTGATGATGCCCGTTTTCCAACTTTATTTCCAACTCATCAATATATGAGGCGGATTCCCTGTGCATATAAGTCTCCGTCCCGAGCGACGCCAAAAGCCCCATCGCCAGCCGGATCATCCTCTCCGCCGCTTTCCTTCTCTCCTCCGGCACCCCTTCGTACCGTACATATAAATGTCCTACCGTCCGGTCTCCAATGCGAAGTTTCTCTCCCGGCTCCGTTACTACATCCGGTTCAAAACCTTCAAAACTGCCCACTGTAACCGCCTTTTCCCCATGCCGGTCAGTCAGGAGTATCTCTATTCCGTACTCCTCCGCAATTGCTTCCAGATACTCCGTCAGCACATCCATGGCATATAAATTTCTTATTGCATAGTTCTTTATGTTTTCTTTAATCCTCTTTTCATAAGAAACTATATTATAATCCATAGTCTGTTCCTCTCACAATCCAAGGTATTCTATTGCCTTCATTGTTATAGTATACCTTTTTTTATGCATTTTGTCCATGGATTTTCACATTTTTCACCCTACTTTGTTACTTTCAACACCGGACGGCTTTTCATCCGTTTGCTGCAAAGGCTTTCACTCCGCGCTCCTTGGCAAAAACAACCTGATATCCGCTCTCGTCCACATCGAACTCCACGCCGCTTCCTTCCTCATAAAAGCCGCTTCTTTTCCTGTCCTCTTCCTCTTCTGTCTTTTCCGGCAGCCTTTTATAAGCATCGCTTTTCGTAAATTCCATGTATACATCCTTCAGCGCCGCCACTAACACCGCCTTATCAGGGTCTTTGTCACTGATGCCGGAGACGGCCCTGGAAAAGACCTCCTGTGCCTCCTGCTTGGATTTGCAGTTTTTAAGCTGATTCTTTAACATTTTCCGCATATTCTGTACCCGCACTGCCTTTGCGTACATGGCAGGATTCGTCCTTTGCAGAAAACGCATCTCCTCCACGGTGAGTTCCTTGCCGGCCTCCAGTTTCGCATAGACACGGGCCGCATACTGCTCCTTCGTCTCTCCGGTCCTGCCCTCTTCCCTCATGCTGTAATACCACTCCAGCATCTGCTCATTGATGGGAACCTGCGTCTTCCCTTTCCCTGCCGCTTCCTCCTGTCCGGAATATCCGCCCGTCTCCCTGCCGTTCCATCCGATATTGCCTGTCATATCCATTCCCGTCCCTTTCTGTCTTTCCCCTTTTCAAACCTATGCATTCTCCCTATGCATTCTCTTTCCAGTTCCGTAACCGCCCTAACTTTCCGAACAGATTGCCGCAATTTCAGCCGCGCTTAAACTCTTGCTAAGCGGCGGTTTCTCTATATAAACATCTTCCCCTACCGCACGCTCTATGGCTATTTTTTCATTCAACTGACAGATTTCGTCCTGTCTGGCCAGATATTGTTTCCATGCCAGTTTCTCTATCAGTTTCTTCCTTATCCTCTTTTTGCGCAGACGTTCCTCCTGAATACGCTTTTGCTCCCTTCTGTTCTCCTCTTTTATCCGCTTTAATTCCTCATCCCATTTCTTTAATTTTTCCTCCCAGCATTCATCCTCTTCCGATGTTTCCGTCCGCACCTGTTCTGTCCGGCCGTTACTGCTTTCCTCTGCTTTTCTGTGCACCATGGCTCCCCTGTAATAAGACATTCCCATACCGAAATCGCCCATATCCATAAAAATATCCATGCTCCTTTCTTAGCCTGCGAATTTGTGCCCCCAAGCACAAATTCGCGTGTGAAAAATTTATTCCCGCGAGCAATGAGTCAAAATCATGCTTGCATGACTTTGACGAATGCCGCGAGGGTCAAATACCCCGCCCCTTGGGGCGTTCCAAGCTTGATGCCCCGCTGCTTGCGGCGGGGTATTTGACTTTTCACACTGGTCCCTTTCCGCTGCCCGCAGACTTTTTTTGTTTGTATAGCGGCAGCCCTACCCGGACATCCAACGTCTTTTTGGAAAATTCCGGATGCAAAAGCGCCGATACTTCCGGATTCCTTCCGATACCAGCGCTTTCCTTAGCTTCTTTATTCCATTATTAATATTCCATTATTAATTCATTATTCCATTATTAATTCATACTACATCTCTTTGCTTCCGGTACCGCCTGTGCCGTTACAGCAGTCCGTCCACCATAATGCCTTTCAAATCCTCTTCCAGCAGTTCCGCATCTTTCATAATCTTGTCGATTTCTTTCTGCAGACTCTCCTGTTCCTTCGCTCCCTCCTGTATGCTTTCGGAAAGTTCCTTCTGCTCTTCCTTCTCCTCTTTTGCCTTATCCAGCTTCTCTTCCAGTTCTTCCTTCTCTTCGGCTTTCTTCTTCGCAGCCTCCACCAGTTCTTCGAATTCTTCTTCCACATGTTTCTTTGCGTCTTCCCATGCCATGCCGATGATATCCTTAGAAGCCGCATCCATGATTTTATCTGCTGTCTTATACGCTTTGCTGATTCCCTTATAGCTGGTTTTTAACAGCCCCAGTTTCATTTCCCGGATGCTGAAATTGTTTATCTGGCTTTCCCGGTTCAATTCTTCTATTTCCCCGTCCAGATAGCCCTTGACACTCTCGTATCCGAGTGCGCGCGTCTGATATTCGGTCAGCTGTGTTTTGTCCATACCTGCAACCATTTCGATATCTTCTTCGCTCACTCCGCTCCAGTCACCTGAATTCTTCGCCTGTTTTACCCGCAGGATAGCGTCTAACTGTTTCTGTTCTTCGCTGTCCGGACTGATTCCGTATTTCTCCTTTAAAGCTTCCTGTTCTTCCGTAAATACCTTTCTCTGATCCTTCAGACCTGAAATTTCCTGTTTTATCTCCGCATTTCTGGCACGCAGTTCATTCATCTTATCCGTCACTTCATTATCTAAAGCAAACTGGTCCATAAGCGCCTTAGACGCCTGCTTCCGTGCCATCGCCCGCTTCTGCTCAATGCGGTCATTGCTCATGCCGTTGATGTTTCCTGCATAAATGGAGCCGTTCTTTATCTGGCTGTTTCCGTCCTGTCCGGCTCCTGTATTGCCTGTTACACCTGTTCCGGCCCCTGTATTTCCCATAATACCTGCTAAATTAACCGTTACTATTCCCATCCGTTCATCCTCCTTGAATCCACAGTCGAAAAGAAAATCCGTTTTCTTATCACTTCCGTATCTGCTATATTAGTTTATATATCGGCATTTTCCCCGTATTCATAAACGGTTTTGTCATATTTTTTTAGTATTGTTCCAAAATTCCGGCAGTGCTATAATTTAACAGAAAGAATCTGTTATAATATAAGTTAAAGATAATATAAGTTAAAGATAATATAAGTTAAAGATAAGAAAGGTGGACAACATATGAACAAACTGAAAGAAAATTACAAAGGAATCCTGCTCTGTCTGGTCATTGCCCTTCCATCCCTGCTGCTTGGAAAGGCATTTCCCATTATCGGCGGCCCTGTCATTGCCATTCTTGCAGGTATGGTTATCACTCTTGTTTTTCCTGTTACGGACGGACTAAAGCCGGGCGTTACATTTACTTCGAAAAAAATCCTCCAGTATGCGGTCATTCTCCTGGGATTCGGCCTGAATCTGTCGGTTATCCTGGAAACGGGAAAACAGTCGCTTCCTATTATTCTGGCTACCATTTCCGCCTCTCTGCTCATCGCATATTTACTGCATAAAGCCATGCATATTCCTTCGAAAATATCCACGCTGGTCGGTGTAGGTTCTTCTATCTGCGGCGGTTCCGCAATTGCTGCCACCGCTCCGGTTATCGATGCGGACGATGAAGAAGTGGCGCAGGCGATTTCCGTCATTTTCTTCTTCAATGTGCTGGCTGCCGTGATTTTTCCCCACTTCGGCGCTCTGGTAGGTTTTTCACAGACTTCCGGAGAAGCGTTCGGAATCTTCGCCGGCACCGCCGTCAATGACACTTCTTCCGTTACAGCGGCTGCTTCCACCTGGGACAATATGTACCAGCTGGGCAGCGCTACCCTGGATAAAGCAGTTACGGTAAAGCTTACGAGAACACTGGCTATCATCCCCATCACGCTCGTTCTTGCCTTTTTCCGCACAAAAAAAGAAAAGGAATCCGCCGGCGGCAATAAAGTAAGCTTAAAACAGATTTTCCCTTTCTTCATCCTGTATTTCGTAGCGGCATCGGTCATTACTACCATTGCAGTTTCTCTGGGCGTTCCTTCTTCCCTTTTCTCACCCTTTAAGGAACTGAGCAAATTCTTTATCATCATGGCCATGGCCGCAATCGGACTGAATACAAACATCGTGAAACTGATTAAGACCGGAGGGAAGCCGATTGTAATGGGACTGTGCTGCTGGGCCGGCATTACGGGCGTCAGCCTTCTGATGCAGCGGCTGCTCGGCATATGGTAGGTTGCTTTGCGGTTTAATCATTCAGGTAAACGCTCAATGCCCCGTCGGACTCATATGGTTCCGCCGGGGCATTGCAGCGTTTACCCGAACAGCCTCTGCCCTACATGAACACTCCTTTAAATGCCCGGTAAGTTTTCGCCATTCCTTCCGGAAATCCCGTATAGTCCATCCCCAGCTCCCGTTTGCTTTTTTCATTGGAATAAAGTTCCGTCTCTTCCTCCGTAACGGGGAAAGGAAGCGGGATTCCCTGCGCTCCGGCCTGCCCATAAGGAACCGGCAGTTCCCGCAGCTCTACATCCGCCGCCTCTTTTAAACCTTCTAAAAAAGAGTCATAGGTAAGTACTTCATCCCCGCACAGGTTATACGCCTGCCCGCAGGCCGTTTGATTAAACAGGCATTTCAGCACGGCTTCCGCGGCATCTTTCACATAAAGGAACTGGAACCTGCCGGTTGTACCAGTTATGCGCGGCAGAACACCGCCCTGCACAATCATCCGGATGTATGCCGATTCTCTTGGGGCATAGTTAAACGGGCCATATAATATGGCGGGCCTTAAGACAGTATAGTTTATATTCCTCTTCGCGCATTCCTTTGCCAGTTCCTTCTCTAAGGCAATCTTTCCGGCGATATAGGCTCCTGCTTCTCCGGAAAATGTCCTTTGCTCAAAAGGCGTTGTCTCATCTTTCTTCGCCCTTTTTCCGGCTTCTCCTCCGCGTTCATAAACATCTACGGTACTGATAAAAATATACTGTCCGGTTTTCCCCGGTAAATTCCGGAGCACTATCGCAATATCTTCTTTTTCATAAGCACAGAAATCAACGATTGCATCATAGTCCTCTCCGCATGTTTTCCATACGGACGCATCCCTTCTGTCTCCTTTTATCTGTCTGACACCAAACTCCTCCATGGAATAAGTGCCTCTGTTTACTACTGTAATATCATGCTCCCACGCTGCCTGCATGACAAAAACCCTTCCGAAAAAATAACTTCCGCCTATCACCAAGATTTTCATGCTTTCCCTCATTTCCGTACTGTTTTCCCTTAAACTTCTTATATGGATATTCTATCATGCACGGGTGGATACTTCCAGTATTCTTTTTACTCATCGTCCTGTCTGCCATCAGACCCTGTACCTTTTCGGGTTCTGAATTCCCTGGAAGCCAAAAACCCTCCGAACACCACTCCATTCACCAGCAGCGAAGCCGGAAGCTGCGACCACAGGACATTCTGGTTCTGCAATATGTCTGAAGAATAATTGCCGGAAAAAACGGCAATCAGATTATTGTTCAGAAAATGGAGAATGACCGGTACCCATATATTATCCGTCTTCCTATAAGCGTATGCAAAGAAAATACCGAGTGTAATACAGGTAATCTGCTGCGCCGCAGCCGCCGCAAGTCCGGTTTCGGGACTGTAATAAAAGAAATCCACCGGCAGATGCCAGAGTCCCCATACTACCCCCAGCAGCAATACTCCGCCCCTTGCTCCGAATTTTTTCTGCATAAGCGGCTGCAGATAATATCTCCATCCGTACTCTTCACCGAAAAAAGCCGTAAATACGAACAGCAAATTAATCAGTATGACAAACATATTAATCCATGTATAAGGATTGCCCAGGATAATGACCGCAAAATACTCCAGTTGTCCGGCAAACAGATAAGCCAGGACGTTCCGCATTATATAAAGGGCCATGAACAGCAAAATGCAGAACAGGGAAGATTTACTGTTGTTCCATTTAAGCCCGTATGCCGCTCTTTTTTCCTTTCCTGCCGCAAAATAGAAAATCCAGCAGACCACACTTCCAATCATTATGACATATTGTATCATCAGCAGCCATAAGGAAATTCCGCCGGCCCCAGGCAGGGATATTTCATACGGTACCATAACGGAAACAATGGATATTGCTATCATAACCGCCGTCAGGACAAGAAAAATCCTGAAAAACCATTTCGGCATCCGCACATCCTCCCTGCGGGTCAGCAGGTATGCCAGCATCACGCCAGCAGCGGGATACATCATCTGTGCATTCGGAAAAGCGCTCACATCGATTCCTTTCGCATTCCCGTACCACATGAACAGTCCCATCACATAAGTGACTCCGTATGCCACAATCAGGTATATGACAAGCTGTTTTCTTTCCATTGTCTTATCTGTATCCATCTTTTATTTCCTCATTTCTGCGCTGCTTTTTGCGCATATCAAGTTTGTGGATGCAGCGCAGACACAAACTTGCGGTTGAAAGAATGCAATTCTTTCAACCTTAATCATGCCGCCATCGGCAGCACAAACAATCAGTAAGAAGAATCGCTTCTCTTGCGATTCTTCTGTGTGAGATTTAGAATTTCTCCGCGAAACAGCCTATGCTGTGAGCGGCTAGAAATTCTTCTCACACTTCTCCCTCATTATCTGATTATAAACTGTACCAGTTCCATCTGTTCATTAAATGCTATGGTAAACTGAATCTGTCCGGACTCATACTTTCCAACCATTACGACACCGCCGAATGTCTCTCCCGTCTGCCCATCCGTATTGCCGAGCACTACGGTTTTGCTCACTTTGACATATTCACCGCATTGTTCCAGATAGGGGTCCGAAACCTCTGCGAATTGCTCCGCTGTAATGGACTCCTGTAATTCTTTACTTCCCATTTCGATGATACCCTGATAATTCCTTTCATTAAAATACGCAACCGCAGTCATGGCTTTTTCCTTAACTGCCTCTTCTTCAAATTTCTCCGGCAGCCCGCCCTGTCCGCAGCCTGCCAGTATAAAAACCGATAATATGAATCCGGTAACTATAATACTGATTGATTTTCTTTCCATATGTGTTTTTCTCCATTCCAGTTCCGCAGCCACCCTCCCGGCGCTTTTAGGGCAGAGAAATTTCCGCCTGCTTCGCAGTCATAAATTCCTCTGGCGCCGTACGCGTGGCTGCTGTTTTTTATTCCAGTTCCGCAGCCACCCTCCCGGCGCTTTGGGGGCAGAGAAATTTCCACCTGCTTCGCAGTCATAAATTCCTCTGGCGCCGTACGCGTGGCTGCTGTTTTTTATTCCTGTCCCGGAAATATGACTGTTACCGAAAATACGGCGTCTTCATATTCCACTTTCAGTTCCCCGCTGTACTTCTTTATGGCCTGCTTTGCATTTTCCAATCCCAGGCCCTCATGCCCTGCTTTGCCGGAATGTCCGGGCGTGTATCCGGTATTGCAGTGATTCCATATCCTTATTACCGTAAAATCCTGTATCTGTTCTCCCCGAAGCTTCACCCAGAAATCTGCCGCGCTCTCTCCTTCCTCCAATGCGTTGTCCAATAGATTCGCAAAAATGGTGGTAATATCCATATCGGAAAGGAAATCCAGACAGATACCTCCCAGATTGCATTCCAATTGTCCGGGGGACAGATTCCGGAACTTATCGTTCAGCACGATGTTCAGCATCCTGTTTTCCGAATAGAACTTCAGGCTCAGCGAATTCAGCATATCATTCACGTCACTGATATATTCCTGTGTCTGTTCCAATTTTCCCAACTGCTCCAGCGCACTGATATGATTCCTGATATCATGGATGATTTTCCTTGATTCATTATAATTCCGTTCCATCTCCCCATAATACTGGTGTGTCAGTTCGTTCTGCTGCCGCATCATTCCCAGCTTATGTTTCAGTTCCCGGTTGGCGGCCACGTCATACCAGAAATACAGGCAGTACAGGTTGATGACCAGTATCAGGATGCAGTATAGGATGAGCCACTCGTAACCATATCTTGCAAAGAATACTTCACTCCCTATTATGTACAGGAAAATCAGCCCTATGCTGAATAGCGGCACCAATACCATGCCCCTGATTTTCAGACTCTTCCGGTCGGATATATACCTTCTCTTTAAGATTTCTTTTATCACTGCCATGACTCCGATTTGGAACAGCATTTCCAACATATTAACCAGGCAGTAGCGTGTCATATACTCCAAACCAAACGCAAGCTCCAGCCGGACTCCAAGAAAGATGGCAATGACCTCTGCCATATACATCACAGCCATATAAATAAGCTGGTAAAGCAGTCCCATCCGGCTCCTGTGATACAGAAACCATCCGGCCGGCAGATAGACAGCGGTCAGCACCGCCATAGTAAGCATATCATTTCTCCAAATATTGGGGACCAGGACGGATAAGACGGCATAGATTCCCCAAAAGACCGCTTTCATCCACAAAGGTTTCTCTACAGCCTTCGGAAGCAGCCTTACCATCATAACCGCACATCCGATAAAGACGGATATGGTGAGCGTTAAAATGAAAATAAAAACAAAGATATCTGCTCCTTCTCCCATCATACCTTTTCTCCCGCCAGCCTGTCAGACAAATACGCCGTCAGTTCCTCTTTCCAGCTTTTCATCTTTTTTTGCGATAACGGTACAAGCAGTCCGTTATCCATATAAATCTGCTGGTTTTTTACATTCTTCACATGAAGCATGTTTATGACAAAACTCTGATGCGGCATGGAAAATCCCATGGACTTCATCCGCTCGTACACCTTTCCTATCCTTCCGGTCATAAAATACTCCTCTCCCGCCACAATCCGTATCCTGCGGTCCATATACTCAAAAAAATAAATATCCTCCGCAGGCAGGCAGACCAAACCATCTGCCGTGTGGAAATCGAGAACCGTTTTCCTCTCCGGCTTTCCTGCATAGCGGAACACTTCCTCCAATACTTCCCACAATTCCTTTCTTCCAACCGGCTTTATCAGGTACTGGAATGCATGTACTGAAAATGCCCCTGCCGCATAGTCACGGTATGCCGTCAGGTAGACAATCTTCGTCTCCTTATCAATCTGCCTGATACGCTTTCCCGTCTCAATCCCATTCATTCCTTTCATGTCAATGTCGAGAAAAATAGCCTGATACGGCTGATACTGTTTCAAAAGTTCCTCCCCTCCTTCATAGCAATCCACCTTTACCTGCGGATTCCACTCTCCAATCAGCCTCTTTACTTCCATAGATAATGCATTGTCATCATCACAAACCGCTATTGCATACATTTCCATTCTCCTTTATTTCTACGGGCACTTTAAATATAGCCGTTTCGGAAGCATACGTAAATAACCGGAACGTAAAAGACAGATATCGTGTATTAAAAGAATACTCCAAAAGCGGCGGTGCCTGTTCCTCCATGCACCGCCGCCCTGCATACTCCGTAATTCCCTGTTATGTCTGTCCGCCATTGTGTTAGATTTTCAGCCGGTATCCTGCCCTTTCCTTTGTCCGGATTAAGATGCCTTCCGCTTCCATCCGGCCAAGAACCGCACCTGCTTCTGCTTCTCCAATACCAAAAACTTTTTCCACATCTCTTTCATTTACGTAAAT
Organism: uncultured Lachnospiraceae bacterium; assembly: GCA_947246015.1. GTDB lineage: Bacteria > Bacillota > Clostridia > Lachnospirales > Lachnospiraceae > Kineothrix. The sequence goes on along the minus strand of CAMXQE010000016.1, from coordinate 56,810 downwards.
CGCCCATGTCACATAATCAAGAATCGCTTCTTTATATTCCTGCATCCCCATCAGGGAATCCTGCTTCCTCTCAGCCGTACCTCCCGCCGCCAACGGCAGCTTTAACGTAATCCGGTCAGGTTTAAAACGCTCCTGTATCTCCGGCATTTTCCATCCTTTCCTGCTCCATACCGCATACATATCCGGCACACCCTTTCCGGTACGGGTACCTACTTTCACCAGATTGAATAGCTTCGCAATCCTAGTATTCCGCGGGTCGGATTTGCCTCCATTCACCGCCTCCTGAATATCGATACGGAAACTGCCCGGATTCGTAATGCAGATTTCATCCGGCTTCTTCACAATGACCAGTCCGCCGGAACCCATATAATCACCGTTCACCATGCAGTTAGCTACTGCTTCCCGTACCGGCCTGTGAATATCCCACGGCAGCCCACGCACGATTTTCCCCGAAATCCTCAAATAAAAGTCAAACAGATTGCCGCTCCATTTCCCCGAATTGGAAACAATCCGTTCACCAATCTGTCCGTCGGCTCCGCGTTCCTGATAATCGAGATAAAAATACGGATACTGCTTCACGATTTCATCCTCATAGCCAAACATCAGAAGCCCCGCTGCCGTAGGATGCACCTGCCCGTCTTTTCCTTTTCTGCCGGCCCCTATCCTGCACAGAAGCCCTTCCTCCGATTCCTCTCCAAAGCCCTGTTCCGGATGCCGGTCCTTCAGATAAGCGCGGTACCGCCTAAGCGTTTCTCCCACAAAAACCTCCCCTGACATATGGGGCAGCATTTTTTCATCCAGCGTACGCTCCTGCCTGTCCCGCAGCATCATGCGCACCTCTTCCTCTGTGCAGTGATAATCCCCTTCCCCGTCCCGCCTGTAAGCGCCCAGATAAGGATTATTTCCGATGTATACCGGTCTTCTTCTCCGGTCCGCCCTCGGCACCGTAACACTGATGATACGGTCACCGTCGATTTCGTGAATTTCCACATCCCACTTAGACAGGATATTTTCGCTGACCCTGCTTTTATCCCCGATAATCTCCCAAAATTCGGCAACCAGTTTTTCCGGCGCCGGAAGGTTCACCGTCCGGAAGGTTTTATCCGGAAGTTCCTCCACACCCAAAAGCAGGATTCCCCCGAAGGAATTGGCAAAAGCCGAATAAGTCTCCCAGATACTTCTTGGAAGACCCCCTAACGCCCGCTTTGCCTCGATGCGGTTATTTTCGCCATACTCCTCAATCCGCTCAAAATCAATCATCCAACTCTTCCTTTAAGAACCTTTCCTTTAAAAAGTCCGCCTGCTTATAAGGAATCACAAAATCAAAGCTGCCTGCTACATAAGGGGCAATCGCATATGTATTGGCAATGATGTGGAATCCGTCTTCGCCCAGATACCAGGTATCTTCCCGCAGCAAATCACCCAGAGATTCTTCATATCCGTCAAAAAACGCCCCCTGATATTCTTCCTTCCCCGTTTCTTCCAAAAGGAACTGAAGCACTGCTTCCGAAGCCTCCTCTTCCTTTTCCGCCACATCTGCGAAAGTCAGCCTTTCCCCTGTCTGCGTGTCGAACGTGAGTCCGTGCAGCACCGTATTGGGATGAGCGCCGCCCATATAAGAATAAGTTTCCAGCACAAAACTGACCACGCTGTCATCCATCCGCTGCAGCCCATACCCGTTATACAGCATGTATTCCGTATACCAGTTATCTTTCCCGCGTATCTTATAATCTTCTTCGGCCCACTGCAGCGCCTCCTCCTCCGATATGCCTGCCAGCCCCTCCCCGCTGAATATCTGAGTGCTTCTTACATACTGGTTAATTGCCTCCGCAGCCTGTTCATGCCCCGGAATCGTCACCACCGGGAAACGGGTCTGTACATTCAGCAGCTCCGTGCCGTCCTCTGCCTGATAGGTCTGTTCCGCCTCATCAAATCGTATCCCATAACCGCCGTCTGACTCTTCCGGCATCCCGCTTTCCCGTGCTGGTTCCTGTCCGCCCTGTTCCGTGTTCTCCTGCTCCGGCCCTTCCTTTGATTCCGGCTCCTGCGTGCTTAGCCCCGGCCCTTCCCCTGATTCCGGCTCCTGCGTGCTTAGCCCCGGCCCTTCCCCTGATTCCGGCCCCTGCGTGCTTAGCCCCGGCCCTTCCTCTGATTCCGGCCCCTGCGTGCCCTGTCCTGACTCTTCCCCCGGTTCCGTCATCATCCCTTCCTGATGTGCATCTTCCCGCAGCTCCGTTCCGGCTGCTTCCGGCTGCACGGACTGTCCTCTATCTTTCCCGCCTGCACATGCCGTCATTCCCAATGCACATACGATGAATACCGTCAGATACATAACTCCGCTTTTCATTTTCATCCTTCTCCCTTAGGAATAAAACTGTCAAAAATAAACAAATCAAAATCTTTCCGTCTCGCTTCCAGTTCCTTCTGGCTCCTGATGGTCCATGCCACCGCCAGACAATGGTACAGTTTCTTACAAATCTGCCTCGACAGCGTCCAGTAATACTTATGATTATATGCAATAAAATCCGGTTTGGTCACAAAATTCAGCAGCATATGCTCCAATACAAAATAAAGCAGCCCCTTCAGCCCCTCCTCCTGCAGAAAAGCATCCGAAAGCTGTCCTCTCACCACTTCATTATGATGCTTTCTGTACCAAAGCAGCGCCAGCGGATTAAAAGACTCAATACAGTAAGTCCCCTTATAATCCCGCAGCATTCCATCCGCCAGCGGGCAGACCCCCACATCGGTCCATTCCACCTTATATTCCACGATAAGCGGCACTCTGCCTCCTACCATTTTCAGAAAATCTTCAAAGCGCGGTATCCTTTCTTCCGACCGGCACAACCGGAACCGCTGCAGTTCTTCATACGTATAATCCTGCACCTTTCCCTTCACTCCGCATATCCGCTCCAATGTAAAATCATGGAAAACAACCGGAATCCGGTCTTTGGTAAGCTGCACATCCAGTTCAATCCCATAACCGGCTTTTACGGCTTTTTCAAAAGCCCTCATGGAATTTTCCGGTGCATCGCCTTCGTTGTCATGCAGTCCCCGGTGGGCATACAATACGCCTAAAAAGGGCTTCTTGTCCGGCTTATGCACCATCCGCGGCATGATTGCCAGCAGATACAGAACAATCACCGCCGCCGCTATTCCCAGTATTACTGTCATTTCCTATCCATCCCTTTCAGATTTCCATCCCTGCACCCTTCCTGTGCGGAAACCTCTCTTCTTTATGTTCTCCCGCCTATTTTAATCCTCTACATCAAAGTTGTCCAGCATATCCTTTTTCTTCTCCGGTTTGGAATCACCGTGGCGCACCTGCGTCATGGTAAAAAATGCCAGGATGGAAAAAAGGAACGCATACGGGAATAATGTCCGGTAGGACACATTTTCCAACAGAAAACCGGACAGAACCGGCGTTACTATCTGCGCCGCCATGGAAAACGTATAATAGGTTCCCGTAAACTTCCCGATATCGCTTCCCTTGCTCATCTCCACAATCATCGGATACGAATTTACATTGATGGCCGCCCATCCGATACCGATTGCCGCAAAAGCAATATTAATTACCGGATGATACGCCCCTACAAAAATCGCCGCAAAATAGCAGACGCTCATCAGTACGATGCCCGCTAAAATCGTTTTCTTCCTGCCTATCCTGCTGGCAATATTTCCAATCGGGATATAACTTATGATAGCCGCCACAGTCGCCACCATCAGACAGTCCGCGAAACTTCCCCCTTCCATATGCCATACCACCCTCGTATAGCGGGAAAAAGCGGTTGTCACCGCATTATAAGCCGTAAACCATAAAAGGATGGACAATAACAGAAATATCATACTCCGTTTCACCGGTTTGGAAAGCACGGTTGCGCCACCCGACGCTTCTCCATGAAGCCCTGTCTTCTCCTGCGTATCCTTTTTCTGCACGCTCTCCTTCCGTACGGTTTCTTGTTGTACAGATTCTTCCTGTACAGATTCTTCCCGTGCAGTCTTTTCCTGTTCCTTCTGTTCCTCTTCTTCCTCCTCCACCTGTTTTGCAACCTGCTTCTCCTGAATGGCTGCAAACAGCACGATGACCGCTGCTGCCATCAGCCCGCCTACACTTAGAAACAGCGGCAGATAATTGGGACGTTCCCCTGCACCCACCAGCAGTTTTATCATAAGAAGCGCATAGACGCCGCCCACTGCTCCCATCAGGTTAATGACCGCATTCGCCTTACTCCTCAGACGGTTCGGCGTCAAATCCGGCATCAGAGCCACAGCCGGGGAACGGTACAACCCCATGGACAGCAGCAAAAGGAACAGCACGCTTACAAACAGAATCAGATTCTGCTGCCTGTCCGCCACATTTAACAGCATCAGGAACGCCACTGCCAGCGCTGTGCCGCATAAAATAAAAGGCATCCGCTTCCCAATCTTCGTATCCGCCTTATCCGACAGCGCCCCGAATATCGGCAGCAGGAAGATTGCCAGCACATTGTCCATTGCCATCAATACCCCTGTTACCGTTTCACCCAAATGAAAAGTATTCTGCAGGATTAAAGGGATAATGCTGTCATACATCTGCCAGAATCCTGAAATCGAAAGAAATGCCAACCCAATGAAGAACGTTCTCTTATAATTTAATTTCATGTACACCTCTGCTTTCCTGCTTTTGCCGAAAAAATTCCTGCCTGTCGAACGGATGCCTTACCGTTTCGTCCTGTCTATTCCAGTATAGCATCTATTATGGCTGTCTACAAGCGTGTAATTCATGAGTTTCCGTAACAATACACGGGAGTTTGACAGTTGCATTTTTCAAAACATCCTCTAACCCCTCACAAACTCTAGCTTTTCTTTGTCAAATAATTTGTTTTACTATATAGTATTTTTTGTATATACTTGACATTTATTAAATCTATGCATATTCTTTTTGTAGATGCTCTATCGAAATTACATAACCATCTCAATACATCGTGTTTCCTGCATTTTCTAAAAAACATCGGCTATAAAAAAATTACTATAGAGTAAAACTTAGATGCAAACTGCCATAAAGCCTATAAACACTGGGATTACAGCAGTTTTTTGTTTGTTCAACTGTCAAAGACAGGATTATGGCTGTCTACAAGCGTGTAATTCATGAGTTTCCGTAACAATACAGTCTCCGGCCCCGCTGTTACGGAAAGCAGACGGTTATAACGTTCAGGGCTTTCTCCTTTTCAGACGGATTGTCCTACACCCGCACGCGCCCTTCCAGTCTCTCATCCTGCAAAGAGGCTGCCAGCACAATTCCATATTCCCCCGAAAGTACCCGGAACTCCCCTGCTGCCTCATCAAAATAAGCAAACGCCTCTCCCGGCAGCCGGAACCTTACCCGCTTACTTTCTCCGGGCGCCAGCTCCACTTTTTCATATCCTTTCAACTCCTTTACCGGCTTATCCACCATCCCGTTTTCATCACGGACATAAAGCTGTACGACTTCTTTTCCCGCCCTTTTTCCCACATTCTTAATATTGCAGCTTACCAGCACGGTAACTTCTCCGCTCCCGCTTTTTTCTCCGTTTCCGTTTCCATTTCCGTTTTCGTTTCCATTTCCGCTTCTGCTGCCAATTCCTTTCTGCTTCTCAATATTCATATCGCTGTAAACAAATTCCGTATAGGACAGCCCGTGTCCGAAACAGTATTGTACCGGCACATGGTTTTTCTCATAATACCGATACCCCACATAGATTCCCTCCCTGTAATGTAGCAGCTTTTCTTCCGCAAAATCACCAACACAGTGGGCGCTGCAGTCCCTATGGCTGTAAGGAAAGCTCTCCGGCAGTTTTCCGGACGGGTTTATCTCCCCAAGCAGTACATCGGCAAGGGCATTTCCGCTTTCCATTCCCGCATACCAGTTCCATACGATTGCTTTCGCCTTCTTCTCCCATCTCCCCATTTCCACCGGAGAACCTGCTATCATAACTACTACGGTATCGGGATTGGCATCCAGCACTGCCTCTATGACTTCATCCTGTCCGTAAGGCAGTTTCATATCCGCACGGTCCTGTCCTTCCACATCGAATTCATGGTTCAGTCCGCCCATGAAAATTACCTGCTCATACTCTTTCGCATATTTCACCGCTTCTTCCAGCAGTTCCCTGCGTATCCGCGCCGTCTTTTCATCCACTGCCGTACGCTCCCGTTCCTTTCCGCCGCCGTCCTTTAAGCTGTCCTCCTGCCAGTTCGTTTCCCCTGCTTCCCTTTCCTCTTTATAATAGCCTTCCACAAACTTCACCTGACAGTTACCGCCCAAATGACTCATCAGCCCCATCAAGGGAGATATCTCGTATAATGCCTTGATTTCCGCACTGCCGCCCCCGTTCGAATGAATCGCACTCCCATTGTGTCCGATAACCAACAGTTTCTTCAGCTTCCCTTTTTCCAAAGGCAGACGGTTTCCCTCATTTTTTAACAAAACCATGGACTCCCGTGCCGTCCGCAGCGCCGTTTCCCTATGGGCAGGCGTATTGTAGCAGCCTGCCTTCCTGTCCGCAGGCACGGCAATTCTTTTCATCCGGTCCACATCAAACATATGCAGGGCTAACATCAGCCACAGAATATGCCTTACCTTCTCATCCACCAGTCCTTCTTCTATTTCTCCGGCCTGCACCGCATCTTTTAACGGACGCGCCAGGCAGTACTCCTCGAAATTGTCAGTCACTGACATCTCCAAATCCAATGCACTCACAGCCGCTTCCTTTGTCCGGTGCACCGCGCCCCAGTCGGAAATCACCGCACCTTCGTAGCCCCATTCTTTCCGCAGAATTCCATTCAAAAGAAACCGGCTTTCACAGCAGTGCTCCCCGCGGAGCCGGTTATACGCTCCCATAATGGAGTACGAACCCGCCCTGTTGACCGCCGCCTCGAAAGCAGGCAGATAAATTTCCCGAAGTGTCCGCTCATCCAATTCCGTATCCACCCATAACCGCTGCGTCTCCTGACTGTTCACGGCAAAATGTTTCACACACGCCGCCACGTCATGCTCCTGTATCCCGCATATCAGCGGTACGCACTGCTCTGCTGTCAGATACGGATCCTCGCTCATATATTCAAAATTCCTGCCGTTTAAAGGACTTCTCTTAATATTAATGCCGGGCGCCAGAATCACGTCCTTTCCCCGTCCTCTCGCCTCCTCTCCCAGCACACTGCCGCATTCATACGCCAGCTCGCGGTTCCATGTGGATGCAACCGCTGCATTACTCGGCAGATATGTCACATAATCCTCCGTGCTTCCCACGGGAACCCACGCTGCATCTGCAAATTCCGCCCTTACTCCCATCGGCCCGTCCGACATATACAATGCCGGTATCCCCAGCCGTTCCACAGGAGCCGTCCGGAACAGCCCTCCCCCGTGAATCATCCCGGCTTTTTCTTCCAGTGTAAGCTGCTCCAGCAGAATCTCCGCTTTTTCCTTTATCTCATTACTGATTTTCATCCCAAATCTCCTCCCTTGATTCCCCCTACTTTACCGTTATCTTTATCACCACCGGAAACCTGCTTTTCCATCCTTCCGTCATCACATGCAGTCCGTCTTCTTCCTGTTTCCATACAACCTTTCCTTTGAACCCAAGCACGGCTGCCTGGTCAATAATTCCGTGAAACACCGGTTTATTCAGATTCTTTTCCCGATATAAGGAACGTATGACAACATGTCCGTTCTCCGGATACTTTAAACATATGGCATAAATATTCCCCTGCGCCGCAGTAAACCGGAAATCCTCCGGGGTATATTCCGTTCTGCTGCCGTCGGAAAACTGTCCCTCTGTCTCGCGGGTCGGTCCCTCCTGCGCAAAGCGGAAGCACCTGCTTCCGTAAATTGCCTCCCCGTTCACTGCCAGCCACCTTCCAATATCCTCAAGAATCTCCCGGTCTTTTTCCGGTATGCTCCCATCCGCTTTCGGTCCTACATTCAACAGCAGATTCCCGTTTTTGCTGACCACATCGCACAGACAACAGATAATTTCATAACTGTCCTTATAATCCAGGTCTGATGTATAACACCATGAATTGCGGGCAATTGCCGTATCTGTCTGCCAATAATACGGCTTCGCCTCCGCAAATTTTCCCCGTTCCACATCTACGATACCGCTGCCAAACGCGCAGGCATCCTGCTTATAGCAGACTCCCGCAGGGAAACCGTACTCCGCCGCCCTGTTGTAATAATAGGCCATAAACTCCGGCAGCACCTTCTTATATGCCTCATGCTGCACCCACCAGTCAAAGTACAGCAGCCCTGGCTGATAACGGTCTGCCAGTTCGCAGGCACGCAGCAGCCAGTCCTCCAGATACTCCTCCGTCGGATAAGGCTTGGACCGGATATTCATCTGATCCGGCTGTTCCCTGTCCGATGGCCAGTAAAAATCCCCGCAGACAAGCGGCTCTCTTATATCACTGTCAAATTCCTTTCCGACTCCCATAAACCACTGATGTTCTGCCCTGTGGGAAGATGTGCCGAAGACCATTCCCGCATCCTCCACTGCCTTTTTCAGACTTCCGATGATATCCCTGCCCGGTCCCATCTGCGCTGCATGAAAACGGGAAAGACGGGATTCATACATCTGAAACCCGTCATGATGCTCCGCCACTGGAACCACATACTTTGCGCCCGCCTGCCGGAATATCTCCGCCCATTCACCGGCATCAAATTTCTCCGCCGTAAACAACGGAATAAAATCTTTGTACCCAAAGTCCTTATGTTCCCCGTATGTCTTTCTGTGATGTTCATATACCGGCGACCCCTGTATATACATCTTACGGGAATACCATTCATCGCCAAACGCCGGTACGCTGTATAATCCCCAATGAATAAAAATACCGAATTTCGCCTTTTGAAACCAGTCCGGCACCCGATATTCCGATAAAGAAGCCCAATCCGCCCGAAAAGGCCCTCTGGCAATCACTTCCCGAATCTGTCCGGCATATGCCTTTCTTTCTTCCCTGTCCATAATTACTGCCGCCATCTCCATTCTGCCCCCACTATGCTTTGATTCTATTCTGTCTGCATTTCCACCGTGGTTTCATTATCTGACATTAATACTTTATAATTGCCACATCATTTCCCGCCAGCCGCAGGCAGTCCCCGCTTTCCACCTGTTTTCCGGTCAGCAGTTCTTTTCCTTTCCATGGCAGCAGGATTTCCTGTGCTCCCTCTCCGTGATTTAAAAGAAACAGGAAACAACCGTTTTTATTTTCCCGCACGGTTACTTCCACCTGTTCCGGAGCCTCCATCACCGGACAGATACCCGCTGCCCTGCATATGTTCCCGATGAAATCCGTATAAAATCCCTCATCGGAACGCGTTGCCACATAATATGCTTTTCCTTTCCCATAAGAATTTACGGTCAAAGCCGGCATCCCCGCATAGAAATCTTCCGTATAGGTACTGAGAACCTCCGCCCCCTGCGGATGCAGAAGGTCGCACATCACCATCGCCGGATATTCCCGCCCTGCATAGACAAAATGGTTCCGGTTCCCTTCCGGCAGTGCATCGGATTCCTCCACCCATATTCCCAAAATCTCCTTCAATCTTCCGGGATATCCTCCCGTCACCACCAAATCATGCTCCTCCACATAACCGCTGAAATAACCGGTCAGGAAATGTCCTCCTCCTGCCGTGAACTCACGCAGCTTCCCGTCAAACCCGTCCTTGCACATATAGAGCATGGGCGCCGCCACCAGCGCATATCCCGACAGTTCATCTTCCACACTGATTAAATCCACCGGAATATGCAGCCGGTAAAATGCACGGTAATACATCAACATTTCTTCCATATAACAGATTAGCTCGCTGGGGCCTGCCGAATACTCCGCTGCCCACCAGTTGTCCCAATCCATCACAATGGCTGCCTTTGCTTTCGTCCTTCCGCCCAGCAGTTCTCCGCCCAGTTTCCCCAGTTCTTCTCCCAATGCCGCCATTTCCCGGAAAACTCTCGTATCCTCATGTCCCGCATGGTCAATCAGCGCCCCGTGATACTTCTCACACGCCCCAATGCTCCTTCGCATCTGGAAAAACATCACGGTATCCGAGCCGTGTGCCACTGCCTGATAACTCCACAACCGCATCACTCCCGGCCGTTTCAGGGAACAGTAGGTATGCCAGTTGCTCACACTGGGCGTCTGTTCCATCAGGGCAAACGGCATTCCCTGTTTCAGCCCCCGCATCAGGTCATGGGCCATGGCTGCCTGTTCCGGCGCTGCACCGTATGCCGGATAATTGTCCCACGAAACAAAATCCATACAGTGCGCCCATTTCTGATAATCCAGCGGTTTATAAAATCCCATCAGATTCGTTGTTACCGGAATCTCCGGTGTATATTTTTTCACCGCATCGCGCTCCAGACAGTAGCATTCCAAAATGCTGTCCGAGTTAAACCTGCGGTAATCCAGAGAAATCCCCTGGAAATTCGTGCGTATCTGATTTCCCCAGACAAATTCCTCCGACTGGAGATTCGGCACTACGATGTCCTCCCAGTCATAAAAAGTATGTCCCCAGAAAGCAGTGTCCCACGCCCGGTTCAACTCCTCCAGCGTGCCGTATTTCCGCTCCAACCACTTACGAAATGCCTTTTCGCAGTTCTCACAGTAACATTCCCCGCCGTATTCGTTGGCAATGTGCCATGCCACGATATTTTCATACTTCCCGTATCTTTCGGCGAGTTTCCCGGCCAGTGCCGCCGAATATTTCCTATACGTCGGGCTGTTGGGACAGGAATTGTGCCTGCTGCCGAATTTTCTGCGTATGCCGCTGTGCTCCGTCCGCAGCACGTCCGGATATTTCCTTGCCATCCATGCCGGATGCACTGCCGTAGAGGTCGCCATGCAGACTTTCAGCCCGTTTGCCGCCGCCATCTCCATAATCCTGTCCAGCCTCGCAAAATCGTAAGTATTTTCATCCGGCTGCAAAGCCGCCCAACTGAATACGTTGAGCGTCACCACATCCACATGTGCCAGCCGGAACAGGCGCATATCCTCCTCCCACACATCTTCTCCCCACTGTTCCGGGTTGTAATCCCCGCCGTAAAGAATCTTCTTCACCCTGCTACTCTGTATCATGACCATATTCCTCCAATGCCTTTTTCTTTGCTTCCCGATAATCCTCTACATTTTCCTTATCTTCTGCAAAGACCCGCTCATACCCCAGACGCACTGCTTCCTCCTGCATCTGCTTTAAAATCCTGTAAAATTCCTCCTCATCCCCTGCAAATACCATTTCCCAGGAATATTTCTGTATCACGTTCTTACACTGCCCCCGCAATGTGGAAATCTCCGATTCTTCCGGCGGTGACGTATAATTGCATCCTGCTTCCACAAGCTGACGGTTATTTTTTTTCAGAAATTCCCTTACGTTTGCCGCTCCCATCTGCTCCTGCCAGTCCCGGTCAATGGCTGTCTCATACAATTCCCCCACACTGTCCCACAGCAGATAAGCATATGGATTCCCTCTCTCATCTGTTTCACAGGCCGCCACAGGCATGAAATTCAGTCTGGAAATCCCTTCTGACCATGTTCCTCCTCCCCATTCGTCCGGCACTTCCACATCCCCGTCCAGCAGCGCCTGCCTGCCAAACTCCGTCAGATACGGCTTCCCGTTTTCATCATACTCCCAGCTTAACCCCCGCGGTCCTGCCGTTCCTGCCGAACTCTGCACCCCGTTACAGTATATTCCTTCCGGAGAATAAAGCCAATCGATAAAATCTGCCAGTCTCTGCGGGTCTTTGGCATTTGCGCCGATTCCTATTACAAATTTCCGGTTTCCGTCCCGGTTGCATCCGCTGGCATAAATCTGCATATCACTGATATCCGCCAGCATAAATCCCCTGCCATCCTCTTTGCGCGACAGGGTATTATACTCCTGCGTCACCCATGGCCATGGAGAATAAAAAATCTGCCCATCCCTGTATTTCTGTGCAAAATCCGTATATTTCTGCGTCGGAGACTGCGGATCCACTAATCCCATCTGATTGGCATCAAAAAATAATTTTAACGTCCGTACATACAGAGAATCCGAATCGATAATACTCTGAAAGTCACTTCCATCCGCTTTCTCTAACCCAAAGCCGAATTCATCATAGCCATAAAAACAACAGGGCTGCTTCGCCGCCGTCATCAGATTTCCGTCCCAATCCCTGAAAAATGAAAATGCATAAGTTTTCTCCCCGTTTTCCGCATAGGGTTCCAGCTCCTGCATCTGCTTTAAAACAGGAAGCAAATCCTCCAGCGTATCCATCTGAGGATATCCCAGTTCCTTATATAAATCCCACCGGATATACGGTCCGAATGTAGGTTCCAGACTTTCCTTTGGCGTCAGCGGTGAATTTCCGGATACTTCGGAAGGTATGACATAGATTCCCTCAGGCGTAATATCCCCGTTTATCCGCTCAAGCACATCCCCGTACCGCATGATTGCCTTATTCCTGATATAAGGCTCCATATCCAGCAGCAAACCGGAATCTACCATCTTTTGAACAGAATCCGTATCCCCGTTGCTGATAACCAAATCTCCCAGATTACCTGCAGCGGAGCGTATTTCATACAGGGTATCGCCTCCGCCTGCCACATTGGGCGCAATAATATTCAGCTCCATATTAAATTTGTCTTTCACAACTTTTGCAAACCAGCCCGGCTGTATCCCCTGATAATTTGCCCCGCTGTCAAACACATCCACCACAATCGTTTCTTCATAGGAATACTCCCTGTTTTCACTGCCGCATCCCGGGAAAGATGCAGACAGAACAGACAGCATGACAGCGGACGCCAATGCAGCCGCCAATATTCTTTTTTTCTTCATATGCATCCCTCTGATGACATTATAGCAGAAAATACATAGAGGAAATACTTCCATAATTAGAGATTCTATACAGTGGAAATTTTAGCAGTTCAACCTCCGCCGATTCCATCATTCCGTCCCCGGAATTGACATCGCACCGGATTCCACCTATAATATTTTTATTAAGAAAACCGTAACCGTTCACCCGGAGGCTGAACTATTACAGAAAATCCGTTCGGAGAGGAACCATATGTATACAGTACTTATTGCAGACGACGAACAGAATATACGGGAAGGATTAAAATATATTGTAGACTGGAATGCTTTGGGATTCCGTATCTGCGGCGAAACCGCCAACGGAGAAGATACGCTGAGGTTCATTCTGCGCGAAAATCCGGCTCTTGTGCTTATGGATATCCGTATGCCGAAGATGTACGGAACCGATATCATACAGAAAGCAAGGGAACATGAATACTCCGGCAGATTCATTATCTTAAGCGGCTATTCCGACTTTACCTATGCACAGACCGCCATCCGCTACGGTGTGGATTCCTATCTGACGAAACCGTTGGATGAAGATGAACTGGCTGCAACCTTACAAAAGATTGCGGCTATCCTTGATGAAGAACAGAACCGGTCGGAAAACATTGCCCATCTTAAGGATAAAGCAAAAAACGTTATTTTATATGAAATTATAACCGGCTCCTATACAGCCTCTCATACGCCCCGCCTAAGTCCTGCGGAAATCCGGCAGATGAATTTACATGCCGATATCTATCAGGTTGTCATCTATGAAAAATACAGTGACGGAACCGCTGATAACGGTTACAGCTTTGCCGAACTATTAAAAACTGCAAATAAAGGAAATAACAGCTTTGAATATTTCACGGAAAACAACAGTGAAATCATACTTCTAAAAGGACAGTTTGCCCTGAACAAATTTCAGGATTTTCTGAACTCCTACGAACAGAAATCCCCCCAGCACGGCAGTCCCCTGGATTCCCTGTTCCTTTCCTATGGACGTCCGGTGACATCTCTGGCGGAAGTTTCCCTATCCTATCAGGAAGCCCTCACCCTGAAAAACCGGAGATTTTTCTGTATACAGGGGCAGCATACCCTTGGATTCCGCGAACTTCCCGACCAGATGCAGCATTGGGAAATGGACCGGAATGTTTTAGATGAATACTGCCGCAGGCTGACCGGCTATCTGCTCTCTTTCAACCGCGGCATGGTAGCGGAAACACTTTTTGAACTGGAAGAACTGCTTTACCATACGGACGATATCCCTTCCGTCAAACTTTTTCTAACCGACCTGTACCTGAACATCAAGGAAAAAGTAAACCTTACATACAATACTACAGAAATTCCTTTCCCCTCCAATGCGGATGCCATTTCCAATATCAGCAGCAGCCGCCACTTATACGAAATCATCCGCTACATATCGGAAATCACGGAAATGATTATTAATGCTACCGGCAGCCCTTCCCGTACTACGGTACTGGATGATATTGTTTACTACATCGACCACAATTACCGGAACAATATCAAGCTGGAAAGCATTGCCCCTCTCTTTGGATACAACAGTGCATACCTTGGAAAAATTTTCAACAAACATTTCGGTGAAAGTTTTAACTCCTACATAGACCATAAACGCATCGAACAGTCCAAAGAATTACTGAAGGAGAAGAGCCTGAAGGTTTATGAGATTGCCGAGGCGGTAGGATATAAAAATGTAGATTATTTTCATAAAAAGTTCAAAAAATATGTCGGCATCAGTCCGGCCGAATACCGCAGGAATTATGAATAACCGCTCCAAAGGACTGCCGGTGGCAGGCATAGAATGCAAGCCTGCCACCGGATATTTTTCCTTATTTCACTAAAGCCACTTTCTCTGCAATCAGCTCTGTCAGCATCTGTTCCGCCTCGGACATACCTGTCTTTTCCAGTTCTGCCAGCATAGCGTCATAAGAAGCGTCAAAATCCGCCTCGGTGCCTGTAATGCAGCCAATCAGCGCCGACCATGATACCTCGTCCAGCTTATCGCCGATTTCATCGAATTCCATCGGTTTTACCAATGCCCAGAGAGGAGGATAATCCGGTGTTTCAAACTCGTCTGCCTGAGGGAACTTATCTACCAGAAGTTCTACGCCCCATGCCTCACATGCCGCTTTTTCTTCCACATGATATTCCTTAATCACAGCCTCTTTACTCGTGGTGGTATAAGTGCTTCCGCCCGGGTCCAGAATGCCGTCTCCGTAAGTCGGAAAAGGATAGTTATGGAAACCGACGCCTGTCTTCTTCTGATAATCCGTATCCTCCGCAGCGTATTTCACCTCATCTTCGGTTCTGTAACGGTGACCTTCCTCGTCAATGAAATAATTTACGCCCTCAATTCCCCATTTGTTCAATACCTGCCCTTCATCCGAGCAGAGGAAATCAATTAGTTTAATTGCCGCAACGGGGTCTTTACAGCTTGTGGTAATCCCGACGCCGGTTCCTGTAGTAAGACCCTGATACATCAGTGCCGCACATTTGGTATCTGCATCCATAGTCAGCGGAAGCCCTGCATAGGTGGAACCGTATTTTCCGTCTGCCTTTAAGATTTTTTCCGCATCCTGATAATCCCAGTCTGAATCAAACAAAGCCAGCACTCTTCCGGACGCTACCTTCGCAATATAATCCTCATGCGTCTGAGTGGCAAATTCGTGGTCCAGAATTCCTTCGTTGTACATCCGGCACATCCAGCGGAAGTATTCCCTTTCCTTATCGGAACGGAATTTGTACATTGCCTGGTTGTTCTCATCCACCAGCCATTGCCCGTTATCCGGTGCGCCGTCTGCAATGAAACCTGCCGGATTTCCCAGCGTAATCATCCAGTGCCAGTCGGAAGCGGATAAGGTGAATCCTATCCGTTCCAAACCGTCTTCTGTGGTCGGATTAGCTGCCAGATAGTCCTTAAGCATGGTTTCAAACTCTTCCAGCGTATCGGGAAGTTTATAGTCGTTTGCCTTCAACACATCCCACTGCACCTGAGCGGTTCCGCAGTGTTTGAATTTTTCGCCGCCTACCGCATAAGCGGATAACTGATAGATGGCAGGGTCGTCTTCCGACTGTTTCAGTTTCTCAAATTCCTCCCCGTATAACTTCTTAATATTGGGACCGTACTCCTCAATCAGCTCCGTCATGTCCATCATTGCCCCTGCTTCAATCAGGCTCCCGCCGGAACCCTTGGCAAAAATGATATCCGGAAAATTCTGCTCTGCAATCATCAGGGCAACCTGCTCGCTTTCGTCATTCCCGCCTATTGGGTAAGAAGTCTTTAGTTTTACACCGGTCGCAGCTGTAATCGCTTCTGCTACAGGGTCCGTCCATGGGTCGTCCTGTGTCCCGTCTGCCGTAAAGAACGTCAGTTCAATCACTTCTCCCTCTGCACTGTCTCCGCTCTGGGAATCTCCTGCGGAAGATGAACTTTCCGTTCCTCCATTGGCAGGAGATGCACTGTCTCCGCATCCTCCAAGTACACTTACCGCCATTACTGCCGTTAACAGCAATGCGCTGATTTTTTTACACTTCATAGCTTTCTCCCTTCTTTTTACTTATTCTTACTTATTTTTACTCATTTTTACTTATTTCCTTTTATTCCATTGACGACTGTTATTCCGGTCACTTACCGGCTTCCAGACTTAATTCCTGATTCCTGAATCTGTCAATCCTTTACCGCACCCACGGTCATACCGCCCACGAAATATTTCTGCAGGAACGGATATACGATGATAATCGGCACCGTTGCAATGATTGTGATTGCCATACGCACTGAAAGCGGAGATACGGCATTTTTCACCTGTTCTGCTGCATGAGGGTCTATCTTAATCGTCGCCTTCTCCATGATTTCATACAGCACATACTGCAGAGTGGGCAGTTCTTTCGCATACAGGTAGGTATCCATAAAGGAGTTCCACTGGCCGACTGCCATGAACAATGCCACCGTTGCCAGCACCGGTTTGCAAAGAGGCAGCACGATTTTGGCCCATATGATAAAATCATTGGCGCCGTCTACCCTTGCCGCTTCCTGCAAAGCAATCGGAAGCCCTTCGATAAAAGAACGCACCAGTATCAGGTTATACACCCAGATAATGCCCGGAATGATGTAAACCAAAAAGTTATTCCCCATTTTCAATGTACGCATTAACAACAGGTATTCCGGAATCAGACCGCCGCTGACATACATGGTAATAACAAACAGCAGCGTAAACAGCTTATTGAAATAGAAGTCTTTCCTGCTCAGCACATATGCCAGCATGGCCGTACACAGTACGCCTATCCCTGCACCGATTACAGTCCTTGCCACCGACAGCATCATCGGCTTCATCAAATCATTTTCCTCAAATACGTAGACATAATTACTGGTGGTAAACTGTCTGGGAATAATGAAATTAATGTTCCGCATGGTGTCAATCGGGTCGTTAAAGGATATGGCGAGCACATTCAAAAACGGGTATAGTGTAATCACAATAATAAACAGAAATACAGCCAGCAGTATGTAATCCAAAATATTATCCCTGCTCTTTATTTTCGTTCCTTTCACAGTCCGTCCCTCCTTATATCAGTCTGCTCTCACCGAGCCAGCCCGCAACTTTGTTAGCAATCAGCAGAAGTATGATTCCCACTACCGACTGGAACATACCGATTGCCGTCCCCAGTCCGTAATTGCTGTTACCGATACCCCTGACATATGCGAACCATGAAAGCACCATTGCGTGATCCTGCACGATACCGTTGCTGAGAAGCATCTGCCGTTCCATGCCTACATTCAGCGCACTGCCGATGCTCATAATGAGCAGTACCACTACCGTAGGCTTGATGCCCGGAAGGGTAATGTGCCAAATCCGCTTTAACCGGTTGGCGCCGTCCACCTTTGCTGCTTCGTACAGCCCCTGGTCTATCCCTGCCATGGCGGAAAGATATACGATGGCATCCCAGCCCACTTCCTTCCACACATTAATGATGCAGACCGTCAGCCAGAAAACCGGTGAATTCGTACTCATCAGTTTTAGCTGTGTACCGAGCATCGTATCCAGCATACCCCCGTCATTCAATACCATCTTAGCGATACTTGCAATGACCACCCACGATACGAAGTGGGGCAGGTAGGAAATCGTCTGTGTCACTTTCTTAAAACGGTTAAAACAGATTTCGTTCAGCATCAGGGCAAATACAATCGCCATCACCGTTCCGAGTACGATTCCCAAAATGCTGAGTCCGATAGTATTAATCATCGTCTGCCCGAACATCCGGTCCGTAAATGCCTTTGTAAAGTTATCCAGTCCCACAAACGGCCGCTCCCATATGGGCTGGGCAAAGGTTTTCGGCTTCACCTCCTGAAATGCCATGGTCCATCCCCATAACGGTATGTACTTAAAAACAACCAGCCATATGACAAACGGAACCGACATCAGCAGCAGATACCTCTGCTTCCACATTAACTGCATACTGAATTTCTGCTTTATGGCTTTTTCCTTATTTCCGGCTTTCATCCACGCTACCTCCTTTTCTTTTCATCGAACAGGGAAAAGAGTTCCCTGCCTGCACGCAGGACGTTCCCGGCTCTTTTTCCATTCTCCTTTTTGCCGTCCCTGTGCATAAATAAAAACCAGCACGTCTGCCATTGCAGCTTTGCTGGTTTTTATTATATAAAAGTAAAAAAAATAAAAATACCGTAAATACTTTACTAAAATTACCTTACATTTTTCATCTTTTCCAAAGGCAGCGCCATCTGCACCACAGTCCCTTTTCCATACTCCGAATCAATGTTCAGGCTGCCGCTGCCGTAATACAGGCTTAACCGCTGGTTAATATTATATAATCCGATACTCTTACTGCGGCCGATTTCCTTACTCCCGATATCCTGACGCAGCTGCTCCAGTCTTTCCCGTTCCATACCGCAGCCATTATCTGACACCTCTATTAAAAGAAATCCTTCTCTGATGAAAATACGGATGCGGATTTCTCCTCCTCTCTCCACTTCTTCCAAGCCATGCAGCAGGGAATTTTCCACTACGGGCTGCAAAATCAGCGGCAGGACATACAGATTCTCCGTATCCACCTCCTCCGCTGTTTCCAATGTGCTGTCAAACTTTTCCCCAAACCGGAGTTTCTGGATGGCAAGATACGTTTCCACATGTTCCAGTTCTTTGTCCAACGTAGTAAATACCGTCCCCGTATTGTCCAACACATACCGCAAAGACTTTCCCAGCAGTTTGATTGCCGTCGCCGCCTCCCTGTCCCCGGCCTTAAATGCCTTCATCCGGATGGTTTCCAACGTATTGTAGAGAAAATGGGGGTTAATCTGGCTCGCCAGCATCTTGAACTTCATTTCCTGCTGTTCGTTGACAAGTTCCTTTTCCTTAATACGTGCCTCATACATTTCCGCATCCTTACGCTTAATATTCCGGACCATGGTTTCCAAATCTGAAAATGCCTCAGACAACTCGTCCTGCCCGCTTACAGAAGAAGCAAATTCATAATCTTCATTGCTGGCCTGATGCATGGCATAGCGCAGAGTCTGCACACGGGACGTAAAATATAGTGTAAAAAAATGAATCAGGACACCGGGAATCACTACGCTCACCCCGATAATTACGATACAGATTCCGATAATATTCCGAATGTTCCCATATGCCTGCTCATTTACCGTACATATGTATACATCCGAATCTGACTGGTACATGGGAAGAGTAGATACATTGACAAGACAGAGATTACCGTCTATCTTCCTGTCTCCCGCATACCGGTAATAACTCTCCCCATAGGAAATGGGCACTGCCTGTTCCAGCCCATAGCGGGTTCTGTCCGTACTGAAAAAAACGGGTTCCCGGTCCACGGATACCATGGTTTCATACTCCTGGCTGTTGATTCTGGCATGTAGGTAATTATCACTAATCCGGATTACCAGTACAGCATCATGCTCCGAATACATCACCGGAATTTTACGAATCAGGCAGAGATTCCAGTATTCGTTTCCATATTTGTCACTGCTCATCATCGGAACCCAAAATACACTGGACTGACTGACTGCCCTCCGATACCACTCCTCCGTGATGATTCCCTCTCCTGCATAATAAAACTGTTTGTAATCGGTCAGGGTGGGATTGTCCGTATAGATTTCGATACCTTCGATTTCAGCATAGTTATATTCATAATTATCCACTAAAGTAAGCCCGTCCACTTTCCCTTCCATTTCCTGCCTATGCCCGTAATTTCCTGCCAGCACTTCCTGTACTCCGCCGTCAAAAGCAAGATTTTCCGATATATTATATACCTGCGTGGTAAGTTCAAACAGAATACTCCACACACGGGAATTGTCCGACTCCAACAAATCCCGGTGGTAATTCGTCAGCAGTCTGTTGGTATTCCATAGTAAAAAACTCCCGATTACCAAAAGGGGAAGGATGATTGTCAATACATATATTGTATAAAGCTGTGTCCGGATTCCTGATTTCTTTAACATACCAAAGAAATGCATATTCACATTTTCCATTATCACTGTTCCTCATTTCCACACTACATACTTCCTAAAGCTGCCGTCAGCCGCATTTTCCTACTCACCAGTATAAGTGCACGCTGTAACCTTTGCAAGCTTTCCCTGCGCACTCTTGTGCATAAAAAATACTGCATTTCTGATACAAAAAATACAGTATCTGATTTTCCTTTCCTCCGTTAAAATATTGGCAGATGTACAAAAAGATTATCCCATTTTAGCGATTACAGGAAAGGAATGGTACACGATTATGAAATTCAGCAATGGATGCTGGCTGCAAAAAGAAGGCTGCGCCTGCTTTGCGCCGCAGGAAATCTATTTTACAAAAATTGAAGACACCAAAGTAACGCTGCTCGCTCCCACCCATCATATCACACACAGGGGCGATACGCTGGGCGGCATCAACCTGACACTGGAAATCACCTCACCCGCACCGGAAATCCTGCGGGTGCGCACTTACCATCACAAAGGAACGGTATCGTTTTCCCCTTCCTTTGAGCTGGAACTGCAGGAGGAACTTCCTCTGACCGTCACAGATTCGGAAGATGAAATACGTATCGCCAGCGGTGCCCTTACCCTCACTGTCACGAAAAAGAACTGGTCCATGACCTATTCCCGAAACGGTAATATCATCACAAAAAGCGCCGGTCGCGACCTTGCTTTAATGAAAACGGACTGGAAAGGCGATGCCTACGACAAAGGCGACCATGTGGCAACTTACATGCGGCAGATGCTTTCTTTATCGGTAGGTGAACTGGTGTACGGTACCGGCGAACGCTTTACACCGTTTATCAAAAACGGACAAAGCATCGATATCTGGAATGCAGACGGCGGAACCAGCACGGAACAGTCTTATAAAAATATTCCCTTCTTTCTGACCAATAAGGGATATGGCGTACTGGTAAACCATCCGGAAAAGGTTTCTTTTGAAATTGGAACAGAGATGGTCACAAGAACCGAATTTTCCGTAAAGGGCGGCTATCTGGATTATTTCCTGATTAACGGTCCTTCCATGAAAGAAGTACTGACCCGCTACACGGATTTGACAGGTAAGCCCTCTCTTCCGGCACCCTGGACCTTCGGGCTTTGGCTGTCCACCTCTTTCACTACCAGCTATGACGAAGAAACGGTCATGAGTTTTGTGGACGGCATGTTAAACCGGGATATTCCCCTGCGCACTTTCCACTTTGACTGTTTCTGGATGAAAGATTTCCACTGGTCTGACTTTATCTGGGACAGCAGGGTTTTTCCCGACCCGTCCGGTATGCTTGGGCGCATCAAAGCAAAAGGACTGAATATTTGTGTCTGGATTAATTCCTACATTGCACAGGAGTCTGTCCTCTTTGCGGAAGGCTGTCAAAAAGACTACTTCATAAAGCGCACCAACGGACAGGTATGGCAGTGGGATATGTGGCAGCCGGGCATGGCAATCGTGGATTTCACCAATCCGGAGGCTTACCGTTGGTTTCAGGATAAACTGGAAATCCTGCTGGACATGGGCGTGGACTGCTTCAAGACAGATTTCGGTGAGCGGATTCCTTCCGAAGATGTCATATACTTTGACGGTTCTGACCCTGAAAAGATGCACAATTACTATACTTATCTTTATAACCGGTGTGTTTATGAACTGCTGGAAAGGAAACGGGGCAGGGGCGAAGCGGTGCTGTTTGCCCGTTCTGCTACTGTCGGCGGTCAGAAGTTCCCTGTCCACTGGGGCGGCGACTGCTGGTCCGATTACGAATCCATGGAAGAAAGCCTGCGGGGCGGCCTTTCCCTGATGATGTCCGGCTTTGGCTTCTGGGCACACGATATCGGCGGTTTTGAAAACACCTCCACGGCGGATGTCTACAAACGCTGGGTGGCGTTCGGCCTGCTCTCCTCCCACAGCCGCCTCCATGGCAGTTCCTCCTACCGGGTACCCTGGGCATACGACGAAGAAGCCGTGGACGTAGTGCGTTTCTTCACCCGCCTGAAGGCCAGGCTGATGCCCTATTTATATCAAACGGCAATCCATACTTCCCAAAGCGGGATTCCCACCATGCGTAGTATGGTGCTGGAATATCCGGAAGACAGAACCTGCCATTTCCTTGACAAACAATACATGCTTGGCAATCACCTGTTAACAGCCCCCATTTTCAATGAAGAAGGCATGGCGGAATACTACCTGCCGGAAGGCATCTGGACTAATTTCTTTACCGGTGAGGAAAAACAGGGCGGAAAATGGGTGAGAGAAAAACACGGCTATTTGAGCATCCCCCTTATGGTAAGGGAAAATGCCATTATTACCATGGGTTCCGTAGAAAACAGACCGGATTATGATTATGGTGAAAATGCAGAACTGCGCCTTTATGCTTTGCAGGAAGATAAGGAAGCCTCCGCCGTGATTTACGGAATGCATCAGGAAAAAGAGCTGGAAATTACCGCCCTAAGGCACGGTTCGGAAATAAACATCCATGTGGAGACAGAAAAAAGCTACACTCTCCGGTTTGTAAATCTCCGGATAAGCGCCTCATCGGTTACGGGCCTTAGGATGGCCGGAGCGGACAGCCTGCTTACATTGTCAGGAACACAGATTCTGACTGTCAGTATCGCAGAGAACTGAAAAACTGTTAAAACTCTCTGAATATTTGCAATTACCGTCCAGGTATGATAGAATAAATGTCAGTTTGCCGGACATGAGTGCATGTCCGGCAAATAGTAAAAGCCAGCCATAAACCACAGATTTATGATGTAATGGCAGGCAAAACGGAGGAGAGGACAAAAATGCTGAAACCTGCAGAAGCGGACAAGGAACTTAAGCTGGCCGCACAATTAAATCCCGGTCCCTGGGAACAACATAGTATATCCGTTGCCGAAAACGCAAGGCTGATTGCCGGAAAAACAGAAATTATGGACTGCGATAAGGCATATGTTTTGGGATTGCTGCATGATATCGGCCGCAGAGACGGCATAAAGGGGATATCGCATATCTTTGACGGTTATAATTATATGATGAGCATAGGACAGGAAGAAATCGCAGCTATCTGCCTGACACATTCTTTTCCTGACAAAAATGCCGATACTTATTTTGGCAAATATGACTGTTCTTCTGAGCAGAAAAAATTTTTACAGCAGTTTTTGGAAAATAAAGAATACGATAATTATGATATTCTCATTCAGTTATGCGATGCTATTTCCCTGCCAAACGGCGCATGCATTATGGAAAAACGCCTGATTGATGTTGCATTAAGGTATGGACTGCCTGATTTTACCATAGAAAAATGGAAAGCATTTATGAACGCTAAAAAACATTTTGATGAACTATGCAATTGCAATATTTATACATTTCTGCCCGATATTTTGGAAAACTCCTCTGTGAACCTTATTTAAAAAAGTATGATTTCAAACACGCTCCAGGCGTTAGTACTGAAATATTAATAACCAGGGATGTGACCCTCGCGGCAGTCGCCAAATGTTGCAGACAACCGGCTCGTTGCCCGCGGGAATAAAATGACACTAACGCAGAAATCCGTGGCACTTCGGTGCTCACGGATTTTCTCTCTTTAACATCCAGTCATTTATCAAATTTTTCTGCAGGACAAGATACAGAATGTTTGATGGAAGCAATGGGGCTCGAACCCATGACCTCTCGCGTGTGAGGCGAACGCTCATCCCGGCTGAGCTATGCTTCCCTGCTTCTTATTATAACACCATGAAACAGAAATGCAACAACATTCAGGAGTTTTCCTAAAACAAAAACTTAGAAATTCCCAAATAGCAGGACACCGAAGTAAAATGTCAGGAACTATTTTCATTTCCGCAAAGCCTCCCTCAATTCCTCCACTCCCATAGTCCCCCTGATATATTCATACGCGCCCTTATCATAAGCCTGATATTGCTCATCGGTAATTTCCACGCCATCCACATAGCTTACGCTATACTTTCCCATCGATTCCTCTTCCTTTTCATCTACCATACCGTTTTCATTTACGTCGTCAAAATTATAGGTCGTTATGGTCACCCAGTCCAAAGCGTACTGTTCATCCACCCACATATATGATGTATGCAGGATGGCGCCAGCCAGGTCCGTATTATAATTCCTCATGCTGTTGGCCTTTGGAACATATTCATAGCCCGCATTCCCCATCGCGCCATATCCCCACCAGTCCATCAGCGTATACACGGTACCGTCGTGATATGTATACAGACTTAACCAATAGCCATTCTTTCCGGCCACCAGTTCCGGAATCCCGTCTTCATCCACATAAATCAAATCATAATCCAGTGTCTCCCCGCCATAAGAAAGTTCACACAGCCTGCTGACAGCCTCATACGCTTCCCCATAGTCCTTAAATTCCCCGTTTTTCTTCCAGCCCGTAAGATTGCGGATGCCGGAAACCGTCAGCGGGTCCGCCTGCTCCGATATGGCTTCCGACAGATAAGAATCAGGATAGAAATTCCCCGTATCCTCCTCTTCCCTTTTTTCAAAACCGTCATATACCACCGCAAAACCTGTATCCCCATATGTTTCAACCAACACGATATCCGTATTGCCGTCATAGTTTACATCATAAAAGGACACCGCATCCAGACTGACAAATTCCTCTGTTTCCAGTGCCTCCGGCACATAAGCACGAATCTCCGTAAGGACTTTCCCGTCCTGTATCATCTGCATATAAAAATCCGGCTTTTCCTCCGAAGGCGCAAACGGGACAAAATAAACCTTCCCGTCATACTCGCTCAGTTCCACCTCAAATGTCTGGCTGCTGATACAGTTTTCACCAAACATTTTCTTCCACTCATCCTCCTGCGCGGCTTTCTCTGTACCGCTTTCCATAGTTTCCCTGTCGCCGCCAGCGTCCTTTTCCATCCCGGTTCCGGAAGACGGCGGCGTGTCCGCTATGGATTCCGCATCGCCAATCAACTGGCCTCCTGTAGAAATCACCTGAGACATTTCCCCTGTATCCTGCCCGGCCTGCGTCTCCTGCCTGTCCCCACATGCCGCAAGCATCCATACCATCAGAAGCATGAAAATGTATGCGGTTTTCTTTTTTAAATCCTTTAAATTCTTTAAATTCTTTAACTTAAAATCTGGTCCCGGCATTGTTTTATAACCCCCCTATTGTCTGTATCAGACACATTTTACAGAACCTCTCCTGTTTCCGGTTTATAAAGCACCAGAAAAACGGAGACGACCTATATTCCTTTATCATTATAAGCATACCGCAAAACAGCGTCTTAGTCAAAACCATTAAAAATCCTATGAGTTTTTGGGAAAAGAAAAATCAGGCGGAAAAACCTGAGTCTCTGCAAGCTGTTAAGATACTGCGTGATTCTTCTAAACTTCTAAAAAGGAAATACCACAGCGTATATCTCCTTTGGCATGAATAAAAGTAATGGATTTAATAAAATTATAACATTTTACAGATTTCACAACAGGGGATATAATGGTGGAAATGAGAAAGGAGCACGGTTATAAAAATGAGGAAAAGTAAAAGAATCTATTTTTGGCTTTTTGCTATAAATTTATTTATCAGTGCATTCACTTTTGGCGGCGGCTATGTAGTTGTTCCTATGGTCCGCCGCTATTTTGTTGAAAAGAAGCAGCATTTTTCAGAGGAAGATTTAATCAATATGGCTGCCGTGGCACAATCAACACCCGGAGCTATTGCAATCAATTTGTCCGCGCTGGCAGGATACCGGGTTGCCGGCATTCCGGGAGTTTTTATAAGCTGTATTGCCGCTATCCTTCCGCCGCTTATAATCCTGGGCTTTATATCGGCATTTTATACGGTATTTATCTCTAATACAATTGTTGCTGCAATTCTAAAAGGAATGGAAGCAGGTGTCGCTGCTCTGATGGTTGATATAATTATGGATATGTGCTCGATGATATTGAAAAAACATTCTTTGCTTTTATCAGCCATGATACCAATCTCTTTTATGGCAAATTTTATATTAGGTATAAATGTGGCTGTGATATTGGTTGTCTGCTGCCTTTTGTGCATTGCACAGATATTTTTTAAAAGGAGAACCAAAAATGAATAACATATGGCGTCTATTCTTCATTTTTTTTAAAATCGGCTTATTAAGTATTGGCGGTGGTTATGCCATTATACCATTAATCCAGGAGCAGGTTGTGGAAAATACAGGTTGGATTAGCGGCAAAGCATTTACGGATATCATTACTATTTCACAAATGACACCGGGACCTTTGGCTGTTAATACATCAACTTTTGTCGGACTGCAAATCGGGGGGATTCCCGGAGCAATTGCAGCAACACTTGGCTGTATATTCTGCGGTGTGGTTATATCGCTGTTTTTATATAACTTTTTCCAGACGCACCAAAACTCTGCTTATGTATTAGAGGTATTAAACGGACTTAAATCAGCTTCCTTAGGACTAATTATTTCAGCAGCATTTACCATTATATTAATTGCTCTATATGGAAATAAAACTTTCGAAGCGGGAACATTATTTACAACACTTAATCGGACTGCACTATTTATCTTTTTCTGTATGTTATTGTTATTACGCAAGAGGAAAACCAATCCAATTATAATCATATTACTAAGCGGCATAGCCGGATTTATATTTTATCTATCATAACTTACATAAGAAAATGGCAAATATCAATATGTAAAAAGGGACAAACCACGGCGGGCGGAAGTCCGAAAATTTCTTTTCCCACCCTCCGCAGTGCATGTTCCTCTCCTATAACATCGTATCATCCCGCAAAGTCTCCGCCAGACTGCACTGTATCACCTTCCGTCCGCCCAGATAATAAGCCAGCGCAACGAAGCCGGACACAGCCAGAATAAACGCAAACACCGGGACAACCGGAGCCTCTGCCAGAAATTCCGCAGGGTCTAAATAACTTGCCGCTATCATACATCCCGCAGCAATTACTGTAAACACCAGTGAAACAAGCACAGGACGCCCTACGATTACCGCCGCTTCTATCACAAATATTTTCCGCATTCCCTCCGGCGTTAAGCCTATGGACAGATATCTGGCAAATTCCCGTTTCCGCTGGTGCAGGAATCCAAGCGTATTGGAAAATACATGGACAATCCCAATAAAAGCAAGTAAAATGCAAAACGCTCCCAAAACCAGCTCATACCCCCGTATCATCTCATCGTTGTCTATCTTCTCCTGTATCCGGTTTTCGCTTTCGATTTCCATTTTCATTCCGGTTCCCACTCCGGCTTTTATTCCAGCTTCTGTTCCAGCTTCTATTCCAACTTCTGTTCCAGCTTCTATTCCGGTTTCTGTTCCGGTTTCTGTTCCGGCTTCTGTTCCGGTTTCTGTTCCGGTTTCTGTTCCGGCTCCCATACGAATCTGCTGCACCGCATATTCTTCCAGTGCTTTCAGTTCCTCCAAACCTGCACCCTCTCCGGCAAGCAGCCGGATATAAGTATCCTTTCCGCAGCCTCCTGTCTTCCCTTCTATCTCTTTCCACAAAGAAAACGGAACAATATTCACTAACGCATAATGCTCATATTCCTCCCGCAAAACGGGATACTCCGTCGTATAAGCCAGCACCGGAAGCTCCGCCTGCCCTCCGTCCGTTCCGATTCCCTGCAGTGTCACCGGATTCCCGTTTTCCGCCACGTAAGGAATATCCTGCGGGTAACGGAAATTGCTGTTTATGCTGTCCCAGATACGGTTCACCAGCACCGCTCCGTCCACTTTCGGCGTTATACCTGTCTGCCCGCAGTACTCCGTAAAACTCTCGTCTTCCATAATGACAAGGGCGGCTTTTACCAAAAAAGAGTCCTCCTCTTCCGTTACGGAAGCACCCGCCGCCGTTCCTAAACCGCCCAGTGCCAACAGTTCCGGACTCTGCCCTTTTTTTGGAATCACCGCATATGCCTCTGCCTTCTGATATACCATACAGCTTCGCACCTCCGGAATCTCCTGCCCGTTCCCCTCTTTCTTCCTATTCCATGCCTCCGATTCCCATTCCAGCTCCCCGATTCCCGTATTCTTCACCGTCACCATCACATCCCATGTGTCCTGATACCTCTCAAAATAAGTATGGTTTGTACTGATTCCGGAAAGTGTAAAAAAGCACTGCATCAGCATAAACCCAAGAAATGCAAGCGTCAGTGACAGTGAAGTGGTACGGAGGGCTTTTTTCTGCGCCCGCAGCGCATTTCCTGCCAGTTCCCCCTCGGCTCCGAACAGCATGGACAATATGGGAGAATGCTTTCTTAACAACCCCCCTGTTTTTTTCCCCAATTCCGCCTCTCCCGTTCCGCGGACAGCTTCCAGGGGTGTCAGTCTGCTTAACTTCCGTGCCGGAAGCCATGCAGAAAAAAGCACGGTGAAAACAGATAGCAGAAGCACCAGTAACAGAACTGCCGGGGACAGGTGAAAGTCCGCCCTCCGTCCTCCTGCCAGATTCTCCGCCATGGCGCCCATCGCCCGTACCGTACCGAAACTTAAGAAGGTTCCAAACAAAATCCCGGACACAACTGGTATCAAAGTCAGCATGGCGGCTTCCTGCACCAGACAAACCCGAATCTGACGCGGCGTGGCGCCGATACCCGAAAGGATTCCAAACTGGTGAATCCTGCGGTTCATGGATACGGCAAAGGAATTATGAATGACCAGAATCAGCGACATGCACACAATCGCCACGATTGCCAGATAGGCCGGCATGATAAGCCTTGGCATTTCATCCCCCGGAATGCGGACAAAATACAGGGATAAAAGCTGGTAATGATAGTCTGCCGCAGTCTCCGGAAGACCCAAAGCATCCCGAATGGAAGCCATATCCTGCCAGACCGTCCGCTTGTCATAAAAAGTAATCTCCACCACCAGCTGTCCGTCTTCTGACAAGTCCCCTGCATACACCGCCGTCTCTACATTGGCAAAATGACGGATTTTCTCCAGTTCCTCCTGACTGATTTCCCCCGTCAGCCTGCCGTGCCAGCTTCCCTCCTCCTGCTTTGTCCTTTCGATATCATCCAGCCAGAAATCATAAAACAAATGGCAGAGAAATGAAAGGAACAGTGCGGCAATAAAAGCCGCTACCATCACGGATATGCTTCCGGTGCGGTTATTTCTGACAGAATCTGCTGTATAATCTTTCCACATCTTCCCTACCCCCGTTTCCTGTCGCTGATAATTTTCCCGTCTTCTATGGTAAGGATGCGGTCTGCTTCCAACGCTACCTTTTCATCATGGGTAATTAACAGTATCGTCTGGTTCAGATTACGGTTGGAGAGCTTCAGCATATCCACGATTTCCCCTGAATTCTTCCGGTCCAGATTTCCGGTAGGCTCATCCGCCAGCAGAAGCGCCGGACGGTAAATTAACGCCCGTGCAATCGCCGCCCTCTGCTGCTGTCCTCCCGACAACTGACTTGGGAAAAAATCCAGCTTGTCCGCAATCCCCAGAGAATTTACAATCTGTTCCAAATATTCCTGATTGGGCTTTTTCCTGTCCAGCAAAAGGGGCATCAGTATATTTTTCCGGATTGTAACCGTAGGTATCAGATTATAAAACTGATAAATCAGCCCCACCTTCCTGCGCCGGAAAACTGCTGCTTCCGTCCGGTTCAGATGGGAAATATCCGTCCCCTCTATCATTACCCTGCCTGCCGTGGGCTGGTCCACGCTTCCGAGAATATGCAGCAAGGTGGATTTCCCCGAACCGGAAGCTCCGACGATTGCTACAAACTCCCCTTTCTCCACGGATAAATCCACATGATTTAACGCCACCACCTGACTTTCCCCGGCTCCGTACACCTTCCTTACCCCTTCGCATTTCAAAATCTCCATTTTCCGTCTCCTTTTTATTATTTTTAATTTCTTTCTTCCTCCCTCCTATTCCATCATAGCAAAGTAAAGTGACAAGTCAGTGACGGTAAAAACGGATTTCAAAGCAGGCTCCTCCCTCCGCAAGATTCTGTGCCGTTACCGTCCCGTTCTGGTTTTCAATGATTGCCCTGGAAAGTGCCAGCCCGATACCGATACCGCCGCTTTTTGCATTCTGCCCCCTGTAAAACCGCTCAAAAAGATGAGGGATATCTTCTTTTGCAAATCCTCTTCCCTCATCCCATATCCGTATCTGTACATAAAGAGGATTCTC
Organism: uncultured Lachnospiraceae bacterium; assembly: GCA_947246015.1. Taxonomy (GTDB): domain Bacteria; phylum Bacillota; class Clostridia; order Lachnospirales; family Lachnospiraceae; genus Kineothrix. The sequence goes on along the minus strand of CAMXQE010000016.1, from coordinate 26,399 downwards.
CTCATACCGGCAGTGAACCGTTCCCCCGGACGGCGTATGCTCCATACAGTTTTTCAAAAGGTTCATCACCGCCTCCATCGTCCAGTCCATATCCGCATTAATAAGGATTTCTTTCGCCTCCGGTATGTCCACGGTGACATTTTCCTTTTGGAACAATTCCTGCAGATAATCGGCCGCAAGCATAAGAACCGTAAAAACATCCACTGCTTTCTTTTCCAACGGCAAAATTCCGGCGTCAATGCGGGACAGCAGCAGCAACGCCTCTTCTAAGTGCGTCAGACGGGCGAGCTGCCTGCGTATCTGCTCCGGATACGCAGGGGACGGGGACTCCTGCATCATCTGTGCAGAAAGAGAAATAGCGGTAAGCGGCGTTTTCATCTGATGTGCAATATTATAAAGATTTTCCGCAAAATTATGTTTTGCGGCAAGCGCCGCATCCTTTGTCTGATGCAGCTCTGTCACGGTCTTGTAGATTTCATCCTGTAATTTGGAACATTCATCCTCTCCGGCGGGAAAAAGCACGCCCCTGCTTCCGGTATTTACCCTTTCCAGATAATCCGTCAGGCTCCTGATACGTCCGTTTACATTTCTGCGCCAAACCAAAAGCGCTGCAAAAAACAGCGCCCCGCCCATTACAAAACCTGCCAGTGCAAATCTCATGCCGTATCTTCCGGCAGGTTGTAAAAAATCCGCCTGCTGATAACCGTATGTCAAAAGCAGATTTTCCTTTTTTAATACTTCCGCCTGTCCTTCCGGCAGACCTTCCCCCTGTTGGTACTCCTTCAACGCTGTTAAGATGACCGGCTCCGCATCCGGCATCTTTTCGGTTATTTTTTCACAGACAGCCCCCATAACCCTGATATTGGCGTATTTTTCATATCCTGCCATAAGAAAAGCGGTAAAAGAAGCCGCAAACAGGCTTACCGCAAGGACAAACCCTGCCAGTACCATCTTACTCTTTTTCCCACTCACTCCGAATCCTCCATGCGATAGCCCACACTCCTGACCGTTTTCAGACATACCGGCTGGTGCAGCTTCTCCCGAAGACGCTTCATTGTAACCGTAAGCGTATTGTCATTGACATAATTTCCGTTCCTGTCCCAAATCCTTTCCAACAGCTTTTCCCTTGTGACCGTCTTCCCTTTATTCTGCAGCAAAAGCAATAGCAGCTCATATTCCACAGGGCTTAAACCGATTTCTTCCGACCCGTATAAAACCTGCATCCTGTTTCTGTCAAGGGAAATGGCGTCACAGGACAAATACTGTCCGGACACATCTCCCGTCCTCCGCAGCAGCGCACGGATACGGGACAGAAGCACGTCCAGTTCAAAAGGCTTTACCACATAATCATCCGCACCATCCTGAAAACCGGAAACCATATCGCGGGAATCGTCACGAACCGTAAGAAAAATCACGGGCAGCTCCCTCCGGTATGAGCGAATCCAGCGGCAAAGCGCATCCCCGTTTCCGTCCGGCATGTTCCAGTCCACCAGCACCAGTGCGGGAACCCTGCTCTCCAAAGCCTGCCTTGCACCGGCAACCGTCGGAAATACCGAAACCCTGTATCCCCACGGCGCAAGGTACTCTTTCACCGCCTGCGCTATATCCTCATCATCTTCCACATAGTAAATATCCATCTTTATCATCATGCCCCTTTCCGGCCGTCCCGTATGTTCTCCCCTGTTCTGCTTCTTTGGAATTTACCGTTCCATTTTCACGATATACTCTGTCGTCCCTTCCTCCAACATGCGTTCCTGTGTCAAGGCAAATCCGTGCCGCTGATAAAACCGGATGGCGCGTTCATTTTTCTCCAGTACGAATAACTGACGGACATCGAACGTCTGAACTGCAAAATCCATTAACGCCGCCCCGATTCCCTTTCCCTGAAAGAAAGATTCCACATACAGTTCCCGAATCCAATCCTTTTCTATATGAATCATTCCCTTTACAAATTCATCGTCATATACCCATATATCTTCCAGCTTTTCCGCATGTGCAATCAATTCCTGTGCGACCGGCAGAACCTGGATTTCCCCAAACGAAACTTTATCATTGCGAAAAATCGGACGGTAATACATTCGCTTTGTAAAAACCAGTATCTCCGCCAATCTGGATACATCCTGTATGACTGCCTTTCTAATATAGTCCATTATGATATCCTCCTTCTCTTTCTATGCATTCACATCTGTCTTCCCGTGTGAATGTATACACCTGATTATAAAACATCCCATGGATTTTATCAATCAAAGCCACGCGGCAGCCGCCAAATGCTGCAGCCACCCGGCTCGCTGCCCGCGGGAATAAAGAAAATCAGGGCGGCCCTTGTATCCGAACCATAAAAGTGCTATAATGAAAAAATAGATTTCAATTTCTGCTGCCCAAAGCAGTATTCCGGGTATGCAGTGAGGAATGGTTTCTGTGAAATCCGAACCTTGACATTAGAATATAGTGTTGTATGTAAGCTGGCTATAAATAAGGGAGTATAAGTATATAAAGTTAAGCTTTGTTTGTAAGGGAGAATATAAGGGAGAAAAATATGCTTAACAAAATAAAAAATATGAAGGTACAGAAAAAACTGAAATTCTGCTTTACCTTAGTTGTGTGTATTGCCAGTATATCAGGCATTCTGGGCCTTCTGGTACTGTTCCGCAGTGACATGAATTACAGCAGCGCACTGGTATCTAACGGTTTTTCCCAGGGCGAAATCGGTATATTCAGTACATATCTGAACAAAGAACCCGCCATCGTAAGGGAAATGATTCTTGTGGTGGAAGAAGCCGATATAAAGGATGCGGCAGAGGAACTGGATGAAATACAGGCCAAAACAGACGCGGCATTAGAAAAGATGGAGGCCAACTGTACGACCGCTGAAGAATTGGAGTATATGCAGGTTATCCATGAACTGCTGCCAGAATACCGGAAAATTTTCAAAGAAGTGGAAGACCTGGCGATAGAGAATCAAAATGAGGAAGCTTTGGACCTGCTGCTCACCCAGGGAAAACCTACGCTGAAAAAACTTACGAATGCCGTGGAAGGTCTGGTAGATTTAAATGTAGAGATGGGAAATGAAGTTTCGGCCAGCCTGACGCTCCAGACCTATATCACGCTGGGAGTCATGGCTCTTGTCATATTAGCAGCCATATTAATATCCATGCGGTTTGCATCATTTGTGGCAAAACTGTTTTCAGAGCCAATCATACGGGTAAAAGACGCCGCGGCGGAACTTGCCAAAGGAAACCTGGACATTGAAATAGAAAAAATGTATCCGGACGAAATCGGTGAAATGACCGATTCCTTTAAAGAAGCTGCGGAAATGATGAGACTTTATATCCGTGAATTGAGCCGGGGCCTTGGCGAAATAGCGGGCGGAAACTTTGCTATCTATACGGATGTGAATTTCCACGGGGATTTCAAGGCACTGGACACTGCCATTGTTACCATCACCGATTCACTCAGCGATACACTCGGGCAAATCAATGAAGCTTCCGAGCAGGTGGCATTAGGGGCAACCCAAATGGCGGAAAGCGCACAGGCGCTGGCGGAAGGGGCAACTGACCAGGCTGCCTCCGTAGAGGAATTAACCGCCACGATTCAGAATATTACAGAAAATGTAGTAGACACTTCAGCCAAAGCGGACAAATCTTATCACGGCGCAGAAGAATTCAGGGAACAGGCCGAAATGAGCAATGAAGACATCAGACAGCTGAAACAGGCGATGGAAAGAATTAATGAGACTTCCACCGAAATCGCCAATATTATCGGTGAAATTGAAGACATCGCTTCGCAGACAAACCTGCTGTCATTAAACGCTTCCATAGAGGCGGCAAGGGCAGGCGAGGCAGGAAGGGGTTTTGCCGTCGTAGCAGACCAGATTGGAAAACTCGCCGCAGACAGCGCTGTTTCTGCAGTGAATACAAAGCAGCTGATTGAGAATTGCATGAAAGAAATAGAATTTGGAAATACTATCACGTTAAAAGCTACATCAGCAATCGAATCTGTCATCACCGGAATTAAGATGCTGGCATCCTCCACAAAGGAAATCAGCGAACTATCCGATTCGCAGGCAGATGCCATGAAACAATTGGAACTTGGCGTAGAGCAGATTGCAGATGTCATCCAGAATAACTCGGCGTCGGCGCAGGAAACTTCAGCCACAAGCGAGGAATTATCCGCACAGGCAACGAATCTGGAAGAATTAGTAGGACAATTTAAATTAAAAGTTTAACAGCATTATTTTAATGACTTATTTACAGTACATTGCTGGGAAAATGCAGCAGATATTCTGTTTTCAAACGGCGAAGAAAAATGTAACAGGGCAAATGTAAGAAAGCACCTGGTCCGATATACGGACCGGGTGTATTTTTTTTGCAGGAATCCCTTGCAAATTCAGCAATTTTCTGTACAATAAGAAATAGCGGCAAAAAACAGAATAGAAGAAGAAAAAGAAAGGTTTAAACATGATAAGTGCAAACAACGTAACATTACGAATCGGCAAAAAAGCGTTATTTGAAGACGTCAACATTAAATTCACCGAAGGGAACTGCTATGGTCTTATCGGCGCGAACGGCGCAGGTAAATCTACCTTCCTTAAAATATTATCCGGCCGGTTGGAGACTACCAAAGGCGACATCTCCATTACGCCCGGGCAGCGCCTTTCCGTACTGGAACAGGACCATTTTAAATACGACGAATATCCGGTTATGGATGTCGTCATCATGGGCAACGAACGTCTTTACCAGATTATGAAGGAAAAGGATGCCATTTATGCAAAAGAAGATTTTTCCGACGAAGACGGTATCCGCGCCAGCGAACTGGAAGCGGAATTTGCGGAAATGGACGGCTGGGAAGCGGAATCCAATGCCGCCATGCTGTTAAACGGCCTCGGCATCGACACCGACCTCCATTATGCGGTCATGAATACTTTAAACGGCAGTGAGAAGGTGAAAGTCCTCCTTGCCAAAGCCCTGTTCGGCAACCCCGATATCCTGCTTTTAGATGAGCCTACCAACCATCTGGACCTGGACGCTATCGCATGGCTGGAAGATTTCCTCATCGATTTTGAAAACACGGTTATCGTAGTATCCCATGACCGTTATTTCCTGAATAAAGTATGTACCCATACCGCAGATATCGATTACGGCAAGATACAGCTCTATGCCGGAAATTACGATTTCTGGTATGAATCCAGCCAGCTTCTCATCAAACAGATGAAAGAAGCCAACAAGAAAAAGGAAGAGAAAATCAAAGAACTGCAGGAATTCATTTCCCGTTTCTCCGCCAATGCATCCAAGTCCAAGCAGGCAACCAGCCGGAAACGTGCGCTGGAAAAAATCGAACTGGATGAAATCAAACCGTCCAGCCGGAAATATCCCTACGTGGATTTCCGTCCTGACCGTGAAATCGGCAACGAAGTCCTCACCGTGAACGGACTTTCCAAGACCATCGACGGCGTAAAAGTTCTGGACAACATTTCCTTCATTGTCGGACACAATGACAAAATTGCATTTGTCGGCGGCAATGAGCTTGCCAAGACTACACTGTTCCAGATATTGATGGGAGAAATGGAACCGGATGAAGGCACTTACAAATGGGGCGTCACCACTTCCCAGGCTTACTTCCCCAAGGACAGCACCAAAGAATTTGACAACGACTATACCATCGTTGACTGGCTGACCGGTTACTCTCCGGTAAAAGATGTAACTTATGTCCGCGGTTTCCTCGGCCGTATGCTCTTTGCCGGTGAAGACGGCGTCAAAAAAGTAAGAGTGCTTTCGGGCGGTGAAAAAGTCAGATGCCTGCTTTCCAAAATGATGATTAGCGGTGCCAACTGCCTGATTTTGGATGAACCTACCAATCATCTGGATATGGAATCCATTACCGCATTAAACAACGGACTGATTAAATTTCCGGGCGTGGAACTTTTCTCCTGCCATGACCACCAGTTCGTACAGACTACGGCAAACCGTATCATGGAAATCCTGCCCGACGGCCAGTTAATCGACAAAATCACCACCTACGACGAATATCTGGCAAACGACGAAATGGCAAGAAAACGTACCGTATATACCAATAAAAATGAAGAAGATGATAATTAATCCCATCTAAAAAACCTTACCGCCGGCATGGAACACTTCTTTCTGTGCCGGCCGGCCAATTTTAAACCCGTTAAGGAGGAAAGGACTATGAATATAGTAGACTTGCATGTACATTCCAATAAATCCGACGGAAGCCTGACTCCCACCGAACTGGTACAGCTGGCAGCGGAGAAAGGGCTGTCCGCGTTTGCCCTCACCGACCACGATACGACGGACGGTGTTGCGGAAGCAATGGCCGCCGCCGGAGAATATAACCTGAAACTGGCGGACGGAACCCTTCCTCCGCTGTCCTCCGGCATCTGTCCCCGCCCTTTGGAAGTCATTCCGGGCATTGAATTTTCCACGGAATATGAGGGGAAGGATATCCATATCGTCGGTCTGTACATTGACTATGAAGCTCCTTTTTTCAAAAAACAGATTCAGGACTTTGTAGATTCCCGTATCACCCGCAACCGGAAAATGTGCGCCAATTTAAACGAAGCCGGCATCGATATCTCCTATGAAAAACTGCTTCAGGCTTTTCCCGGCTCCGTCATTACGAGAGGACACTATTCACGCTATCTTCTGGAACATGGTTATGTGAAAAGTATGCCCGAAGCCTTTGACCGTTATCTGGGTGACCATACCAAATATTTCGTCCCGCGGGAAAAAGTGACGCCGGCCCAGGCAGTGGAACTGATTTTAAAAGCTAAGGGTCTCCCTATCCTCGCCCATCCGCCTCTTTATCATATGAGCGATGCACGTTTGGACAAACTGGTAAGCCTGCTAACAGATGCAGGACTCATCGGCATTGAAGCCGTATACAGTACCTACAACACTGCTGAAGAGCGGCATATGCGCGCTTTGGCTTCCAAATACAATCTGTGCATCAGCGGCGGCTCTGATTTCCACGGTGCCAGCAAACCCAAACTGGAACTGGCCACCGGCTACGGAAAACTCTTCATCCCGGAAGATATTCTGACCACGCTCAAAGAAAGGCTGGTCCGCCGTAAAAAAATATTCTTTACCGATTTGGACGGTACGCTGTTAAACCATGAGAAAAAAGTAACGCCGGATACCAGAGCCGCCCTTGAAAAATGGGCGGCTGCAGGTCATCATTTCGCAATCTGTACCGGGCGTGCCATGGACAGCGCCATGGAAGTCCGCCGGACCTTGCAGCTTGACTTTCCGGGCATGTACCTCATCGGTTCCAACGGCGGCGAAATCTACGACTGCGACAGCGGACGCATCGTCTCCCGCACAGCGCTTACACTGGAACAGACAGCGCTTGTGGCAAAGACTGCCAGAGAACAGGGCATCCACTGCCACACTTACACGGACACACATATCGTCACCCCCGCCGATGACGAGCAGCTTAAATATTACCGGAGAGTCATCCATACGCCGGTCCTTGTCTGTGAAGACATCGTAAGCGCGTTGGACAAAGGCCCCTGCAAGTGCATTGCCATCGAACTGCATGACAGGGACAAGCTGGAACATTTCCGGAAAACCCTGCTTCCTCTCGTGGAAGGGGAACTGAATCTGCTCTATTCCAATGACCGCTATCTGGAAATCTTTCCGGCAGCTTCCGGCAAAGGCGCCGCTGTGCGGACACTCTGCGACTTCCTGCACATCCCGCTTTCCGATTCCCTTGCCGCCGGAGACGAAGCCAATGATATCTCCATGATTCAGGCTGCCGGACTCGGCATTGCCATGCTGAATGCCAAAGACGAAGTCAAGGCTGCGGCGGATATCATTACAGAAACTGATAATGAACATGACGGTCTGGCTGCGGTGCTGCTTGCAAATTTATAGCAGGCAGCGCCGGCCGCTCCTCTCACCCTTCTACAATTAAATATCTCCCGTCGCCCACATCGAACACTTCATCCGCTTCCAAAATTCCCTCTTCATCTGCTCCTTCCATATCCATGCCTGCTTCATCAAAATACTCCCAGACCTCCTGTACGGAATTTACAACCACCGCCATGCATTCCTCCAGAAATGCTTCCGCTGCCTCCAGCGTATCCGCTACGTCTTCCGGAAATAACTGGCTCTGATTCTTCAAAAAACATTTCAATACCGCATCATCATATTCGTGCATCTTAAAATCCTCCTTTTTCCTTTTCGGTTCTATATATCATATCTTTAATATATATCGTCTTTACCTGACAGTCAACAAGTCCTTGATTACCTGATAAACACCTTTTTCCGAATACGGGGGACAGATGTTCCCGGCCGCTGCCTTAACCTCCGCTCTTGCATTTTCCACCGCATAACTTTCTCCCGCCGCCTGCATCATCCCTATATCATTATTATTGTCGCCAAACGCCATCGTTTCCTCTTTTTCGATATGGAAATAATCCTGTATGAAATGCAGGGCATGACCCTTATCCACAGAGGCATCCATAAAATCCACCCAGTCCTCCCCTGCCATACATGCCTTTACCCTGTCCTGCCACATCGGAATCAGTGTGCCTTCCCCCAGTTCCCGGATGCTCTTTTTCTGATAGATGGCAATTTTAATAATCACGGCGTCCTCTTCCAGCACATCCTTTACCAGCCGGAATTGATTGTGATAGCCATACGTAATCAAATCAATAAAATCCTGATTCCTGCTCTCAATCAGGCTCCCTTCCGGTGTGGAGACAATGACATCGCAGGTATCATAATACTGCCGCAGATGCATGATAATTCCCTCTGCATCTTCCCGCTTCATCGGCGTCACACGGATATCCCGTTCCTTATACCGTATCTGCGCCCCGTTCTCCGCTATATAAATGATATCTTCCCCGACCTCGCGGAATACGTTCCGAATGCTTTGGTACTGCCGCCCGCTGGCGGCACAGAACAGGATTCCCTGCTCCATCAGCTTCCGGATGACTGTCACCATTTCCGGATATAAATCCGGCGTTGAATCCTTTATCAGCGTTCCGTCAATATCGCTTGCAATCAGTCTTATCTTACTCATTTCATGGCTCCCTGTGCATTTTTTATGCGGATTCCCTCAGATTCCGTATTTCTTAAGTTCCTGATACAGCCTGCCAACCGGCAGTCCGACCACATTGTTATAGTCCCCGTCTATCTTCTCAATATGTGCCGCGCACCTGCCCTGAATCCCGTACGCCCCCGCTTTGTCCATCGGCTCCTTTGTCTCCACATAAGCCGCGATTTCATCCTTTGTCATCGGATACATGGTAACGTCCGTCTTTTCGTGAAAAACCGCCCTGAAAGACTCTCCGCCCTTCCGCTCTCCAAGGAGCGCTACCCCCGTATAGACCTGATGCGTCTTCCCCTGCAGGGAATCCAGCATCCGGCAGGCATCTTCTTCATCGGCCGGCTTCCCCATAACCGCCCCTTCAAACGTTACTACTGTATCTGCCCCAATCACAAGAAACTCCTCCGCCCCGGCTTCCTTCATCTTCCCGAAAACATCTTCCGCTTTCTGTACCGCAAGCCCCTCTACAATCTCCTCCGGCAGTGTCCCTGTCATCTCTTCTTCCACCGTACTTGGCGCCGCCTCATATTCTAACCCGATTTGCTGTAACAGTTCCCGTCTCCTCGGCGATGCCGAAGCTAAAATAATACGCATCCGAATCCCTGCTTTCTTTCCGTTTTTTGCATCTGTCCGGACGCCGCCCGAAACAGTGCCTGCTCTCCCTATTGGTGATGGGTCTCCGGTATGAATACCCGTTCATTGACCGGCGTCTGGCTCCGTCTTGCTTCCTCCCTGGCTTCCAGTGAAAACTCTAACTGCGAATTATAAATCGCTTTCCCACGCTTATCCACTTTCTCATAGGTTCCGTCCTTTTTCAGCACATGCGCCTTCACCGTATCCTTTAATTCTCCCTGTAAAATATGCAGTACTTTTTCCTTTAAATCCGGCTGCTCTATCGGGAACAGGATTTCCACCCTCCGCTCCAGATTCCGGGGCATCCAGTCCGCACTTCCGCAGTAAATCTCCGGCACCCCATCGTTTTCAAAATAGAAAATCCGGCTGTGTTCCAAAAAGTTCCCGACAATGGAACGCACGCTGATGTTCTCGCTGACACCGGGGATACCTACCTTCAGGGTACAGATTCCGCGGATAATCAGTTCTATTTTCACACCTGCCGCACTCGCTTCATAAAGTGCCGCAATCACATCCCTGTCGCAGAGGGAATTCATCTTCGCTATGATATGGGCCGGCCGTCCGGCTTTCGCCGATGCTCTTTCCCGCGCAATCAGATAGAGAAACTTATCCTTTAACCAAAGGGGCGCCAGCGCCAGCTTGTTCCAGGAGCGGGGTTCCGAATAACCGGAAAGCATATTGAATACCGCCGTGGCATCCTCCCCGATGGGCCTGCTGCTGGTAAACATCCCAATATCCGTATACAGCTTTGCCGTAGCGTCATTATAGTTTCCTGTACCCAGATGAACGTAACGGCGGATGCCGTCTTCCTCCTTCCGGACTACCAGCGTAATCTTGCTGTGGGTTTTTAACCCGACCAGCCCGTAAATGACATGACAGCCCGCTTTTTCCAGCATCTTCGCCCATACGATATTATTTTCCTCGTCAAACCGCGCTTTTAGTTCTACCAGCACCGATACCTGCTTGCCGTTTTCCGCCGCCAGCGCCAATGCTGCGATAATAGGCGAATTGCCGCTGACACGGTAAAGGGTCTGTTTGATGGCAAGCACATCCGGATCCTTCGCCGCCCTCCGGATAAATTCCACAACCGGCGCAAACGTCTGATAGGGATGATGCAGAAGAATGTCGTGCTTCCGGATTTCCTCAAAGATATCACAGTCCTCCGGCAGCTCCGGTACCGGCTGGGGCGCCGCATAAGCAGACTCTTTCAAATGGTCGAAACCGTCCAGCCCGTACATCTTCATTAAATAAGTCAAATCCAGCGGCCCGTCAATCTGATAAATATCTTCCTCTTTAATCAGCAGTTCATCCCGTATGATTTTCAGCAGCCGCTTGTCAATACCGCTCTCCACTTCCAGCCGTATCGCCTGCCCCCACTGTCTGCGCTTCAGCTTTTTCTCTATCTCTTTTAACAAATCTTCCGTTTCATCTTCTTCTATGCTGAAATCTGCATTCCGCATGATGCGGAACGGATAGGCGCAGACGATATTGTAATTCAGGAACAGCTTATCAATATTACGCTCCACCAGTTCTTCCAGCAGAATGATTACCTTCTCCCCCTCCTTTTCCGATGGAATCGGTACGATACGGGGCAGTACGCTGGGCACCTGCACGGTGGCAAATTCCAGTTCTTCATCCCCCTCCTTCTTCCTCACAAGCGCGCCGATATTCAGCGACTTATTCCGAATCAGCGGGAAGGGCCTTGAAGAATCCACCGCCATGGGAGTCAGCACCGGATAGACATTTTCCATAAAATACCGGTCCACATATTCAATTTCCTTCGCCGCTAAGTCCTCATGATGTTCAATGATGCGCAGCCCGTTGGCAAACAGCAGCGGCACTAATGACCTCTTGTATGTAGAATACTGGAGATTCACCAGTTCATGTGTTGCCTTATTCACCATTGCCAGCTGCTCCGACGGCTTCAGTCCGGCAATATCCGCCTTGGTATAACCTCCGCTTACCATATCCTTCAGCGCCGCTACACGCACCATGAAAAATTCATCCAGATTGGAAGCGGTAATACTTAGGAATTTCACCCTTTCGAATAAGGGAATCTGCTTATCCCTCGCTTCCGTCAGCACTCTTTTGTTAAAAAGAATCCAGCTCAGTTCCCGGTTCGTGTAATACTGGCTGTCGGTAAATTTTGCGGGATTCCGCGGTTCTTTATTGTCTTTTATTTCCCTGCCGGCTTTCACTTCTTTACTATTTTTCATTTCCCTGTTCACTTTTGACCAACCCCTTCTTGCCGTTTATTTCTCCTTCTCTGTTTTGCCTGTCTTTCTGTCTTCCTTAACACGTCTTTATAGAACATTACCGTAACGCTCCGGTCAAAGACGGATGTTACACATTATTCCTCATAAAGTTCTCTTTTGCTTAATTACCGGCCTGACACTGTAAACTTCTTCAAAAAATTCCGCGCGGTGGTTGAACATTCCCTTTTCCAGCGTGATATCCTCATTTGTTTCTACCGTAATGACAAGCTCATTGTCAATCAGCCGCGTCTTTACATTCTTAAACTTCTGCTTATGGCTTCTGTCCAGTCCGTTTGCCACACGCAGGATTGCCGTAAGCTTGGCGATTTTGAGATAGGATTCCCGGTCCAGCGTGGACATCTTTCCCATCTCGTCATAGTATTCAAACTCCATATGGTTGTATTTTACCACATTCGCCACGATTTCCTGCTCCAAATGGGACAGACCGATGATTTCCGTCGCAATGATGATACTATAAGAACACTCTCCCAAATCCGCCATGCTGATATACTTTCCGCAGTCATGCAGCAGAGTGGCAATCCGCAGCAGCAGACGCTCTCTTTCCCCGAATCCGTGCACCCGCTTCATGCTGTCAAAAATAGTCAGCGCAATCCGCTCCAAAGTCTCCCCGCGCTTCCTGCTGCCCATATAACGCTTGCTGATATTCTGTGTACAGGCTATGATATCCTGTTCAAAATCATGTGCCGGAAGAACGATTTTATTGTTTTGGGCATATTCATAAGCAATGCCGTCACACAGTGTCACCCCGGGCACCCAAAGCAGTCTGGCTCCCATCGCCTGTATAATCCGTGTCATCAGTACATAAGTAATGAATAAGAGCATCACATTTTCTTCCGGCATGTCGAACAGTCTGGTCAGTTCCTGCAGTGTCCGCTCTTTGAGCAGCTTCATAAACTTATCAAAGGTTTCCACGTCCACCTGGTCTCCCACTTTATCCGCAATATTCCTTTTCCGGAGAAGGGCGGAAATATAGTCATCCACGATTATAATATTTTCAATCTGCTTGTCTTTCAGGTACAGTTTCCGGAATACGGAAAGCTGGGAAGCTACCAGTTCATCAATCAGTGTCTCATACTGCGCCCGTCCCACATCCAGGTGGTACAGGTAATCCCTAATCCGCAAAACGCCTAACCGCAGGTTCTGTGTGGCAATCAGGGTGTCTTTATCAAAAAGGGAAATCTGGATGCTTCCTCCGCCGACATCCACAATCGCCGTCCCTTTTTCAATAAACCTGTTAAATGCTTCCCCCATAAAGGCTATGGATTTATAATCCAGGAAACGCTGCTCCGAGTTGCTCAGCACTTCCACGCTGATGCCTGTCCTCTGCCGTATCTGGTCAAGGATAATCGTGGTATTTTCCGTTTCCCTGATGGCGCTTGTACCGTATGCCTTATATTCCGACACCTTATAGGTTTTCATAATCTGCGTAAATTCATTCAGATAACGACACAGTTCATCCACCCGCGCATAAGTTATCTTACCGGTGGCATAAGTATCCATCCCCAAATCGATATGATGCCTGATATGGTCAATCTCACGCATCCCTGTTTTGGAAGATATTTCAAAAATCTTCATGGAAAGTTCAAAGGAACCTACGTCTATCGCCGCAAATGTTTTCATCTGACCCCACTCCTCTCATATCATATTCCCCTGCATTCCGCCGCTCTCTTACGCTTTTCCCAACAGATAATCAATAAACTGCTGCGCTGTCCGCCCCGAAAGCCCGCCATGCGCCAGCTCCCATTTGTTTGCCTCCAAAAGCAGTTCTTCCTCCGGCATGGTAATATGGTGCCTGTCCGCAAGCACACGGACAATTTCCTGAAACTCCTTCTTATCCGGCGCACAGAAGAAAATCGTCACGCCGAAGCGGGATACCAGCGATAATTTCTCCTGTACCGTATCGCTGGAATGGAGCTGGTCTCTGCGCCCTTCCTTATCCGCAAAGGTTTCCTTTATGAGATGCCTGCGGTTGGAAGTGGCATAAATCAGCACATTTTCAGGCTTTTTCTCCAAACCGCCCTCTATTACCGCTTTCAGATATTTATATTCGATTTCAAACTCCTCAAAACTTAAATCGTCCATATAAATAATGAATTTATAATTACGGTTTTTAATCTGTGCAATTACGTCATTCAAATCCTGAAACTGGTGCTTATAAACTTCTATAATGCGAAGCCCCTTCTCATAATATTCATTGGCAATCGCCTTGATGCTGGAAGATTTCCCCGTTCCCGCATCACCGAACAGCAGGCAGTTATTGGCTTTTCTCCCCTCCACAAATGCCTCAGTATTATCAGTGAGCTTCTTCTTCGGGATTTCATACCCTACCAAATCCTCCAGGCGGACATGGGCGATATTGAGAATCGGGACAATCTGTACGCCCTGCTCATCGTGGGCAATACGGAATGCTTTGTGCAGACCGAATTTTCCTACGCCGTACTCCTTATAAAATTCCGTCAGCGTCGCTTTCATTTCCTCCGGTGAGTGGTCCTGCGTAAACTTCACCGCCAGGTCACAGATTCTCTTGCAGATACGGGTGTTATATACCTTGCTCCCCTGCCTGCAGCTATCGTAAGACAGTATTAACGAAAAGCAGTCCATATCCAGCGCTTTCATCATATCCGTAAAGTCATAATCATAAAACTTTTTAAAAATCAGGATATCGTGAAGCACTGCACAATTGATGGTACCCTCCACTTCCCCCCGGATTTCACATGCCATACTGTAGCTGTTTTCATTGTTTACGAGAAGATTGGTAAGATAACAGTGCCACAGATTCCCATAGAATCCGTGGTGCCCCGCCATTTCCAGGAGACGGTGCATACAATCGTACAGAAGGGCTTTTTTATCTTCTTTTTTATTTTCTTCCTTATCATCCCCATCACCGTAATGTTCCATCAGCCATGCCATATCGTGAAGCAGGTTTCCGTCCTCAAAATCTTTGTATATAATCAGTTCTTTTTCCCACATTTTATTGTCCGCTCCATGTCTTTCCTTTTTTCCGGTTCTTACGATACGGCATGGAAAATCCGCCCAACCGTATCGTCCATCCCTCCTCCGGCTTCCTAATAATTCCCCAGAATCCTCATTTCCCGTGCTTCGTCCCGCAGACCCCGCAGGGCGTTTTTCACCGCGCTGTCTGCCAGATTCCCGTCAAAATCAATAAAGAAACGGTACTCCCAATTCCTGTCCTCTATGGGACGGCTCTCGATTTTATTCATATTCAGGTTATTGTAGATAAAATGGGACAGCATATGGTAGAGGGAACCGCTCTTATGAGGCACTTCAAAACATATGCTTACCTTTTTTGCATCTTTTAGGAAAATCTTCTGATTCGTCACAATAATAAAACGGGTGGAATTTATACTGGACTGGTTCACGCCTTTTTCCAGAATTTCAAGACCGTAAGTTTCCGCCGCATGTGCTCCGGCAATCGCAGCCTGTGTCCTATCCTTGTCCTCTGATACCTTCCTCGCCGCAAAAGCATTGTTGTTCATGCTAATCTGCCGCCACGAAGCATGTTCCTGTAAATACCGGGAGCTCTGCATCAGCGACTGGGGATGGGAATACACCGTTTTGATGTCATCCAGCTTCGTTCCGGGCACCGCCATAAGGCAATGCTCAATTTTGATAATCTGCTCGCCTACGATATAATTTTCAAATTCTACCAGCATATCATAAATCTCATTGACAATGCCCGCCGTGGAATTTTCTATCGGAAGGACCGCATAATCCGCGCTTCCCTCATCAATGGCAATCATCGCATCCCGAAAGGTATCCACATGGAAGCTGTTGATATTCTTTCCGAAATACTGTTCCATCGCTGCCTGTGTATAAGCCCCTTCCGCACCGGGGAACACCACCCTGGCATGTTCCGCGTCCAGCCTGTCCACCCCGATAAACGGCAGTCTGCCGCTTGTTCCTTTCTCCGTCAGCATCTTATACTGCAGCTTTCTGCTCATGGACATAATCTGCTCAAAGAGTTCCTCTACTCCCAGGCTGTTAAATTCATTATGCGTCATGGATTTCACTTTCCTGAGCTTTTCTTCTTCCCGCTCTTTATCAAACACTTTCTTTCCTGTTTCAATCTTATACTGTGCCACCTGTTTGGATACATCCATCCGTTGTTCATACAGTTCCACAATCTGTTTGTCGATGATGTCAATCTGCTCCCTTAACTTCGTCAAATCCATGATGTTTTCCTTCCTTTATGCTGTTTTATGCTTTTTATACTTTCTTTTACTCTCTATGTCATATGTAACGATTCCAGTCTATATTTGACCAAACTTCCTAAGTTCCATTATAACCATATCCTTTCTTTGTTACAACAGGATTTTTCTTTTTCATTCCATCACACTTTCCATCACACTTTCCTATGAAAATCGAGCAGGGAAGGTTTCTCTCCCTACTCGCCGCGCGGGGCATCCGTCAGCTCTGCTGACACACTTCCTTTGGATGCCCCTGTGCATAAAAAAGCAGTACAGCCCTTATCGCCAAAGCTGTACTGTCTAATCTGAAATTACTTCTTAAACCTTTTGAATATTCCGGCTTCCGTGTCCCTGCCGTCCGGCGATAGGAAATCCCTTAATCCACTTTCAACTTCACACTATCTTTATTAAAGAAATACGCCATCACGGTATTTGGCCATCCCTCCGGGTCTTCCACAATATCATAATTAAACAAAACCCCTGCCGACACTGAAATAGGTTCCAACTCCACATCTTTCATACTAGCGTCCAAAAGGATTTGATGCTTCGCCTCACCACTTGCCAGATATTGCACCGTCCGCACAACGGTTGACATCCGGCACCATGCCGGATGCATAAGAATAAACAATACTGCTAATGCCAGTACATTTATCTTATATGCTTTCCAGGTTCTGCTGAAAAAATCAAACAGCCGGCTGCCTTTCTCCTTAAACACCCGCATACACCAGCCCGTCACATATACAGCATCAAATATAATGTTCAATTCAAAATGAAATATAATTAAGTTGGAAATTCTTCCAAATGTCATCAACAAAAAAAGAACGGATATTTAAAAGAAAATTCATAAGTATGCTCCAACATCTCTGCCGCAATAAACTAATGAATAAGCCAAAAGGATGAACACTTCCCCTATTTTCTGTATTCAGTTGTTCGCATCCATTACATATTTTCTATATAGTTTATATTTTTATCAGTTTTTAAGCCTTTTTCTTACGATTTCGCTGCACAACTGCACTCCTAAACGCCTTCATCATGGCTGGTGACAATTCTTCACAATCCTCATCAAAATTTATAGGGCTTTTTTTTGCCTCTTCAACCTCTTTAAGCTGCTCTTCCGTTGGTTTTTGTCCGCTTTCAATAATTAATGTTCTGGTCATAATAAAGATTCCTTTCTGCATTTGTTGCAAGTCTGGCTGAAATTAATCTAATCGTTTCTTTTCTTTCCGTAAAAACCACAAACAATACATCTCCGACTTTTCCTATCGCAATATATCTATCCTCATCAACACTATGCTCAAAATCATACATTTCAATATAATAAGGATCATCAAACACATATACTGCCGTTTCAAAAGAAATTTTATGTTTTTCTTTGTTTATAATATTCTTATTTTCATCCCACTCAAATTTCATTTTTATTCCTCTTGGATTATTCCATGCTAACAGTATATCATCAAATAGCAGACCCATCAATTACATTTTGTTCATCTTTCTCGGCTCTTACTATAGCAAAAATATAAAAATCCCTGCAAATGCCATTCTCCAAGCACTACTCGCAAAACCCTTTTTGATAAGCCTGCATTGATAAGGGGTGTAATGGCAAAGCAGATAATCAATGACACCGCATTTTTTACGGTGTCCTTTCAGTACATCTATTACATTGTCATATTCGGTTCCGACGTTTCCGACAGTTCCTGCTTTTCTGACATTACCATGTCATAAGCAGACTTTAAAATCTGTTCAAACCTTGCCGTTATATACCTCATATAAAAGTTTTTCTGCAACTCTGTGATATAGGGTACTTCATCAATAAACCCTTTTATCTGCTCCAAGTTAATCTTTGGAACCATTCTTTGTACTGCGGCATTACATTCCGACTCCTCTGCCGACATAAGAAAATCAGAGTAATTGATTTTTCTTCCGTCTAACTTAATTGTTGATGATGGAAATTGATATATCCTGGCATTCATCACATCTTCATTTATCAGTGCCTGTTCCTTAATCCTTTCGTCTGCCTGTGGCAACAGACAGCTTCCGCAGTCATAAATCGGAGCAAGACTTGCCTCTTTCGTGAAATCATCAAACAAAAAGCTCCAGTTTCCATTGTGCCTGTCAAAGTTTCCAAGCAGGGTTTCCTGTACCTTGATACCAACCATGTTAAAAATACTGCTTGCTATATGCTCACTAATACAACTGTTCGTATAGGACAGCTCTATCGGCTTCATCGCACCCGACGGCGAAAACTTAAGCATATACTCTCTTCCATTATATTCCACTGCAATCTTCTTTCCGTTAGCACCATTGTATGCCCTTTCTAAAATCTTTTTGCAGTTTGTAAAATCAATCTTTCCTGTTATGTTTTCCTCCGAAAAGATACTTGTTCCGTAGAAACTCTGCATGTTCCCGGGTAATTGCTCCATCATTAATTTCTGCTATGTTAATACTTCCATACAGCTCTCCCCACAGGCAATCCAATAAATCAGACTTGTTTTTCAGACCTTCCTTATAGGCATCTAAATCATGCTGCAAATATTCTGGCAAGCCATATTCATAGGCCCGTTCTCTTTCTGCATTCTGAATTCCTGCAACTGTCAGCATCTCCATAGAAACGCCTAACGCCTTTGCTAATTTATATACCGTTTCTGCACTGCATTTTTCCAGTCTGGTTTTTCCACTGCATATATCATTCAATGTAGCGTGAGGAATACCTGCTTCTACCGCAAGTCGGTATTTTGTCATATTCTGTTTCTTTAATAACCTTTCTACCATCGCCTCTCCTCCTCTCTTTATATTATATCGGCATACCGAAATATTATCAATAGAAAGAAGAAATTTTATGCGTTCTGATATTTTAGAAATAACTAAAAACACTGATGACTATACCAATTAGCAGAAAAGGAACCAGCGGATAAGACTGCACCTGCAACCTTTCCTTTACCTTGTTCATGGAGCAGATATCCGTTGGCAGATACAGATACTCCGTATCCCCGATTTTGATTTGTACCCATATTCATTTTTAGCTTTGCTTACTGCATTTTTCTCCAAATCACTCCTAAAACCACTTTTTCAACCCTGCGTATCTTTAAAAATGGGCAAAAAATCGGGCAAAAACAAACCATTTTTCAGCCCGATTTTTGCCCTCAAATCACAACATCTTATGGTCAAACCCTACTTTTTCTTCTCTTTTCCGCAATACCGCATCATTATTACGCCCCCAACGCATCCTGCATACAGTAGCTTCTATGCAGTATTCGATTTTGTCTATAATGTAATCTTCTCCATCTAAAGACAGTTTTCCTAATGAATTTAACATCTGTAATTCTTGTACAGACATAATCATGTTGCCAGACGGCATATCATAAAATACTAATTCTTCATACTTCAATTCTTCATCTTTAATATATTTATAGAAAAAGTATATTGGTACACGGTCTGTATCTTCTTCCATGATTATCAGTGCTTTATTTGAACTGATATTCTGTACAGTATGCAATTTGTAGATATGATAACTTGCTCTGTAAGTTTCTAAATCATCGTCAATTTGCAAATAGAGGTCACTTGTGTCTTTGTAGTCAAGCAGTCTTATGGTGTTGTTGATTTTTGCCATTTATACTCCTTCGGTTGTGTAGCTGATTACTAAAATGTCTAATTTCAGGGAATGAACCTTTAAATTTGTCCACCCTATAGGGTACATTATATACATTTATTAGAATCTACTTACTTTATATTTGTTTTTGAGTAATAAAAAAAGGCTACGGTGTTTTTCCGTAGACCTTTATAAAAAACAGTTATTATATGTCGAATTTTAATTTTCATTAATCAAAATATTTTCCATAAATTTGTCATAATAATCCATAATTTCATCATTTAAAAATTTATCAATCTCTTTCGGTGTATATTCTTCATAAGATCTTCCCCATCTTTTATAATAAATCGAATCACCATATTCCTCTTTTTTTATTTTAAAATCTTCGTTATTTAGCCTTTTCCCAAATTCTTTTTCCGAATCCAATTGTTCTTTAATACTATCTTTCATTTGATATAATATATATAAACGATGTAAATCCCAAACTAATAAATCGTTCTCATCTATATTAAACTTTTTACAATTTATACCAAATTTCTCAAACGCTTGAATTACATTATAATAATAATATTTTCTTTCTGATAATCGTACTTTGTAATATAACTCAATCTGATATGTATTATTTCTTAAATCGTTAAACTCTTCAGGGTAATACTCCTCATTTAGTATTCCTAATATCTCATCAATTTGACTTTGATCCCTTTTATTACTCACAAAAGAAAATACTTTAATATCATTTGATAAATTTCCTATATCTTCATCCAATATATTTATATTTTCATTCACTTTTTTTAGTTGTTCATTGATATCCTCAGCTTTTATTAGTTGTTCCTCAATATCTTCAAAATATTCTACATACTGTTCAGACAATTGACTATTAGTATTTTGTTTTACATCAAAAAAAGTATTGACCACTTTTTTTAAATAATTTTCAATTGACCCCAAACCATATATAGAAAATCCAATAATTGCAACACAGAAAATACCTGTTATCCAACAACCAATTTTTTTTAATAAATTTGTCTGTCCACGATAATTCGAGAACAAGTAAATCCAAATTAAATAAAAAATTATAAATATAATTTGCCATTTCGCATTTGGCATTCCAGTCGTTAGTACAACTGCTACCATAGCTGTTAATATATTTAGAAAGTCTTTGTTCGACATATTCCCCTCTACATTCCTATTCATATTTTCCTCCGTATATAGAAAATAACATTTTTACATATTTTAGCATATTCTGTCAAAAATGTGAATTATATACCAAAATTTTTCGGTGGAAAAAACAGGTACAAAAAGCAGCCAAATCTTCCAACAGGGGGACTAATCTCAAGTACATTACACGCCACAAGCCATTTTAAGCGCATTCCCCCATCAATGGCTAATTCACACCTAACGCCCAAAATGCCCTAGAATCGCCTTATAACGTGTCATACTCGTAAAAGTCCATCACATCCACACATCACAAATAATCATCCCAAACACACAAACACAACATTTCCAAATCCATAATTCTTTCTATTTTTGATATACGGAAATAGGGATAATTATATAGCAATATACGACATAATGTGATATAATTCTCTTTAGTCAGATTAGAACAACGTGGAGATAGTCTGGTGGTTGCTCTTTCCGGGAACGGAAAGGGGGGAACGCTATGAGTTTAAATAATGTACTTACATTACTGTTAGTGGTGTTTACCGCCCTAACATATTTAGACAATAGAAACAACCGCAAAAAATAAAACAGCTATCCTCTACGGCAAATAGGGGATAGCTTGTGTTACACTAGATAATTTTATTTAGTTCCCGGTGCAAACCATCGGACACGGCAAATATCCTATGATTGTTCCTAAGATGATTATAAACTATCCACTTTTCATTTTCAAGTGGCAGTTTAGGAAATGGGGATGTTTCGGCATCCCTGTTTTTTATGATTCAATCTTACACCGATGGGGTTTCACCGTCAACCTTTTCTTTCGCTTCTATATCTCCATCAGAAGGATTATTTTCCTGTAACTCCGCTTCTTTCAACCTTCTCACTCTATCATCTTCTTCAGCTTTCAGCCGTTCTAATTCCAATGCGGTATTAGATGTATGCTTACTGTTTTCATGATTCTTGTTCCTTTCTATCTTAATTCTTTATTTAAACATTAAAATAAGGACACTATTCATTGATTCCTCAACAAATAATGTCCTTATGTTAATACTTAATTATTGAACTGGTACTTCATTACTTCCAAAACAAGTGAATAAGCAAGCAAACTTTTCGTGAATGACTTTGGTAAAATCCATACCAAATCTTTACCAAAATTGCCATGATACTTTGCGATAATCTACGATAGTTTATAATATCCTTTTCAAATCCACAAAACATACTGTAATGCTTGATTTTCCTATGTTTTCAAGGAATTTCAGGCTGAAACTTTTCTTATTAGTTTCCTGCCATCTGCTTTGCAAGCTTCCCACGAGGAAGTTGCAATTCAGATTTTCTTTACATTCCCATCTGCTTTGCAACTTCCTCGGCAAAGTTCTCTTCTTTCTTCTCCAGACCTTCACCTGTTTCAAAACGGACGAATTTCTTCACGGAAAGATTTGCGCTGTTCTCTTTTGCCACCTGTGCAATATACTGTGAAACAGTCTGTTTTCCGTCTTCCGCTTTCACATAAGTCTGCTCCAACAGACATACTTCCTTCAGTTCCTTATTCAGACGTCCTGTTACAGCGCCTTCGATTACTTTCTCCGGCTTTCCTTCCATCTTCGGATCCTGTGCAATCTGTGCCATCAGGATTTCTTTCTCATGTGCCTTGTATTCTTCGGAAACATCTGCAGTGGATACATACTTAGGAGAAAGAGCCGCTACCTGCATTGCAATATTGGTCAATGCTTCCTTCACTCCGTCATTTACAACATCCGTATCCGCTTCCACGATAACGCCGATTCTTCCGCCGCCATGCACATAAGATACGACACAGCCGTTTTCTGCTACTACTTTCTCAAATCTTCTGATATTCAGATTTTCGCCGATTACGGCAACTTTATCCACCAAAGCATCCTTCACGGTCTTAGAAGCATCGGGTCCCCACGCTTCCGCCAGAAAAGCATCCAAATCTGCCGCACTGGATTTTACTGCCTGTACTGCCACATCTTCTACGAATTTCTGGAAGTCTTCATTCTTTGCAACGAAATCCGTCTCAGAATTCACTTCCACAACTGCCGCTGCCTTATCCCCGTCCATTGCTACACGGCAAAGTCCTTCTGCTGCGATTCTGCCGGCCTTCTTCTCTGCTTTTGCCTGACCGTTCTTCCTTAAGAACTCTACTGCTGCATCCATATCGCCATTGGTCTCGGTAAGGGCCTTCTTACAGTCCATCATACCTGCACCGGTCATTTCTCTTAATTCTTTTACCATTCCCGCTGTAATAGCCATTTCTATTTCCTCCATTTGCCTGCTGCTTATTCTGCTGCGTCAACTACTTCTTCAATATCAGTCGGCTCTGCTGCATCCGCTGCGAATTCTTCCGCCATCTGCTCCTCAACCGCTTCCTCGCCCTGATTTGCTTCAACCACAGCATCTGCCATCTTGGAAACGATTAACTTTACTGCCCTGATTGCATCATCATTACCCGGAATGATATAGTCCAGTTCTTCCGGATCACTGTTTGTATCGCCGATACCAATCAGTGTAATTCCCAATGCATGTGCTTCCTGTACACAGATTCTTTCTTTCTTGGGATCTACTACAAAAATAGCATCCGGGATTCTTGTCATTTCTTTGATACCGCCGAGGTTTTTCTCCAGCTTCTCCCATTCTTTCTTAAGGGCAATAACCTCCTTCTTGGGAAGCACGTCAAAAGTACCGTCCTCGGACATCGTTTCAATCTGTTTCAATCTATCAATTCTGCTGCGGATTGTCTTAAAGTTAGTCAGCATACCGCCCAGCCATCTCTCATTTACATAGTACATACCGCAGCGTTCTGCTTCTACCTTAACCGCATCCTGCGCCTGCTTCTTTGTTCCGACAAAAAGAATCGTTCCGCCCTGTGATGCAATATCAAATACTGCCTTATACGCTTCATCTACCTTACCTACAGACTTCTGTAAGTCAATGATATGGATACCATTTCTCTCCGTAAAAATATAAGGAGCCATCTTGGGATTCCATCTTCTTGTCTGATGTCCGAAATGAACACCCGCTTCCAGTAACTGTTTCATTGAAATAACGCTCATGTTTCTTACCTCCATTTGGTTAACTGCTTCCGTATCCTTTATACTTCCATGCCTACTTACCCTGCCGCCTGCGACGCCTGTAAGCACCGACACCGAATAGGTATACGTGTTTTATAGTCACAACTGCTAAATTATAACATAACAAAACCCCTTTTGACAAGGGGTTTCACACATTTTATTATTCCGCCGCAGTTCCTTTATGTCCGGTTATAATTTTTGCAATCTGCTCTTCATCCGCATCTGCCGGTATACGATATTTATAAGCTACAATAGAACGGTCATAACCGTTCCCGAGAAGGAACTTTTCAAATTCCGACGCAGATTCTACCAGCCCTGCCTGCTCCAGCCTGCTGCTGATTTCCTGCGGCAGTTCTCCGCTATATACGGTAAACTCCACAGGCTCCGGTTCCGGCTCCTTCGATGCCTCCGCTGTTTCTCCTTCTTTCCCTTCCGTATCTGCCGCTTCTTCCTCCGGCTGCTGCAATATCTGCTCCGCCTGCATTTCTGCCTTTACTTCTGACTCAACCTCCGCTCTGATTTCCGCCTGCAGACTATTCCTCAGTTCTTTTTCTATTTCCGTCCGCATCCCTGCTTCCGCATCCGCCCTGGCTTTGTCCACATAGCCGGCCAGTTCCGAATCTTCTATCATTCCCAATGTTTTTGCCTTTGTAATAATTTCATCGTCTGTCAATGCTTCTTTTCTGCCTCCGGACGTAATTCCAAGCAAAATCGCTGTCATGACGATTCCCAGCCCCAGCCCTCTCAGATAATATTTCAAATTCATAACTGCTCCTGTCCATCTTTTCCGGTATCTACTGTTCAAACAGGTCGATTACCAGTTTTACTTCCCCTACGCCTAAACCCAGCTCCTTGGCTATCGCGGTTTTTGACTTTCCTAATTTATGCAGCCGTAATATTTGGTCATTGTTGTTATAATTCTTTTCATCCTCCATAACCGGTTCGTGAGGGAACTCCTTACTGCCGTCCGCGCCGGCTGCCTCTTCTTCCTTTATGACTCCCTGCACCAGCTCCACCCGCTTCGGAGCAATCGGAACAAATTCCGCGTCTTCTCCATTTTCATCCTGTCCCGCCGTCAGTCCGGACGCTTCTCCTGTCTCCGCATTCCCGTTTCTTTTCTGCATATCTCCCAAAACTGTCTGTTTTCCGTCTGTAATCTCTACGCTTTCCGCTATGGCCTCCGCGTCCTCGGCGATTATTCCCACAGCTTCTTTCACCGTAATCTCCGCATCCTGAACTGTCTGCTTAATTTCCTTCGCCCTTTTCGACGCCTCGCTTACCGTATTCACCAGATTCGTATGCTTATCATTCAGCATATCGTATAAAAACATAACTTCCTGATGGTTTTTATTAATAGCGTTCAGCACCTGATCGGAATACTCATTGATTGCCATAATTTTCTCATTGGTCAGCCTCTCCATTGCACGTTCTGTTTTTTCCATGGAATAACTGAGCGTTTCATCTACCATATCGTTAATATGGCTTTTTGCACCTCCGATTTCTTTCTCCACCATGTCCCTTATCATTTTTTCATCTATCTTCGGCGCCTGTGCTGCATTCCCGTCCGTCCTTCCTGCCGGAACCACATAGCTTATAATCAAAACAACAGCGCCCACTATGATAAGTATAATCTCTATCAATCCCATAATGCCCTGCTTTCTCCGGGACATGCCTGAAAATCCATGCCCTAAATTTTCATATCGAACCGACTCATGCCCTTAAGCACGACTTTTCCATCCTCTTCCTCTCCGGATTTTTTCCTGCGGTGCCTGCCGCCGTCTCCGGAATACTCATTGTTTCCTTTCTCCCTGGCATCAGGACCCTTTCCTTTTCCCTCAGCGTTATCTCCCTGATGCACCTGTGTCAGTTTATTATCTACCGTCTTATGGAACTGCGTCTGAAAGTTTGTCTGGTCTACCATCCCTTTATTATCTTCATTCTGCTTAATGGTCGTAAAATCCTGCGCTCTCGTTATAGTTCCCTGCAATTCGATACGATTAATCGACATAAGTACCCCTCCTTACTTACAATGACCTACAAAGCTGTCATCTTAACCTCGCCGCCGGTTCTTATGAACTTACAATACTGCATCTGCCCCTGAACTATCATGGAAGAATCCCCGATGCAGATTTTAGTTCCCGGAAATACCACTCCCGACACATTCACCGATGCATTCGTCAGATTACCAAGTGAATCCTGCATAGCTTCCATCTCTGCCGTCTTGCTCTCTACCTCTTTCTTTTTCAACTGACTGAGCGCAATCAGGGATTTCATATACTGTATCTGGTCCGGCGACAGCTTAATGCCCTTAGCCAGTTTCTGCTGCGTTGCTGTCAGCAGAGGCTGTACGGATTTCACCACCCTTGCTGCCTCCGCAATT